>NZ_JBIURH010000025.1:0-110277 GCF_044740765.1 Kitasatospora sp. NPDC088346
CACCTGGCACCTCACCCCCGCCAGCGCATAACCAGAAGGGGCCGCCCGGCCCGCAGCCAGACAGCCCCTCAGCAAGATCTTCACGAGCCTTCTAGGGGTTGATGAGCAAGTGATCTGGCCCAACGCTGTCCGGGCGAACATCAAGACCGGACACGACCGAGAGGTGTTCGCCGCCTACCCGTACCGCTCAACGTGCCCAACGTCGGTATGGGGTCAGCTGATTGGCGATGCTACAAACGACATCTTCCTGGCCGGTTACACGAACTACTTCGTGTGGCTGGAGCAGCCCGCTCTACACCAGACGCTACGGCGCAAGGCAGAGGCCGGGTGCAGGGTCCGGTTCCTCCTGGGTGACCCGGACTCGGACACTACTCGACAGCGGGAGCGCATCGAAGGCGTGGCGCTGACTGTCTCGACCCGGATTCGTATCACCTTGGAGCACCTCGAAAAGCTCTCCGGCGTTGAGGGTGTCGAAGCTCGGTTCAGCGCACCCGATGACGGACCCAATCACGTGAGTCTCTCGGTCTTCCGATTCGACAATGATGCCCTGGTGACTCCACATCTGGCTCGGGTGGTTGGCCACGACTCTCCGATGATGCACCTTCGCCGGTCACAGGACGGCGGAATGTTCGATCGTTTTGCAGAACACGTCGAGGAACTATGGGGGCGCGGCTTCCCCACCCGCTGACCAAGCACAAATGGCCCCCGTCCCGACCACCCGCAGCGGGAGGAAGGGACGGGGGCCGTTTTGGTCCCTCAGGTTCAGCCGTTGAGGGCATTGGTGAGGCGGGCAGCCGCCTTGCCGCCGAACATGGCTATGCCGCAGTAGAACTCGACCCGGGTGCGGTAGACGGGCTTGTCGTGGGCCTCGCCGAGGTCGGTGGCCTGGATGCCGCCGTTGGTCAGCCCCGTGACCCCGGCCTCGGCCTCGGAGCCGCCGAACCGGACGGCGTAAACGTCACCCGTCTCCTTGCCGCCGGTGCCAACAGTCAGCGGGAGGACATCGGTGCCGTCGAGCTTCTGGCCGGGCTCCAACATG
The DNA here is from genome assembly GCF_044740765.1 of Kitasatospora sp. NPDC088346. Classification (NCBI taxonomy): domain Bacteria; kingdom Bacillati; phylum Actinomycetota; class Actinomycetes; order Kitasatosporales; family Streptomycetaceae; genus Kitasatospora; species Kitasatospora sp. NPDC088346. The sequence goes on from NZ_JBIURH010000025.1 coordinate 1,040, forward strand.
GGGACGCCGTTCCACATGGTCACGTGCTTGCCGTCGATCTGTGCGGTGAGCAGCTCGGAGCCGCCGAGCCGCCGGAACCCGGAGCGGACCTTGGCGATCAGTGCGGCGTTCATGTAGAGCGCGCCGTTGCTGCCGTTCAGGCCCGGTACAGCGGAGAGCAGGGCGTCGAGCTTGTCGAAGAAGTCGTAGCCGCCGGCGACCGGGCCGACCGATGCTCCGTCGACTACCTGACGTCCGATCAGCCGATTGCGGAGCCCGTCGAAGCCGAGAGGGTTGACCATCGTGTCGCCGTTGAAGAACTGGTCAGCGAAGTGGATCGACGCTGCCTTGACCTTCATCGTCTCCTGGATGGCGCGCTGGTCGTTCAGATCACCCCGGGTCGTGGCAATGAACTTGTCCACGTCGGCGTCACCGCCGAGGATCGCCAGTGTCTCGGTGCGCTGGTTCACCGCGCCCGTGGACTCCGGGTACGCCTCGTAGACACCGCGGAACGAGACGCCGGGCAGTGCGGCTTCCTCGTTGTACTGGTAGGCCGGGCCGTCGAAGCTGATCAGCGGAAGCCGGTCAAGGATCGGCGACTGCTGAATGAACGTCTCGATGACGCCCCGCTGGAGGTCGTTCTCCGAGAGCTTCGCGGACTCGGCAAGGGTCAGTGCCATATGTGGGTCTCCCAATTGGTAGATAAAGAAAGGGAGTTGACGACATCTGGTCGTCAACTACCCGCGCAAACGGGTCCAGTTGCGGCGAGAGTCTTTTCCCTCCCTGCCGCGCCTTATGGCACCGGGAGGGAGGCACCCCCCTGGGGTGTCACCGCAGGTCAGGGCCTCGGACAGGCTTAACGCGCTCACTGGCCCATCCTCCGGGCTGGTGAACGGCCGTCTCACGGCTGTGACACTGCGTACACAGTGGAGGAAGACGCGACCACGCGTCCGGGTCGGGCACACCTCGGGCGACCAGCGACCGACGCGACTCCGGGAAGTGGTCGGCGACCACGGCGACGCGAGCACACAGCACGCACCACGGATGGGCGTAGAGGTAGGCCCGACGGATGCGGGGCCAGCGAGGGCCGTACGCGCTTCCGCCCGGTGTGCCTCGCTGCGCGTCGGCCTCGGCCTGGTGGCGCGAGCAGCGTCCGCCCGTGGTCAGCTCGGGGCACCCGGGGACCGAGCACGGGGGGCGGGGCTTGCGGGGCATGGGGGATACCTCGGATCAACTCGGTCAACAGCGGAATGGCTTTAGTTCACCCGTTCGAGTGGTTGATGTGTTTCGGGTGATCGGAGAGGGCAGTGCTCCGGATGCCAAGAAGTCGCAGAGAGATGAGATGGCGATGGATGTAGACACGGTGACGCTGGATCAGTTCAACCGGTGGCTAGATGTACTGACCACGGAGGTTGGTGACAGGGCTCACAGCGTGGTGATCTTGAAATGAGTGAGGGCCTTCTGGCTCGGTGTGGATTGCGACATCTGCACCGGCACCCAGAAAGGCCCTCATGCCACACCGTAACGCACCGCTGACCGAGACCGGACGCCTGCGCCTGGCCCGCTGCGTACGGCTGGCCGCTGCGGCGGGCCGCCGAACGCTTCTACCCCGCCTGGCTCCACACCTACAATCACCACCGCGGACACACCGCACTCGCAGGCAAGCCACCTGCCAGCCGCGTTCCCAACCTCACGGGTCAGTACACCTAGCTCCGGACGTTCCCACGGAGCGGTCTTGCTGGCCGACACGTCAAGGTCGACCGCCTCGCGGCGTTCGTCGCGCTCGCCAAAGCTGATGTTCAGCATCTCCGCGGCGCGCTCGTTGGCCTCACGCTGCCGCTCGGGGCTGGTGGTCTCGTCCGTCAGCACGGACAGGCGGATAGCTGAGACGCCCCGCAGGCGCCCAGAGAACACGGTGCCCTCGGTACCGGGCAGGGTTGCTGTCGTCATGCCCTCGGGAGAGGGGGACGAATTCCGCAGGTCACGGGTCAGGGTGGCGGTCGACACCGGGGGTCACTCCAGAACACTGAATCCGGAGTGTTCGGGTCGGCCAGGACGTGCCAGCTCTCCGTGCCGGTCTGGCCGATGTCGACGCGCCTGGCACCGAGCGCGAGGAGCCGTTCCAGCTCGGCGTCCTGGTCGCGGTCGGTGGCGTCGACGTCGATGTGCAGGCGCAGCTTCCCGGCGCGCGGGTCGGTGGCGGGACTGAGCACGAGGGTGGGTTGCGGGCCACCGAAGCCGGCGTCGGCCGGCCCGATCTCGATGCTTCCGTCGCCCTCCCGGCCGAGTTCGACGTAGCCCAGGACCTCGCTCCAGAACGCGGCGAGCCGCTCGGGGTCGGCGGCGTCGATGACCAGCTCACTGATGCGGCATGCCATGCCCGCCAGTGTACGGAGCCGAGGCCGGGACCGGGCTCCGCTCCGCCCGCGGCGGGGGACGACCACGACGGCGTGTCGGTGCGGCGTGGGAGGGTCGGGGCGTGACGAGTCATCCCACTGATCCCACCGATCTCACTGACGAGGTGTTCGCGGGCCTGGACGCCATCGACTGGGCCGCCATGGAACACGCCTACGGCGCCGCCGGCGATGTCCCGGACCTGCTCCGCGATCTGTGCGGCGAGGATCCGCAGGGGCGCCGGAAGGCCCTGCACGCCCTGTACGGCAACATCTTCCACCAGGGCAGCCGCTACCAGGCCTCGGCCTTCGCCGTGCCGTTCCTGGCCCGGATCGCGTCCGCCGCGGGTCTGCCCGGCCGGGCGGAGGCCGTGCAGCTGCTCGCGGCGCTGGCGATCGGCTACGACGAGGCGCACCTCCCCGGCGGGGTGGCCGTCGGGGCGTGGCGGCGCGGGATCGAGGAGTTCCGGGCGCAGGACCCGGCGGCGGTGATCGCCGAGTACGACGCCTGGGTCGCCGAGGCCACCGACGAGCGGGAGCGCCGGGTACGCGAGTTCCGCCGCAGCACGTTCGACTTCGACCGGCAGGTCGCCGCGGCCGGTGCCGAGCTGGCGGCGTACGACGCCGTCCGGCGGGAGGCACCCGCGCTGGCCGCGCTGTTGGCGGACACCGACCCCGCCGTACGGGCCGCAACGGCCCACCTGCTGGCCTGGTTCCCCGAGGAGGCCTCGGCGACCCTTCCGCAGGTGCTGTACCTGGCCGATCGCGAGACGGTCCCGGCGGTCGCCGCCACCGCGCTGGTCGCGGCCGGGCTGCTCGGGGACGCGGCGACCGCCGACCGGCTGCGGCCCTTCCTGGCCGCGCCCGACCCGGTGGTGCGCTGGGGAGCTGCGGTCGCCCTCGCCCGGCTCGGCGCCGCCGGGTCCGGCCCCGCCCGGGCGGAATCCGCCGTCGAGGTGGCGGTGCTCGCCGAACTGGCCGCCGTCGAGACCGGGGAGTCGGAGTGCGAGCCGGACGGGCTCGCCGTCCCGTTCCAGGACGGCGACCTGCGCGGGCTCGCCGCGCTGGCCCTCACCCAACTCGCCGACCGCTACCCGGCGGAGGCGCTCGACGCGGTGACGACGGGCCTCGCCTCGGTGGCCGGGCCCGCCGCGTTCCCGGTGGCGGCAGCCGCCCTCCGGCTGGCCTTCGGGCCCCAACCCCCCCTCCCGCCTGCCGCAGTTCGCGGAGCTGGACGAAGGCCAGCAGCGGCTGATCCGGGCCCTGGCCACGCTCGGCGAGGACACCTGGCGCTGGGGCAACTTCCTGGCGATCCTGCGCGGCTGCGGGATCCCGCACCGCCGGGCGGAGCTCCGCACCTACGCCGGCCTGCCGCCCGTCTGAGGCCCACGGTACGGGGATCCGTGCCGTCCCGCCCGGGCGTCGACGCCACGGACACCCCCGGCGGAGCCATCCGTGGGCCTGCGGCCCTGCGGTCCCCGCGGCAGCGGATCGCCGGGGCGGCCGTCCGGGCCCCGACGGGTGATCTTCGCGCGGGTCGCAGTCCGCCCGGCCGCTCTCCGGGCCCGCACGGCCCAATACTGCGGGGATGACTCTCACCGGCAGGACCGCGCTGTCACGCCTCGCCGCGGTCACCGCGATCAGCACCATCATCGGCCTCGGCGTCCCGGTCACGACCGCCGGCGGGGCGGTGACGGCCGGCGGCGGCCACCGCCGACCCTGCGTCAGCTCCCCACGGCCGGACGGCGGGCCGGCCGCCGACGTCCTGCGGATCGCCGAGCAGGCCAGGTCGGAGATGGACCTCAAGTCGGTGATCCTGCGGGTCACCCTCGACGGCCGCGAGCTCGTCACGACCGCGCTCGGCGAGTCGATGACGGGCGTGCCGGCCGATCCCGCCATGCACTTCCGGAACGGCAACATCGCGATCAGCTATATGGGCACGGCGCTCCTGCGGCTGGTCGACGAGGGGCGGGTCGGCCTCGACGACCCCGTCTCGCGCTGGCTGCCCGACCTGCCGCACGGCGAGGGGATCACCCTGCGCATGCTCGGTGCCTCCACCACCGGCCTCGTCGACTACGTCAAGGCGCCGGGATTCGCCGAGAGCGTCGTCGCGGACCCGTTCCGCCAGTGGACGCCGGAGGAACTGGTGGGGATCTCGACCGGGCGGGACCGGCTGTACGCGCCGGGCACCAACTGGAACTACTCGCACGCCAACTTCGTCGTCCTCGGCGCCGCCCTGGAGAAGATCACCGGGACCAGGCTGGACGTCCTGCTCCGGCAGCAGGTGCTGGGACCGCTCGGCCTGGGCGAGACCCGGAACAGCTTCACGCCGGAGATCCCGTCCCCCGTCCTGCACGCCTTCACCTCCGACCGCGGCACGTACGAGGAGTCGACCTTCTGGAACCCCTCCTGGACCACGGCCCCCGGCGCCGTCGAGACCACGGACATCTGCGACCTGGCCCGCTCGGCCGTCGGCATCGGCTCGGGTGAACTGCTCTCCCCGTCCGCCTACCGGGAACTGCTGAACCCGGGGACGGTCGGGCTCGGCACACCGACCAGCGCCTGCCCCGAGACCATCTGCCTGGCGAACACCGCAGCCACCCACTACGGCATGGGCGTGATCCTGCTGAACGGCTGGATCGCCCAACACCCGTTGTTCTTCGGCTACTCCGCCTCCCAGGACTACCTCCCCTGCGAGCGCCTCGCCATCGCGGTCTCGACCACCGGCGGCCGCAACGCCCGGGACGGCCACTCCGCCCACACCATCGCCCAGCGCATCGCCGCCGCCCTCGCCCCGGACCACCCCATCCCCGACTTCGGCTGAGCCTCTCCCACACGACCTGCGGGCGGCCCGTTCCGGGGAACGGGCCGCCCGGGCCGGGCCGACCGGCCGTCAGTCCTTGCAGACGGTGCCGGCCGCCGGCAGCGCCAGGGTGGTCAGGTACCGGTTGGTGGCCTCCTGCACACACCGGGACAGCAGGAACATGCTGTAGTCGTCCCCCTCACGGCCGAGCACCACGCTGCCCGGCAGCTGCCCGGCCATCGCCGCACCCGCCCGGAACGGAGCCAGCGCCTGACGGGTGGACTGCACGATCAGTGCGGGCGGAGCACCCTGGACCTGGTCGCCCGCTTTCACCGGCGCGGCCGGGAGCGGCCAGCCCAGGCAGCCCGCGACCGCCCGGTACGAACGCACGGCGCCGCCCAGGTGCGGGGACACCCGCGCGAGGTCCTTCTGCAGCCGGGCGAGCTCCTCGAAGGTGTGCACCGGGTTCGCGCCGTCCAGGCAGGCCGGCACCTGCACCTGGACCTCGTCGAGGGTGTCGTCCGGATCGTGGGTGAAGTCCCCGGCGTCGCCGCCCTGGGCCTTGACGACGGCCTTCGCCAGCTCCGGCCAGGACAGACCGGACAGGGTGAGGAAGTCCTGGGTGGCCTCCCGGATGTCCTCACCGGTCAGCGGCTCGTGGGCCGCACTGCCGGTCGGGATCGGCTCGCGGTCGGCACGGGCCACGAGGGCGTCGTACTCGGCCACGACGTCTTTGCCCTGCAGGGCACAGTCCTTGGACGTGCCGCACCAGGCGGCGAAGCGGTCGAACGCCGTCTCGGCGGCGGCCGCCTCCTGCGTGATCCGGTCCAGGGGCGCACCGGTGTCGTCGAGCGCGGTGTCGAAGACCATGGAGCGCAGCCGGTTCGGGAACAGCTTGGCGTAGGTGCGCCCGAGGAGCGTGCTGTAGTGGATGCCGTACCAGTTCACCTGCTGCTCGCCCAGCGCGCTGCGCACCGCCTCGAAGTCCCGCGCGGTGCTGGTCAGGTCGACGTGGGCGACCAGCTCGCCGTTGCGGCGCCGGCAGTCCTCGGCGAACGCCCGGTTGTGGGCGACGAGGGCGTCGAACGCGGCCTGGTCCTGCGGGAAGTGGGTGATCCCGGCGGGATTGAGCGCCTCGCCGCAGCGGATCGGCGTGCTGTGCCCCACCCCGCGTGGGTCCACCGCGACCAGGTCGAACTTCTGGGTCATGTCGCCGGCGAACTTCGGCATGCCGACGTGCATCGCCAGCCGCAGCTGCTCGATCGACGAGCCGCCCGCGCCGTCGTTGAGGAGCAGGGTGCCCTGACGGTGCGCCTGGTCGTCGGCCGGTCGGCGGACCAGTGAGAGGGTGAGGCCGGCGCCGTCGGGACGGGACCAGTCGACCGGCACCCGGATCGACCCGCACTGCATGTTCTTGAAGTCGCCGTCGGTGCAGGCGTGCCAGTCGATGCCGGTGGCGGCGGCCGGCTCGGCGGAGTCCTGGGTGTACGCGATGGCCGGTACGGCGAGCGCGGCCACGGCGGCGGCGCCGAGGGCGGCGGTCCAGCGGTGGGTCTTCCGGTTGTTCGTCACGGGGGTTCCTTCGATCTTTCCTTGATCACGTGCCGCGTTCGGCGGGGGAACGAGGCGTGGTTCGGCGTCCCGGCGGTGCGTCCGGGGGGCGACGGCGCCCGACTGTGCGTCAACACCGTTGCCGGTGCGTACGGTTGCGGTGGCAGCCCGGCTGCCTGCGCCGTCCGCGGCCGTGCACCGCTCATGACGCACAGCCTCGGGCCGGACGCTGTCCACATTCCAGGTGCGTCCGGACGCGAGGACTGTTCACTCGTGTCTGCACCTGTCCACGCCCCGCCGTCCCGCCGGGGTGGCCACGGCGGGATACCCCCCGGGGGGGGTTCACGGGCGGGCATGATCGCGTTGCTCGCGGTGTTCGCCCGGTTCGGCTGCGTGACCTTCGTCTCTTGTCGGGGCGTGATTGCCATGGTTTGATCGCGATGTTTCTGGTGGGTGGCCGCCTGCGGTGGGGCGCCGGGCCGAGGTGTGCCGGTGGTCCCGCGCGTGGCGGACCGGTCGGGGGGTGAGGGGTTTGTTCACGGACGCGGAGTGCACCGGAGGTGCCGGTGAGCCGACGCCTGCGCAGTTGCGGGATCTGCAGACCCGCGCCGACGAGCTGGCGCGGGACGTCGTCGCGATGCGGGACCGGCTGAAGCAGCAGCCCGACCTGCCCCGCGGAGTGCGCGGAGCGCTACCGGGCACGGTGGACGACGCCCTCGCGCAGGCCGCACGGTGGATCGGCAGCGCGGCCGAGAAGCTGGCGCGGGTCCGCGCGGCCCAGGGGCCGGGCACCTGCACGGCGTGGTGGGGGATCTGCCCGCGGTGCGGGCCGACGCTCCAGGCCGAGGACGGCCGCTCGTGGTGCCACGCCTGCGGCGCGGGATGGGGCTACGACCGCTCCCAGGGCCCCTGCGGGGAACCGGCGACCTACCTGGCGATGGACGCCCAGGGCGGAACGGTCGTGGTCTGCGCCGCCCACGGCCGGCACATGCAGGAACGCCTCGACGGCGGCCTCCTGCTGGCGATCCCCACCTCGTCGTAGCGCCACGGCCGGCCGCGTGTCGGGGACGCCGTCCGCCCCGGAGCTCGCGCGGCGGCGCGAGGCGAGCACCCGGCCGGAGCCGGAGCCGCGGCAGCCGTGGTGTTTCGCGTGGGCGGTCCGCAAGGCGCACCGGGTGGGCGGCGGCGCGTCCGGCCGCCCGGTCCTGCGGCGCCGGGGGGTGGACGCGCCCCCGGGCTCAGTTCAGGTCGAGCTGGGCTTCGGCCCGCGTCCCGGACGTGGGGCCCCGGCCCTCGGTCTCGTCGAACAGTTCGTCGTACCTGCTCTGCTCGCGGAACCAGGCCCAGGCCGCGAGTCCGCCGGCAGCGAGCAGGGCGAGCGCCACGACGGAGCCGGCCCGCCGCCGTCCGCGGCGCCGACGGGCCCGCTCGACGTCCGCGCGGCCGACCCGACCGCGCAGCGCGGCCAGGGCGGCGGCGCCGCGCTCGGGCACCTCGTGGGAAGCGGCCACGGCCCTGCCACGGAGGTGTCCTGCCTCCGACGCCACCGTGTCGAGGCGAGGGGCCAGCCGGTGCCAGGTCTGCTCGGCCCGGTGCGCGGCCGCGTCCGTGGCCCGGCCGAGGTCGGTGCCGAGGATCTCCGCGACCCTCTCGGCGGCTTGGCGGGGCGTGCTGGTGTGCTTCACGTCGGACTCCTGTCGAGGTTCTGTCGCCGGGTACGGTCCGTGCGGGCCGACCTACCAGCGGTACCAGCGGTGGCGGCTGCCCGACGGGTGCGTACCCCTGGCGACGAACCCGATCAGCCAGACCGCCAGCACGATCACCGCCACCCACCAGAGGATCTTGAGCGCGAACCCCGCCCCGAACAGGAGCAGGGCCAGGAGGAGCACAAGAAGAAGGGGCACCATGTCGGCCTCCCGGTCATGAGTCGGATCCGCTGTCGACGTTCGGCTGCCCCCGATCCGGCACGCCATGCATCCGCAGCCGCATCCGCAGCCGCAACCGCTCGTGCAGTCCTGCGCGAGGCCGATGACGGCGACGCGTGAGAGCCTTGGTGAACTCGGCGTTGCCGGTGGTGACTTCGACTGGAGGATCGCATGGTTGTCCGGGGCGCGGGCGAGGCGGCCGATCAGCGGCTCGGAAGCCGGCAGTGACGGTCGAGTACGTGTGGCTGGTCTGCGACGAGCTTCCCACCGAGGTGCTGCTGACCGACCCGGGCCCGCGGGCCATCGACGTCGTGAAGGTGATCAGTCGACGGACGGGACGCAGCCTGTGGCAGAGCAGGGTGCTCATCGGTCGGCTCCCGGCCACCGTGCTTGAGGGCGTGGCGGCGGACGTCGCCCAGGCGGTGGCCGACGAGCTCCGCGGTGCGGGTGCGCAGGTCGAGGTGAGAGCGTGAGCGCCCGGTGGGGCGTCCTTCTCCTGCCTCGGACGGGCGTGACGCGCTCTCCGCTCCGGACGGCGGTGGACACCGCCGCGTGGGGACCCTGCGGTCCGCGTCGACCGCTGTCGGGGGGCCGTGCCGTCGCCTCCTCGCGACGGCACGGCCTGCGCCGTGAGGCTCACGGGCCCCCGCCGGGCGGGTCGGCGAGTGCGTCGGCCTCCGGGCGGCCGAGTTCGGTGTAGATCTCCCGGGCGGCGCGCCGGTCGGCGTGGGCTTCGGCCGGTCGGGCGAGCCGGTGCAGGCAGCGGGCCGATGCGGCGAGGGCGCGGGCCTGGTCGGGGCGGCTGTCGGTGGACCGGGCGAGGTCCAGGGAGGTCCGGTAGTGGGCGAGTGCCTGTTCGGTGTCGCCGAGGGCCGCGAGCGTCTCGCCGAGGCCGAAGTGGGCGTTGCTGACGCTGCCCGGTTCTCCCATCCGTTCGGCGAGTGCCAGGGCCTGACGGAAGTAGGCCGAGCCCTCGGCGTGGCGGCCGGATTCGTGGTGCAGCAGGCCGAGGATGTTGAGGGTCTCGGTCTCGGCCGCGGGGCTCCCGATCGCCCGGTGGATCTCCAGGGCCCGTTCGAGGTGGCGGCCGGCGGCCTCCCAGTGCTGCCGGTTGACGCAGACCAGCCCGAGGTTGTTCAGCGCCGCGCCGGCTCCGCCGCGGTCGCCGATCTCCTCGTAGATGTGCAGGGCGTCCTCCAGGTGGGTGGCGGCCTCCTCCAGGCGGCCCGACTGGCGGTGCACGATGGCGATGTTGTTGAGGGTGTCGCCCTCCGCCGAGCGGAAGCCGGTGGCGCGGTGGATGTCGAGTGCGCGGTGGTAGTGGTCGAGTGCCTCGGAGTACCGGCCGAGCCGTTCGTGGACGAGGCCGAGGTTGCCCAGCGAGGATCCTTCGCCGGGCCGGTCGCCGAGCTCGGTCCTGATGGTCAGGGCCCGTTGGTGGTGGTCGAAGGTCTCCGGCATCCGGCCCAGGCGTTCGTGGACCTGGGCGAGGCTGTGCAGGGCGGTGCTCTCCGCGCGCCGGTCGCCGTGCCGGACGGCCGCGTCGTGGCCGGCCGTGAGGCGTTCCATCGCCTCGGGGTAGCGGGCGAGCCGGTACTCGGTGAGGCCGAGCCGCAGCAGTGCGGCCGTGCGGTCCTGTTCGGTGAGTGCCGATGCCAGGGCCAGGCCGTGCAGGGTGTGCGCCTCCAGGTACCGGCCGGTCACGTGCAGGTGGTGGTGGAGGAGGGCGGCGAGGGTGGTGAGCCGGTCGGGCCGGCCGCCGTCCGCGGCGGCGCCGGCGAGCGCGAGCAGGTTGGCGCCCTGGGCGTCGAGCCAGCTGCGGGCCTGGTCGGGCCCGTCCAGGCGGGGTCCGGGTACGGCCGGGGTGCCGACCGTCGGGCGGTGGGCGCTCTCGTACGGGTAGAGCAGTTCCATGGCGGCCGCGGCGGTGTGCGCGGACTGGTCCAGCAGGCGTTCGAGGGCGGCGTTCCGCTCGGCGGCCGGGTCGTGTCGCGTGGTGAGCTCCCGCGCGTAGTCGCGCAGCAGGTCGTGCGAGGTGTAGCGGTCGGGGCCGATGAGCTGGGTGAGGTGGGCCCGCAGCAGTTCGTCCAGGACGCGCCGCGCTTCGGTGGCGGAGGAGCCGGTCAGTGCCGCGACGGCGTGGTGGTCGACGTGCCGGCCGGGGTGCAGGCCCAGCAGCCGGAACGCCCGCGCCGCGTCCGCGGGCAGGTGGCGGTTGGACCAGGAGAGCACCGAGCGCAGGTCGGCGAACGGGTCGTGGTCGGTGCCGAGCAGGTCCAGGCGCCCTCGCTCGTCGGCGAGTTCGGCGGTCAGCTCGGTCAGGGTGGCACCGCTGCGGGAGGCGGCGAGCTCGGCGGCGATGCGCAGCGCGAGGGGCAGCCGGGCGCAGTGCTCGGCGAGCGGCGCGAGGGTGGTGTGGGCCGCGTCGTCGCGTTCGCCGACCAGGTCCGCGAGCAGCCGTACGGCGTCGTCGAGCGGGAGCAGGTCCAGGGCGATGCGGCGGGCGCCGTCGCGGGCGACCAGGCCACCGAGGCTCTCCCGGCTGGTGACCAGGACGCCGAAGGAGTCGCCGGGCAGCAGGGGCCTGACCTGTTCGGCGCGGTGGGCGTTGTCGAGGACGACGAGCATGCGGCGTCCGCTGACGGCGGTTCGGAACCGTCCGGCCAGCGCGGCCGTCGCGCCGACGCTGTCCCCGGGCACCTCCGTGCCGAGCGCGCGCAGGAATTCGGTGAGGACGTCGTCGGGTGTGCGCGGCCGGTCGGGGCCGTAGCCGCGGAGGTCGACGTAGAGGCATCCGTCCGGGAACCCTTCGCGGGCCCGGTGGGCCCAGTGCAGGGCCAGTGCCGACTTGCCGACCCCGGCCGGCCCGGTGAGGGCCACCAGCACGGACGGGCCGGCGAACGTGACCTCCGACATGATCGTGGACAGCGCGGCCAGCTCACCCGTGCGTCCGACGAACGGCTGTTGCCCGGGCGGCAGTTGCCAGGGAGCCCGGGGGGTGCTCGCGGTCGGGGCGCTCGCGGATCCGGAGCCGGTGCGAGGGCCGCGGTGGGGCAGGTCCAGGTCGGGGTCGCCGCACAGGATCCGCCGGTGCAGCTCCCGGCTGGACGCGCCGGGGCCGACGCCCAACTCCTCGTCCAGCAGGCTGTACAGACGCCGGTACGCGTCCAGGGCCTCGTGCTGGCGCCCGCAGCGGTACAGCGCCAGGATCAGCTGGCACCACAGCCGCTCGCGTAACGCGTGTTCCTTGACCAGGACGCGCAGTTCGCCGACCAGGTCGGCATGGCGGCCGAGTCCCAGCCGGGCCTCCACGTGGTCCTCCTGGGCCCGGGTCCTGGCGTCCTCGAGGGCGCGTGCCTGCTCCTGGACGGCCGGCGGGACCGGGAGCCCGGCCAGGACGGGGCCGCGCCACAGGCCGAGGGCGCGGGCGAGGCGGTCGGCGGCCTCGCCGGCGCGTCCCTCCGCCAGGGCGTGACGGCCCTCCTCGGCGAGGGTGGTGAAGGCGAGCGCGTCCAGGCCCTTCGGGCCCGCGGTGAGGGTGTACGTCCCGGCGGCCGACCGCAGGCACGGGCCGTCCGGTTCGGGCCCGGTGAGCAGCCTGCGCAGATCGGCTGCGTACTGCCGCAGATTGGCGGCCGCGGACCGGGGCGGGGCGTCCCGCCACAGTGCTTCGGTGAGCAGGTCGGCAGGGGTGGCGGTGTTGGCGCGCAGGGCGACCGTCCCTAAGAACACCCTGGCCAGGCGGCGTGGTGGGGGGAGCACACGGTCGCCGGAGCGGGTCTCCAGCGGGCCCAGGACGCGAAGCTGCACGGTTCTCCTCTGAGACGAAGGGGTGGGACGGGAGCGGGCGGGAGGGCGGTGCCGGCCGGTGTGGCCGCGGCCGGGTGGCCGGTGCGGCCGGCGTGCGGCGGGGCCGGCAGCGTGTGTGGAACGCCCGGGCGTTCGTATGCGCGGACGTGTACGGGGTGTGCCGAGGATGGTGCGCAGCGGGTCACGGACGGTGGCCCGGTCACGACCGAGGGGAGGACGACGTGCGAGGACGGACGACCGGCGAACCGGTGTTCTGGCGCATGGTGTTGACGGTACTGATGGGGATGGTCCTGGCCGGGCTCGGCGCCGCTCCGGCGCTGGCCCAGGACGCGCCTGGCGGGCAGACCCGTCAGGCGGCGGTGTCGGCGCAGGCGGCCGACGGGTGCACTCCGAAGGTGCAGGGCCCGTACGTGTCGGCGACGTGTACCAGGGACGCCGGAACGCGGTGGTACGTGTACGCGGTCTGCAGCACCTTCACCGTCCCCGATCCCGGGTACACGGTCTACGGCAACGCCGTCACCGGCAGCGGGACGTCCGCGGCCGCCTGCCGGCCCGGCACGTTCGTCGGCGGGGCCCGGATCTACACCTTCCCCCCGCAACCGACCGCGGTCACCGGGCCGATCGTCGGTGTCTTCTCCGGCAAGTGCGTCGACGTCGACAACGGCGTCAACCGCGACGGCACGCCGGTCCAGATCTTCCCGTGCAACGACACCCCCGCCCAGCGGTGGTCGATCGTGTCGGACGGCCGGATCATGGCCCTTGGCAAGTGCCTGGACGTCAAGCACAACGGCACCTCCAACGGCACCATCGTCCAGCTCTACACGTGCAACGGCGGCGGGAACCAGCAGTGGGTCCAGACCGCCACCGGCGGGCTGATGAACCCGCAGTCCGGCAGGTGCCTGGACAACCTCGGCTTCAACGCCAACGACCGTGCCCCGCTGGGCATCTGGGACTGCAACGGCCTCGACAACCAGCTGTGGGAGCTGCCCGTCGGCTGACCGGGCCGCCACCACCGTACGGCCGGCCCCGGTCCCGCCCCCTCGCACGAGAGGGGGCGGGACCGGGGCCGTCACGTCGTCGGCGGGGCCGGCGCCCGCGCCGGGCCGCCGCAGGAGGGCGTCACATGCGGCGGATGGTGGAGATCGGGAGGGTGTCGACCTTCATCGTCTTCACCACGTCGCCGGTGTGCGGGGCGTGGACCACCAGGCCGTTGCCGATGTACATGCCGACGTGGTGCCGGTCCCCGAAGTAGATGACCAGGTCGCCCGGCTGCGCGTTGTGCCAGTCGCTGCCGACGCTCGTGCCGACGGTGGCCTGCTCCTGCGAGGTGCGCGGCAGCGAGACGCCGGCCTTCGCGTACGCGTAGACCATGAGGCCGGAGCAGTCGAAGGTGTCCGGGCCGCCGGAGCCCCACTTGTACGGGTCGCCCTGCTGGTCGAGGGCGACCCGCACCGCGGTCGCGGCGTACCCGGCGGCCGCCGGCAGGGTGGACGGGTCGACACGGGCGGAACTGCGCGAGGCGGTGCCGCCGGCGTCGGTGCCGCGCAGGATCGCGTTCCGGTCCGCGACGCTCAGCTTGTTGAGCTGGGTCTGTGCTTCCTGGAGCTTGTGCTGCACGTCGTTCTTGGCGTCGTTCAGCGTCTGGGTGGAGCGGTCCAGCTCGGCGAGGACGGCGGCGGCCTCCTGCTTCTGCTGGTCCAGCCGGCGCTGCTGCTCCTTCAGGGCGCGCAGGGTGTCCGCCTGGGTGCCGGCGGCCTGCTCCAGGCTGGACGCCCGGGCCAGGTACGCGTCAGGGTCGGAGGAGAGCATCAACTGCATGGAGGCGTCGACGCCGCCCTGGCGGTACTCGTCGGCCGCGACCGCGGACAGACCCGCGGCCAACTCGGTCAGCTGGGCCTGGCCGCGGGCCACCTGGTCCTGCAGCTGGTCGGCCTGCTTGTGCAGCTGGTCGGCGCGCTCCTTGGCGCCGTTGTACTTCTCGGCCGCCTGCTCCTGCTCCTCGAGGAGCTTGTCGACCTGGGCCTTCACCTCGTCCTTGTTCGGCTGGGCGGGCGCGGCGTGCGCGGCCACCTGGGCCGTGAGCGCGACCGCGGTCGCGGCGGCACCGGTGAGCACGGCGACCCGTGCACGGCTCGGTTGCTTGGGGCGGCGGTGAGAGGCCAACGGTCAAGCTCCTTCTTCCAGGTGGATTCACCTGAAGAGGTGATGATCCGGAAAACAGGTTTGCCGACAGACCGTAATGAAATTCCTGCCCCACGTCCACTCCGCCGCCCCGCCGTGAACCCGCTGTGAACTCGTCCTCCCGGCGGATCGGCTGGCTGCCCGTCAGAGCGTGTGCGCAGGGGCCTTCGGCCACCGTCCGGCGGTGACGAGCGTCCGCGCGCCCGCTCACCGGACCCGGGCTCGCCCGCTACCGCGACAGACCGCGGTCCGGACGTTCGGCCGGTGATCTTCGCCGCGGGCTACTCGGGCTCCGCCACCGCGTCCTTCTGCAGTTGCACCGCGGCCAGCAGGCTCAGCTTCGGCTCCGCCCGGCGCAGCGCCCGCACCGCCGCGACCGAGTCGATGGCCCCGGTGAAACCGGCGGCGGCCAGCCGGTCGCGGACCCAGCGGGCGCGCAACTGCGTCCCGGTGGCGGCGGCGGTGGCTTCGACGAGCGCGACGGCCCGCTCCAGCCCCGGGCGCTCCTCGGGCGACGCGTCGGCCAGCGCCTGGCCCAGGGCCGCCGCGACCGTGTCGGCGTCCCGGATGAGCAGGACGTAGTTGTGCTTCGAGTTCACTCCCGGGAATCCAGTCATACCGATCATCGTCGCGTTCGTGTGGTAAGTACAGCAAGGAACTTGAGGAACAGCAGAGGTTCGGGGTGGGGGTGACGAATCGTCACGCAGCGCCACGACCGCGCTCGTCGGGGCCCGCGCGCCGGGCCGGCCGGCGGTCAGTACCCGCGGTCGTGGATCGCCCGGAGCCACGGTTCCCGGACGGCGGGCATCCGCGCGAGCGTGTGGCGGAACGCCGCGACGGACGGCCGAAACGGCACCGGCGGATGCGGGGGCAGCGGATCGTCCCGCTCGACGCCCGGAGGCAGCCCACCGACCACCGGCAGTCGGGTCCGCCAGCGCGGAAAGGCCAGCTCGGCCCAGAGCCCCGCCTCGACGGGTACGGCCACCGCGCCACCGCCCGTTGGCCACACCTCACCGGTCTGCGGATGGACCGGAACCAGCACCAGGTCGGCGGCCGGCTCGCCGACCCCCGGCCCCGCCACGTCCAGCCGCAGCGCGTGGTCCCCCGGCCGGGGAGCGGTGAGCGCCCGCCCGAGGAGATCGGCCACCGGACCGGGCGCCGCCTCGACGGGACCGCCCCTCGCCGCCACCACGACGTGGGCGAGAGCCACGCCCGCCGGGATGTCCCGGTACACGCTGAGCCCGTGCCACAGCGCACCGTCGGTCGCCAGGTCCGCCCAGTCCAGGATCGGCCGCTCCGGCGGGCCCGGCAGCTCCGCGACGGCCTGCGGAAGGAGACGGACCACCTGCCACGCCCCGCAGTCGTCGATCCGCGACCCCACCGGCAGCCCGCAGCCCGGACAGGCGAGGTTCGGTCCGCCGCTCCCGTCGATCCCCAGGCAGTGGCCCTCGGTCCGCCCCGGAATCAGCGCAGTGCCGCGCATGTCCCCGGGCGCGAGCAGGACGCTGCCCGGTCGGCCTTCGGACAGGTGGCCGGTGGGCACGAACAGGCCCCGTGCGGCCGCCTCCCGCGCTCCGAGCTCCTCCCACGACCGCCAGGGCGGCCCGTGCGGCTCGGGGTCGACGGCGTAGGTCCCCGCCTCCAGGAGCGGCGGGTGCAGCGACTCCCAGTGGGAGTCGCTCAGATGGACCGGCACCACCACCCGCGACACCGCCGCCGTCAGCACCGCACCGCAGCCGGCACACCCGAACACCGCCAAGCCGTCCCCTCCCGCCGTCGAAACCTCTGCATCCCAGCAGGGCGGCGGCCGGGTGGCAACGGCTTTTCAGGCTTCTCGGTGCGCGCGGTGCGCCCGGTGCGCGCGGAGGCGTGGCAACGGGCCGGGCGGTCGGGCGCCGCTCACCGAGCGGGCCCTCCACGGCCCCGGGCCGCGGTGGCCACCAGGGCGGACAGCACGGACGTCACCACCAGGCTTCCCACCGCGACCATGCCCACGCCGACCAGGAACAGGCCGGAGGAGTCGTCGGCCCAGTCGTAGAGGGCCGCGGCGGTCAGTCCGGCCGTGGTGCCGAGGACGGCATCCGCGACGCGGCCCCGGGAGGCCGCCCAGCAGACCGGCACCAGCAAGGTCACCGCCAGCCCGATGACCTGCCACGCCTCGTACGGGCCCGTCTGTGAGCCGTCGGGATGCACGTCGTCGTGCTGGTCCCAGCCCAGCCACGCGGCCCACGCCGCAGCCGAGACGAGAAACAGCACCGGGGTCAGAACGGGACTCGGTCGATTCGATCGCATGACGCCAGCCTCCCGGCCCGACCGGGCACGGGACCAGAGTGCGCGTACTCACTTTCGCGGACGCGTCACGCGGGTGCCTCGTGCTCTCCGGGCCCCGGGGTGCGCTGCAACTCCCGCCGTGCGGAGGCCCGGTGTCCTCCGTGCTGCCCGCCGGCGAACCGAGCGGGACGCAGACGGCGACGGGTGCGCCAACGGCGCGTGCCTCCCCGGGGCGCCGAACTGCCCGGACAGGGCGAGGACAGGGGTCAGAGCACCAGATCGTCGTGCTCGTCGAAGATCCAACCGTCTTCGTGGAGCACCTCGAACAGGTGGCCGTCGGGATCGGTGAAGTACCCGCTGTGCCCCCAGGCGTTCGGGCCGGCCGGGCGGGTGACGGTGGCGCCCAGCTCGGCCGCCTTGGCCATCACCCGGTACACCTCCTCCGCGCTGCGCGCCACGTACGCCAGGGCGAAGCCGGCGAAGCCGCCCGGCTCCCGGTCGGGTAGCCCGGTGTCGGCCGCGAAGGCCGTCCGGGACTGGAACGCGACCGCGACCCCACCCAGTTCGAACAGCGCGAACTCGTCGGAGCCGGCCTTCGACCTCCGCCAGCCGAGCGCCTGGTAGAACGCGACCGAGGCGGCGACATCACGCACGCCGAGCAGGATCAGATTGAGCCGTTGCCGCATGTCATCCCCCTTGGAACCGGCGCTCGGCCCGTCATCCTGCCATCCGCCGTCCCCGGCCGCCAGCACGGGTGATCATGCCCGCAGGCCCGGGACGCGCTCCGGTGGCACCGCGCCCCGGGCGCCGGACGTCAGTTGCCGTCCCCCTGACCGGAGGCACCGTCCGGACGCGCGCCGAACCCCGGGGCGAGGCGGTCGATATCCCGGGCGTCGGCGCCCTCGATGTCGACCTTCGGCGTCCGTCCGAGGTCGAAGACGGCGCCGTCGCAGGTCGCGGGGCCGCGTACGCGGAGCCGCGTCAGGCCGTCGTGGTCCACGGAGTCGAAGAGGAAGGCCCCTTCGAGGTCCAGGCTGCGCAGGGCCGGGAGCGAGTCCCACGGGGCGGTCCGTACGAGCCCGCTGCCGTGGTGGTCCATGGGGTCGATCCGGCCTCCCGTCGAGGTGGTGCTGTTCTCGTAGAGGAGCTCGAAGGCGTAGCCGAAGCGCAGGTGTTCCAGCCGGTGGCGCGGTCGGGCGGCGAGTGCGCGGGCGGCGTGCTCGGCCGGAGTGGTGGTAGTCGGTGAGCCGCAGGTCGAGGGTGCGCAGCCGGTCGGCGGTGGGGTGGGAGAGCAGTGCGTCGATCAGTACGCCTTCCCACTGTTCGGGGTCGGTGGGGTCGGCGGCCGTGGTGTGCGGGTGGTCGGCCAGGAGCCGGTCGACAGCTCCCGGCGGTCGGGTCGGGTGTGCTCGGCGAGGTCGAACCGCGCTCCGTCGAGGTGGCCGCGGCTCCAGGTGAACGTCCAGGAACCGTCCTGGCGAAGGCCGTCGAGGCCGAGGCGTCGTTCCAGGTCGGTGTAGGCCGCGGCGAGCAGGGCCCGGTCGCCGCCGGCGGTGTCGCAGGCGTGCTCCAGTCGGATCACCTCGCCCCGTGGGTCGTCGGCCGCGGTGAGCGCGTCCGCGTGGGCGAGCCAGGCGTCCCAGCCGTCCGGCTCCGGAACGTCCGTCGCGGCGAAGTGGTCCATTCCGGTCTCCAGGGGAGGGCGATGGGCGGTCGGAGGGCGGAGCCCGGGCGGGCTCCCACCGACGGCACCCTAGACGCAGCCGCCGACAGGCATCGCCCGCGACCTGCGGCCCGTTCCGGCCCGGCCCGTGACGGCCACTCAGCAGACGGCCGGGGCAGCGCGGTTCGCGCACCCGGGGGCTTCCACTGCAATGTGAAGTGTGCAATTGTACGTGCCACGTTCCACCCGTTTGACGGTGCGCATTCAGTGCGGCCGTCGACGGCTCACTCTCGCCCGGCCGCCGCACCCCCAGCGGCGGCCGACCACGGCTCGGAGGCCCCCACGTGCGTACCACCCGAATACTCGGCCTGCCACGACTGGCACGGCTGTCGACCCTCGTCCTGACGCTGTGTCTGGCGGTCGGCGTCTCCGCCCCCAGCGGCCACGCCGCCCTCAGCGGCCACGCCGCCCCCAGCGGCCACGCCGCACCCACCGGCCACGCCGCGCCCGCCCCCGTCCCCGGCCCCGCGACTCCCGCCCCGGCGGGCGCGGGGGCTCTCGCCCCCCGGCCCGCGGCCGGCACCTCGCCGTACACCAGGGAGGCCGACCACGGCACTCCCGTTCCGGCCAGGAACCGGGCACCGTTCACCGCGCCGCTGGACGCGGTGGCCTCCGCCCGGTCCCTCGGCCTCGGCACCACCACAGACCCCAACCCCACCACCAGCCCCGCCGCCAAGTCCCGCGGCGCGGCGGCGCCCCCGGCCACGGCCGCCGACACGTGCAACGTCTCGGACTTCACCTCGCGGACCGGCGGCGCACTGGTCCAGCAGATCAAGGCGTCCACCACCAGCTGCGTCAACCAGCTGTTCGGCCTCACCGGCGACGACGGCTACCGGGCCTTCCGCGAGGCCCAGATGGTCAGCGTGGCCGACGCGCTGCGCTCCACAGCCTCGGCCTATCCGGGCGACAACAGCACCTCGGCCGCCCAGCTGGTGCTGTACCTGCGCGCCGGCTACTTCGTGCAGTGGTACCACCCCGATGTCGTCGGTACCTATGGAATCACCCTGCAGAACTCCATCCGTGGCACGCTGGACGCGTTCTTCACCAGCACCCGCTCCCGCGACCTGACCTCCGCCAACGCCGCCATCCTCGGCGAGGCGATCATCCTGATCGACAGCGCGCAGGAGAACAGCCGCTACCTGCCGGTCGTCAAGCGCATCCTCACCGACTACGACCCCGCCACCTACAACGGTGTCAACGGCATGGCCGGCGCGGTCAACGGCGTCTTCAACGTGCTGTTCCGAGGCCACCAGCTGGCCGACTTCCCGGCGGCGGTCGCGGCCGACCCGTCGCTGCTCGACGCCCTCCACGACTTCGCCGCCGCCAACGCCCCTCTGTTCGGCGGCGACTTCGGCTACCTGCCCTACAACGCGACCCGAGAGCTCGGCCGCTTCGTCCAGTACGCCCAGCTCCAGCCGAAGGTCCGTCCCCTGCTCAAGGGCCTGGCCCAGCAGAGCTCGCCGAGCGGGCGCACCGCCTACCAGTGGGCGGCCGTCGCCGAGATGACCGCCGAGTACGACGCCGCCGAGCTCGCCTACTACGGCACCACCGACGCGGCCGGCTGGCTGCGCAGCGGGCTCCTGGCGACCACGTACACCTGCTCGCCGAGCATCCGGATCATCGCCCAGCAGGCGACGCAGGACAACCTGACCGCGGCCTGCCGCAGCCTGACCTCCCAGGACGCCTACTTCCACGCGGTGGCCAAGGACGGCGGCCCGGTCGCCGGTGACCTCAACAGCACCATCGAGGTCGTCGTCTTCGACAGCCCCTTCGACTACCAGGTGTTCGCGGCGGCCATCTACGGCATCAGCACCGACAACGGCGGCATGTACCTGGAGGGCAAGCCCGAGAAGGCCGGCAACCAGCCGCGCTTCCTCGCCTACGAGGCGCCCGGGGCCAAGCCCGCGTTCGAGGTGTGGAACCTCAACCACGAGTACACCCACTACCTCGACGGCCGCTTCGACATGGCCGGCGACTTCGACGCCGGCGTGACCACCCCCACCATCTGGTGGATCGAGGGCTTCGCCGAGTACGTCTCGTACTCCTACCGCAAGGTCGACTACGAAGCGGCGATCGCCGCGGCGGGCCTGCACACCTACCGGCTCAGCACCCTCTTCGACACCACCTACGAGAACACCGACACCGAGCGCACCTACCGCTGGGGCTACCTGGCCGTGCGCTACATGCTGGAGCAGCACCGCCCCGACGTGGACGCGGTCCTCGCCAAGTTCCGCGCGGGGGACTGGAACGGCGCCCGCACCCTGCTGAAGACCACCATCGGCACCCGCTACGACGCCGACTTCGACAGCTGGCTCACCGCTTGCGCCGCCGGTGCCTGCGCCATTGCCGTCCCGCCGGCCAACCGGGCCCCCAGCGCGGCGTTCACCGCCTCCGTCAACGGCCGCAGCGTCACCTTCAACGACCTGTCCACCGACCCGGACGGCACGGTCGTGTCCCGGGCCTGGAACTTCGGCGACGGCACCACCTCCGCCGCCGCGACGGCCTACAAGACGTACCAGAGCGCCGGCACCTACACCGTCACCCTGACCGTCGTCGACGACAAGGGCGCCAAGGCGACCACCAGCCGCAGCCTGGTGATCACCACCGCGAGCGAGTGCGCCGCCGCCGACACCCGGGTCCTCGACCGCAACTGCCGGCGCAGCAACGTCGCCGCCACCACCGGCAACTACGCCCACTTCTACCTGTACGTGCCGGCCGGCACGCCGAACATCACCGTCAGCACCAGCGGCGGCACCGGCAACGCCGACCTCTACTACGACTACGGCAGCTGGGCGACCAGGGACAGCTACGTCACCCGCTCCGCCAACGCCGGCAACACCGAGACCCTCACCATCACCAACCCGCCCGCCGGCTACGTCTACTTCAGCCTCCACGCCGAGCAGGCCTTCGGCGGAGTGACCGTCACCTCCCGCTACTGATCGGGCCCTCCGCCGTCGACCGCCCCCGTCCGGCTGCCCCGTTCCCCGGCAGCCGCGCGGGGCCCGCTGGCCGGGCGGACGGGCCAGGAGACCCCGGCGCCCGGCACCTCCGCCAGCAGCTGCTCACAGCGGGACGAGGACATCCTGGTGCACTCCGTCGAGCACGAAGCCGTTGTCCAGCCGGACCCGGAGCGTCAGCCGGCTCCCGCGTTCCCGGTGCGCGACCCACTCCGGCTCCAGCTCGGCGATCTGCGTTTCGAGCCGGCTGCGGCTCGCCACCGGCATGGTGTGCCCGTAGTCCTGGAACAGCGCGGTGAGCCGCTGGTACTCGCGGACCTCCTCCGGCTCCGCGAGTTCCCCGTCGACGCGTTCGACGGTGCCCTCGGCCCCGGCTCCCAGGGAGAGGAACCCGACGACGGTCCCCGGCTCCCCGGCGACGGCCTCGCCGATCGCGAGGTCCTCGACCAGCCTGACGCGCCGGCCCTCCTCCAAGGTCATGTGTTCCCTCTCCTCTCCGTCGGGCCCGCCACGCGGTCGGGCCGCGGGGCCCGGGCCATTATCCGCGGGACGCTTCACGGTACGCGGACGGGGCCCGCAGCTCGGCACGTGCCACGAGCCCCTTGAGTTGGCCGCGGGACGGTGATGCCCGCGTCGACTCCACACGGGACCGGGTGCCGAGATGCTGCGCCTCCCCAAGGCTCTCGCCCGGGCGGGTCGTGGCATCATCCTTCGGTGCCGCCCACACCCGCATTCGAACGCTTCACTGCGCAGGCGAGGAAGGCCGTCGTGCTCGGGCAGGAACACGCCCGGCTCAACGGCCTGCCCGAGCAGGCACCCCTGCACCTGGCCCTGGGGCTGCTCGACACCTGGGACGGCCGCTCCCACGGGATCCTGACCGGGCTCGGCGTGGACCCGCAGGAACTCCACGACGCTCTCGAACCCGCGCCGGCGGTCCTGCCCGCGGCCACCCCGGGGCCGCTGGGGATGTCGGCCGGCGCCCGCGGCGTGCTCGAACGGGCGTGCTGGGAGGCGGCGTCCCGCCGTACCGCTCACTGCGGTACCGAGCACCTGCTCCTCGCGCTCCTGAGCGTCGAGGAGTCCGCCCTGGCGGCTGCCCTGGCCCGGTGCGACATCACCGCCACCCAGGTTCGATCCGCCGTGAACGACTCCGCCGGGCCCCAGGACGACACCCCCGCCCGCCCCGGGCTGCGCGCCCGCATCGCCTGGCGGCGCCTGGGCCGCGGCCCCGCCCCGCGCGACCCGGGAGCCTGACCGCCCGGCCCGGCCCCGCCCGAAGCCGTTGCCGGGTGTCTGCGAACCACTTTCCGGGGTGTCGTCGGCAGGCCTTGACGCGGCTGCGGGGACCTTGGCCGTCAAAGTTCTGACACGCCGTCATCCACCGTGCCAGAGTGGACAGTCCCGGGCCGCTGTAGTTCGTCCGGGACGGTGTCGTACGTCTGGGGGAGACGAATGGGATCTGGAACCGGTGTGCCCGGCAGTGGCCGGCCGAACGCCGTCGTACGTGATCTGGTGCGTTCGGTGGTCGAGGCCCTGGCACCGGAGGAACTGCCGCTCGTGGACGGACTGCGGCGGTTCGACGACGCGACGGTGGTGCGGCGCCTGAGCGGCAGGGCCGGGCGGCGGGAGCCGCTGGGATTCGGCATCGGCGAGGTCGCGGCCCTGGTGACGCCGGTGGTGTGGCTGGTCCTCGACGGGGTGGCCCAGCGAATGGTGGCGGCTGCGGCGGACCGTGCCGCCCAAGGCGTGACGGGCACGCTGCGGAGGCTGTTCCGGCGGCCCGTCCCCGCGGTGGCGGTGCCGCCGTTGACGCGGGAGCAGCTGGCCGAGGTTCGGGCGCTCGTGCTGGCGGCGGCCGGTCAGCGGCGGCTGTCACCCGGGCGGGCCGAGGAGATCGCCGACGCGGTGGTGGCCCGCCTGGCCCTGTCCGGTGAGCCCGCAGCGTCGGCTCCGCCCGCGCCGGAGCCCCCCGCGGTCCAAGGGCCGCCCACCGGCCGGGGGTAGGCGGATGCCCGTACCGGTGGCCGCTCGGCGGCCACGGATCGATGAACGGGTCCTGGGGGCAGGGACGAGCATCCGGTTCGTCACCCTGCTGATCCTGGTGCTGGCCGTCAGCGGGGCCATGGCACTGGAGGTCATCAGGGGGCTCGCCGCCGGGGACACCGACGGCTGCGATCTTGCCGCGGGGGTGGACCCCGACGACGGCGGCTTCTGGGCGAAGACCTTGAGCATCACCGGCCAGGCCACCGCCTATCGTTTCTGCTTCTCCCGCTGGGCACCCGCGCCGCCGTGGTGGCAGGTCTTCGGCTGGCCCGTCCTGCTGACCGCCGTGGCCGGGCTGATCTTCGGCGTGCTGCCGCGGTGGAAGGCGCGCCGCGGCAGGGTCGTCGCGCTGGAGCTGATCGACGCGAAGGGTGAACTGCTCGCCCTGCTGGGGGAACTGGGCGCCGTGACGGGGGTCGTCCCCCTGCCGAGGGTGGTGGTGGATCCGGCGGCCGCCTCGGTCGGTGCGGTGGTGTTCGGCCGCACCCGTCGCCCCGTGGTCTGCCTCCACGGCGGCCTGCTCGCCATCCGGCGCAGCGATCCCGAGCGCTTCCGCGCGGTGCTGCTGCACGAGTTCGCCCACATCGCCAACCGCGACGTCACCCTGACGTACGTCACCGTCGCCCTGTGGCGGGCCTTCCTCGCGCTGGTGCTCCTGCCCTATGTCCTCTGGCAGGGGTACGTGGTGTACGGCCTGGCGGCGGACGGGGTCGTACCGCAACTGGACCGGGCGATGGTGTTCGCCGTCGTCATGGTCGTGCTGGTCTACCTGGCCCGGTCCGACACGTTGCGCAGCCGGGAGATCTACGCCGACCTGGCCGCGGTCCGCTGGGGGGCGGACCCGCACGGCTGGTCCGTCTCCGCGACGCCCCCGGCAGGGAGGGTGCGCGGCGCGCTCGCCTCGTTCCTCGAACTGTGGCGCACACATCCGCGCTGGGGCCTGCGCCAGGGGGCGCTGGCCGACCCCGCACCGCTGTTCCGCGCCTCGGCCCTGCCGCTCTTCCTGATCGGGGCCGTACCCGTGATCGCGGTGGCGGAGATGCTGCGGCAGGTGGCGCCGTACCGCATCAACTTCACCAACAACCTGATGGTGGTCTCGGTACTGATTCCCGCCGCACTGGTGACCGGCGTGATCGGTGTCGCGCTGTGGCGGGCCATGGTCTACGCCGTGCTGACCGGCTCCCGGGTGCCGGCGGGCGCCCGGGCCGGGGGGTGGCTGGGGGCCGGCATCTCGGCCGGCATGGTCTTCAGCGGTTACGGCACGGGCTGGGCGTGGCTGCCGCAGCGACCCCAGGTCCTCCTGGTGCCGGTGCTGGCGGGGGCGACCCTCGGATGGTGGATCACGCAGTGCGCACACCTGTCGACCCGCACCTGGCGTGGCCGGTCCCTGCGTCCCGCGCTCGCGCTCTGCCTGGCCGCCGGCTTCATTCCGGTGGTGTCGTGGCTCACCTGGTGGATGCTCGCGGGGAGCCCGTACGCGGGTGGCCTCAAAGCGGACTCCGAGGCGACCGCCGGCGCGATCGTGACGTGGCTCCCCTCGGCGGCTCCGGCCAGGGACCTGAGCAGGATCCCCGGCATCGCGACGGCGCAGTGGCTCATGGACGGTGTCTCCGGCACGCCCCTGTGCGCCCTGGCGGTCACCACGCTGTGGGTGGCACCGCTGCTCGTCTGGTCCGCCGGCCCGGTCGTGGGGAACCCCCGGTGGATGCCCGCCACGGCACCGCCGTCCGGTGATCCGGTGGCGCCGCTGGGCAGGGTCCTGCTGCCGGGACTGCTGGGCGGCGCCGTGGCATGCCTGGCCGTGGTGGGCGTACAGGCCTACCTCCACCTCGGGCAGCCGGTGCCGGACGCGCGCGGTGGCCTGTACGCCTGGCGCTACCTGGTCCTGCTGATCCTGGCACCGGCCCTGCCGTCGGTCGTGGCCGCCGCCGTGGCGAGCACCGCGGACAGACGTTTCCGGCTGCTGGGAGCCCTGATCGCCGCCCAGACGGCGACCCTGATGGGGCTCGCCGCCACGACCGTCCTCGTCTCGGTGGACGGCTGCATCGCCCCGCTCAGCGTCCTCGACGACAGCTGCGCCTGGCGGCCGGCCTGGTGGCGACCGCTGTTCCCGCTCACCTTCGTGCTGCACAATGCCCTCGTCCTCGCGGCGCTCGCCGCCACCGCTGCGGCCCTGGCCACCTCCGCCGTCCGCCGCTGGGCGCCACGCAGCCGCGCCGGCAGGGCTCCTGCCGCAGGGCCCGGCAGCACCCGTGGCCGCCGTGTCGCGGTCGGTCTTCTCTGCGCCTCCGTCCTCGCGGCAACCAGCGCCAACGGCGCGTTCCAGGCGTACCAGGCCGGCTTCAGCGTCGACATGATCGCCACCCAACGCGCCCTGGTACAGCGCTTCGGCCTCCCCGACCCCCAGGTGTCGGACGAAACCTCGATGCGGCAACTGCGGGCCTGGTACCGCCTCAGCGGAGACGCTCTCATCGATCTGGCGGCCCGGTACGACCAACAGCTGACCAGTGTCCTGCGCCAGGCGCAGGCCGTGGCACCCAACGACACGTGGGACGCCATGGACCGGCGCCTACGGCCGGTCTGCACACGCTGGAGGGACGCCACCCTGTTTGAGACGGTCTGGTTCCGCGTGCCCGCCGACACACTCCTACGGGCCGACTGGCACGCGGTTGGCACCTGGGCCGACAGGGGCAGCCGCCGCTGCACGGAGGCGCTCGACGCACGCGACCTGAGCGCGCTGCGGACCGCTCTGCAGGAACTGAGGTCCGCAGGCCGCTGTGCGGAATCGGTCAACGCGGAACTCGACGGGTTCCTGCGCATCGGCGGACGCCCCGGCACCTCGCGCCCACCCGCGAAGGGAGCCGCCGCCGTCTGCGACAAGCCCTAGTCTCAACGCGATCACGACAGAGGCCGTCGTCCCACGGTCCTGAGGCGCCGAGTGGACGGTGGCCGGCGACACGGCCCGTCACCCGCACGGGCGGCCGGCGCAGAAACGCAGTTCGCCCGCGTCCGCGGGATCAGTCGGTCGGGTCGGTGGGGTCCGCGCCGCTGAGGAGGTCCCAGTGGACGGCCGGGACGGTGGCCTCCCGGACGCCGACCAGGGTCGCCCCGACGGGGTTGACGTCCTCGACCACGATCGCCAGGTCGTTGACCGGCAGGCCCAGCAGCGCGGCGCTCCCGGCGGTGAGGCGGGCCGGGCGCAGCCGGGTACCGGGGGAGCCGAGGTGGGCGGGGCGGGGCACGGTGGTCCAGGTGCGGACCTGGAGTGTCGGCCGTCCCTCGGTGATGAACAGGCGAAGGGTGTGGGGGAACAGGACGTCGGCGGGCAGGTGCAGGCGCTCGGCGACGGCCGGGGGCAGCGGGGCGTCCCGGTGGTCGATCGTCTCCCACGCACCGGGCGCCGCGCCGGTGTGCAGACCGTGGAGGTCGGCAGCGTCCAGCCGCAGCGGGCGTCGCTGCGGCGGGCGCCGGACGTAGGTGCCCGATCCCGCACGGCCTTCGAGCAGGCCCTCGCGGATCAGCTGTTCCTGGGCCTGCTGCAGGATGCTGGGCCCGACCTGGTACTCGGCGGCGAGACGGGCCCGGGAGGGCAGCCGGTCGCCGGACGTCCACTCTCCGGCGTCGAGCCGGCGGCGCAGGTCGTCGAGGACGGCGCGGTGGGCGGGATCCTGCTGGCGGGGCATCGGCGGCCTTCGGTGGTGAGGGCGTTGGCAGTGGTCGTCGAGCGTACCCGGGTCGGCCGGTCGGTTTCCGGCCCACCGGTGACCCGGCTGCCGACACCCGGCCGGTCGTCATCGGGTACGGCAGCGGCGAGGAACCGGGCCGCTGCCCGCTCGGGGCACGCCCCGCGAGTACGGTCCGCGGCTCCGCCGGGTCGGCGCCGGTCAGGGCCGCTTGAGGGTCCATGAGGTGTCGTGCGCGCCGAGCCGCAGCGTGTGGTTGCCGCCGCTCTCGACCTGGCTCGACAGCATGAGGTGGCACCGCGACGGCTGCGCGAAGGCGATCTCCACCTGGTCTCCGGCGTCCGTTTCGTAGGTGGCTTCCCAGGTGCCGTCCGCCACGTCCCACAGTTCGTCCGTCGCCCCGGGCTCCGGGGCATCGTGGCAGGCGGCGGCGGGTATCAGTGACGGGCCGAGCCGGCCGTCGTCCAGCAGGGCCAGCCTGGGGCCGGGTGTCCCGTCGGTCCTCCACTGTCCGGCCGGGCTCGGTGGCGTGGTGTCGGGCGCGCAGGACCGGAGGACGAAGAGGGCGGCGAACGCCAGCACGAAGCCCGATGCGACGGCGGGAACGGCGAGCTGTGTGGATCTTGTCATGCCGGGACGGTAGCAGCGCCGGCCGTCGGCGCCCGGGCCGTGCGTGCGCGGAGCCGTACCCGGTGGGTCTCGGGCGGGATCCCGGTTCGGCTGCGGGCGGGCTCCGGGTTCAGCTGCGGGCGGGTTTCGGTGTGCGGCGGCGGCGCCGGCGTCCGGCGCCGGGGTCGGCGGGGGCGAGGCCGAGGGTGAGGGTGATCCGCGCGCCGCCCAGCGGGCTGCGGTCGATGCGGAGGGTGCCGTCGGTGGCGGTGGCCGCGCGGCGGGCGATGTCGAGGCCGAGCCCGGTCGATCCGGTGCTGGTGCCGCGTTCGAGGGCGCCGTCGGGGTCGGTGATGCCGGGGCCGGCGTCCTCGGTGGTGAGCAGGACGGCCTGGGCGGTGCGGGTGACGCGGATGGCGAAGGCGGTGCCCGGGGGAGTGTGGCGGAAGACGTTGCCGAGCAGGGAGTCGACGACGGCCGTCAGGTCGTCCGCCGGGAGGTCGACCGGCGTGGCCTCGGTGGTGATGTCCAGCTCGCAGGGTCGGTCCTGTGCGGCGGCGAGCGTGGCCCAGAACCGGGCCCGGTGGCGGATGGTGTCGGCGGCGTGCGCGTGCTGCCGCCGCGACGGCGCCGTGGCCGGGGTCGGCGCCGGGTCGGGTGTCGGGTGGAAGGCGCGGCCCATCGGCCCGGTGGCGAGGGGGGTCCGGGCGGCGGCGATGATCGAGTCGAGTTCCTCCTCCAGGTGGGCGACCGCCGTGGTGAGGCGTTGGGCGTCGGGGCCGGGGGCCATGCGGTCGGTGGCCAGGTGCAGGGCGGTGAGGGGGGTGCGCAGCCGGTGCGAGAGGTCGGCGACGAGTTCCCGTTCGGTGGCCAGCAGCCGCACCATGCGGTCCGCCATGGCGTTGAACGCCTGTCCGGCGGCGCGGAGTTCGGGCGGGCCGAGCGGGTCGACCCGGGTCTCCAGGTCGCCGGTTCCCAGTGCGTGCGAGGCGCGCGACAGGGTGCGGGAGGAGCGTACGACCTGGGCGCCGAGCCGGTCGGCGACGAGGACCGAGCCCGCGATCAGGCCGACCGCGAGGACGGACATCACGGCCCAGGAGGCGGTGACGCCCCGGGTGAGGTCGGCGTCGGGCACGAACTCCTCGACCACGGCGGTCCGGTCGCCGGCCAGCACCACCGGCTGGAGGTAGAGCCAGCCGCCGGGGACGTCCTGGGCGATCGACTCGCCCTGGGCGGCGGCACGTTGCAGGAGGTCGGCGGGGGCGTGTGCGGCGCCGATCAGGTGTCCGTCGGGCAGGTGGACTCCGAGGCCGTCGGCCGGGTCGAGGCCGGCGACGGCCTGGCCGAGGTCGGCGGGGTCGGTGGTGAGGGCCAGGACCGGGGCGAGCGCGGCGGCGCGTTGCTGGGCCGTGGTGGTGCTCTGCTGGTGTGCCTGCGCGCGGACCAGGACGCCGAGCGGGATCAGGAAGGCCAGTGCCACCATGGAGGTGACGGCGAGGGCGACGCCGGCGAGTGAGCGTCTCACCGCGGGGTCACCAGTTTGATGCCGACCCCGCGGACGGTCTGCAGGTAGCGGGGGCGTGCGCCGCGTTCACCGAGCTTGCGGCGCAGTGCGGACAGGTGCACGTCGATGGTCTGGTCGTCGACGTAGGGTTCGCGCCAGACCTCCAGCAGGATCTGGCGCTTCGGGACGACCTGGTCGGTGTACCGGGCGAGGTAGGCCAGCAGGTCGAACTCGCGGCGCGTGAGGTGGAGTTCGGTCCCGTCGAGGTGGGCGACCCGGGCCCGGGGGTTGATCGCCAGACCGCCGACGGTGATCAGCGCGGGCGGGCCGTCCACCGGCGCCGCGGTGTGCGGGAAGGCGGCGGGGGCGGCGGAGCGGCGCAGGACGGCGCCCAGCCGGGCCACCAGCTGGCCGCCCGAGAACGGCTTCACCAGGTAGTCGTCGGCCCCGGCGTCGAGCAGCTTGATGATCTCCGCGTCGTCGTCGCGCGCGGTGGCCACCAGGACGGGGACCTGGGAGATCCCACGGATCATGCGCAGCGCGTCGGCGCCGTCGAGGTCGGGGAGGCCGAGGTCGAGCACCACCGCGTCCAACTGCGCCCGGGTGACCTCGCGCAGGGCTCCGAAACCGTCCGCGGCGCTGCGGACGACGTGGCCGTGCGCGGTCAGCAGGTCGATCAGTTCGGTGCGGATGCCGGGTTCGTCTTCGACGACAAGGAGGCTGGCCATGCGGGACACCGTAACGGATCAGGGATGATGTGCTCCGTGCCCCGCCTCGTCCGCGCTCTGCTCCTGTGGCTGCTGTGCACGGCGTTCGCCGTGACGGCGGTCTTCCTGTCGATCGGTTTCGTGATCGACTCCACCGCGGACGTCCCGCCCACCGTGCACGCGGGCTCGCAGCAGCTGGGCCCGGGCCCGGCGGGTTCGGCGGTGGGCTCGGCCGAGTCCGGTGTGCCGGACGCGACGGTGTCCGCCGAACCGAGCCCGGCGGCGTCGTCGTCGCAGCCGGCCGTCACGGCCGGGGCCGGCGCCCCGGCCACCAGGACGCCCGCTGCCACGGCGTCGACCGGCCGCACCAAGCCCGCCACCACGCCGCCGACCGGCACCCCGACCGGGGACCGGAGCGGAGGCTGCCCGGGCGGCCCGGGCGTCTACACGGTGAAGTCGACCGGGGGACAGGTGTCGGTGCGGTACGGGGAGAGCGCGGTCTGCCTGATCTCCGCGGTGCCCGCGCCGGGTTTCACGACGCAGACCTCGCAGGGCGACTCCAGGACCCTCCAGGTCACGTTCACGAGCGCCGGCCACCGCTCGCAGATCACCTCGACGGTCACGCCGAGGGCGCAGTCCTCGGTGCGGGAGACCGCCCTCTGAACCACCCGTCCGGGCTGCGGCGGGTGCCCCCGGTGAAGGGGGAGTGCGGGCTTTCTTAGCCGAGTCTAAAGATCGGTTCCGAGGGGGTCCGCACCGCTGTGACCTGCCTATGCTCGCTGTCGTAGGCACGCTCCGGACCGCCCGTCAGGGCAGTTCAGGCCCGGGCGTCGCGCCGTACGGACCGCCTCGCGAGCGGCGTACGGGCCTGCCTTCCGCGGACCGGGCAGCACGTCGAGGGTGCCCGGCCGGTACGGAAGTCCCCGCCCCGACGGCCGCGATCCGCGGCCGGGGGCCCGGTTCCGATCCCGAAGGTACGTGTCATGAGCTCTCCTGAGCGCGCCCTGCGGCGCCCGAGCCCCGCCCGGTCGCACCGGTCCCCGCGCCGAGCGGTCCGCCTGCCGCGGGCCGTCGTGGCGGGTGTCCTGGTGCTGGCCGCCGGCAGTCTGGCGGCCGCGGTCGCGGTCACCGAGCGACCGGACGGCACCGGCTCCGGCGCGAGTGTGGCGGCCGAACCCGCCGCCGCCCCGCCCGCCGCCCCGGCACCGGACTCCGCCGCGGGCGGGACCGGCCCGGCCGTCGACCTGGCCCCCACCGGCGCCCCGAGCGCGCCGGAGCAGTCGGCCCCGGTGGCCGCGTCCCCCACCGCGACCGCCCCGGCCAGGAGCGCGGCACCCGCCACGCCCGCGGCCGCCACCAGGCCGTCCACCGCGGCGGCGCCGGCCGCCGCCGACGGGGACGCGGTCCAGCAGGTGCTGGCGGCGATCAACAGGGCCCGCGCCGACCAGGGCCTGCCCGCCTACACCCTGACGACCGGTCTCACCACCAGTGCGACCGCGCACAGCCAGGTGATGGCGGACGGTTGCGGGCTGTCCCACCGGTGCGCCGGCGAGGCCGCGCTCGGTGCGCGCGAGAGCACGGCGGGCGTCCACTGGGGCGCCGCCGGCGAGAACATCGGCACCGGCGGCCCGGCCGGTTCCGCCCCCGCGAGCGCCGCCATGGCGGTGCGGCTGACCCAGGACATGCTGGCCGAGCGCCCGCCGGAGGACGGCCACCGCCGCAACATCCTCAGCTCGAAGTTCACCCACGTCGGAATCTCGGTCCTGCGGGACGGCTCCGGCACGGTCTGGATGACCCAGGACTTCTCCGACTGACCTCCGCGAATCCGCCCCCGGACAGGGCCTGACCCGCGCTCCGAAGACCGTGGTTCACCGCCGCCGGCATCGCCCTCCCGCGCGACGGTTCCGGCTGCCCAGCGACTCCTCCGACCGACCCCGGGGCCCGCCCCGATCCTCCCTCCCGTAGCCCGAAGGACTCACCGTGCGACTCTCTCCCGCCCTGCTGATCGCGTTCGCCGCCGCCACCGGCGTCGCCCTGACGGCCTGTGGCCCGGCGGACCCGGCCACCGGCACGGCCGCCTCCGCGGCCGCCGTCGACGTCGCGGCCCAGAGCCCCGTCCTGCCCGAGCCGATCAACATCGTCACCGCGCCTCCCCAGACGGAGACCCCGTCCGCCACGCCGTCCGGCGCCCCCGGCTCCGCCCGCCCCTCGGCCGGCAGCCCGGCGGCGAGCGCCAAGGCCCCCGCGTCGAGCGCCGCCGCCAAGGCCGGCGGGGCCGCGGCCCCCGCGGCCAACCCGACCACCTTCGGCTACTCGCCGACCGCGGACTCGCCCGCCGCGGTGGACGCCGCGCTCAAGCAGGCCAAGGCGGACGGGCGCAACGTCCTGCTCGACTTCGGCGCCTCCTGGTGCGGCAACTGCAAGGCGCTGGACAAGGTCCTCGGCGACGCCAAGGTGCAGAGCGCGCTCAACTCCTCGTACCACTTCGTGCAGATCGACATCGGCGACCACAGCACCACCAACTTCAACCTGCTCCGAAAGTACGACTCGCAGGGCAGTTACAAGATGCCGGTGCTGATCGTGGTCACGCCGGACGGGAAGGTCCGCACCGACACCAACACCGGCGCCCTCCCCGCGCTGACCGCCTCGGGCTTCACCGGCTTCCTGAAGCAGTGGGCCGCGTGAGCGCCCGCCGGCGCACCGGGCCCGCGGTGCTGGCGGCACTGGGCGTGCTGGCGGCCGGCTGCTCCTCGGCGCCGCGGGCGGTGAGCTCGACGGCGGTCCGCTTCGACGACAGCGGGGTGAGCGTCACCCTCACCGCGCACGACTGGAACGCGGCGGGCGGCACCCTGGACGTCGACCTCGCCCCGGACGAGAGCGGGTTCCACCTCTACAGCACCGACCTTCCACCGGAGGGGGTCGACGGGGTGGGGCGGCCGACCGCGGTGCGGGTGGACGGCGTGCTCGCCGAACAGTCACCGCTCGCCGTCCGGGCCGAGGTCCGCCGGATCACCCTGGCCGGGTCGGAGACCCCCGTGCCGGTCTACCCGGACGGTCCGGTGCACGCCACCCTGAAGCTGCGGGCCTCCGGCCGGGGGACGGCGACCGTCTACGTCAGCTACGCGGCGTGCAGTGAGGCGAAGGGCTGCCTCATGCCCGTGCTCGACCACCCGGTAGTGCTGACGGTCGACTCCCACGGCGTCACCGCCGCGGGCTGACCGATCGATGGCGGGGTCGGCACGGCGCACCCGCCGGCCCCGCGGTCGCCCCTCGGTCGATCCGCCGGCCCAACCCCCGATCACCACGGAGACTTCGTGAACACCGCCCTGCTCGCCTTCGACGGCACCGCCACCCTGGCCCGGGGCAGTCTGCTGCTGGCCGTGCCCGTCGCCCTCGCCGGCGGCCTGGCCTCCTTCTTCTCGCCCTGCGTGCTGCCACTGGTGCCCGGCTACCTCAGTTACGTCACCGGGTTCTCCGCCGCCGACCTCGCGGACGCGACCGACCGGCGCCGGGGCCGGATGCTGGTGGGCTCGCTGCTGTTCGTCCTGGGCTTCACCGCCGTCTTCGTCTCCGGCGGCGCCCTGTTCGGCTACTTCGGTGCCACCCTTCAGGACCACCGCCGGATCATCACCACGGTGCTGGGCACGGTGACCGTCCTGATGGGCCTGGCGTTCCTCGGCGTGCTGCCCGGGCTCTCCCAGCGGGAACTGCGCACCCACCGCCGGCCCGCGGTCGGCCTCGCCGGTGCCCCGCTGCTGGGCTTCGTCTTCGGCATCGGCTGGACCCCCTGCATCGGCCCCACCCTGGCCGCCGTGCAGGGTCTGGCCTGGAGCCAGGCGAGCGCGGGCCGCGGCGCCCTGCTGATGGCGGTCTACTGCCTGGGGCTGGGCCTGCCGTTCGTGGCGACCGCCCTGGCGTTCCGCCGCGCACTCGCCGCCTTCGGCCGGGTGAAGCGGCACTACGTGTGGGTGATGCGGCTCGGCGGCGCGATGCTGGTCGCCGTCGGCCTGCTGCTGGTCACCGGTGTCTGGGACGACCTGGTGTCCCGACTCCAGGCCTGGACCTCCGCGGCGGTCGCCGATTAGGACCGGGCCCAGGTCCTGTCGCCCGGGAGGTCGGGTACGACGACGCTCTCCCGGAGGTCGTCGCGCACTTGCCGGCATGCACCGTCGGCGACGGGGACGATCGGCGAACGCCACTGCGCCCACGAGGAGTTCTCGGGTCCGAGGACGTTCGCGGCCTCCCGCCGGAGCCCGGGACGCCCGGTCCTCGCCGCGCTGTGGCGCGCGGGGTCGGTGGCCGCGGCAGGTGGGGGACGTAATGCGGTGGACCCGGGCGGGACGTTGTGAGTCCACCGCCCGGGTCCACCGGTCAGGGTGCCGGGATCAGCCGGCGGTCACCGAGGCGTCGTCGATCAGGAAGCCGGTCTGGAGGGAGGAGTCCTCCGTGCCGGTGAACTTGATCGTGACGGTCTTGCCCTTGAAGGCCGACAGGTCGAGCGTGCGCTGGACGTAGCCGGAGGTGGCGTCGACGTTCGAGTAGGTCGCCAGGGTGGTCGTCGTGGTGCCGTTGACGACCTGGACCTTCAGGGTGTCGTACGCCGAGCTGCCGGTCTCGGCGGTGGTGATCCGGTTCCAGAAGGTCAGCTTGGGGGCGGCGGCGGTCGCCGGGATGCTCACCGACTGCGAGAGCGTGTCGGTGTGCGCGGAGCCGTAGCCGTCCAGCCAGGCGTAGTACGAACCGGTACGGGGGGCCGCGCCCGCGTCATTGGTGATGACGCCGGAGCTGCCCGTCCAGGAGGTCGCGCCGGACTCGAAGCCGGGGTTGAGCAGCAGGTTGGTGCCGGTCGGCGGCGGGGTGGTGCCGCCGCCGCAGGTGGTGGCGGTCGGGGCGACGGAGACCGCGCCCCACGCCTTCTCCACCGCGGCGCACTGGGTGCTGCCGGCGCCGTACAGGTCCTTGGCGGCCTTGACGGTGGCGGTGCGGGCGCCCGGGTAGTCGGTGTTGGAGGTCATGTAGACCGACAGCGCGCGGTACCAGATCTTGGTGGACGCGTCGTTGCCGATGCCGGCGACGGAGGAGCCGTCGCAGGTCGGGCTGTTGCCCCACTGGGACTGGCCGGAGCCGACGGCGAGCAGGTAGAAGAAGTGGTTGCCGACGCCGGACGAGTAGTGCGGGTTGAGGTTCTTGGTGCTGCTGGACCAGCACTTGACGGACTTTCCGTCCTTGCTCGGGTCGTCCATCCAGCGCAGCGGCGTGCCGTTGCCGTTCATGTCGATCTTCTCGCCGATGAGGTAGTCCGGCGTGTCGGCCGGGCTGTTGGCGTTGAACTCGACCATGGTGCCCATGATGTCCGAGGTGGCCTCGTTGAGGCCGCCCGCGTCGCCGCTGTAGATCAGGCCGGCGGTGGCGGCGGTGACGCCGTGGCTCATCTCGTGGCCGGCGACGTCGATCTCGGTGAACGGCTTGGAGCCGACCGCGCCGTCGCCGTAGATCATCGCGAAGCTCGCGTCGTCCCAGCCGGCGTTGTCGTAGTTGGTGCCGTAGTGGACGAAGGAACGGGCGCCGACACCGTCGTTCTTGATGCCGTTGCGGCCGAGGACGTTCTTGTAGAAGTCCCAGGTGGCCTGGATGCCGTAGTGGGCGTCGACGGCGACCGTGGCGCGGTCGGTCAGGGCGTTGTTGCCCCAGACGTTGTCGGCGTCGTTGAAGGCGACGCCCCAGCCGGCCGGCGGGGAGTCGTTGGTGGTGGTCTGGTTCTGCGCGTCGCGGGTCTCGCCGTTGCCGCGGACCGGGTCCTTGAGGGTGTAGCTGGTGGTGGAGTTCTGCGTGGTGCTGACGCTGACGTTGCCGACCTGGTAGCCCTTGCCGGTGCCGGTGGAGGCCGCGGCGGCCAGGGCGGCGGGGGCTGCGGGAGCGGCCTGGGCGGCGGGCGCCGACACGGCGGTGGGGGCCGCCTTGGTCGCGGTTCGCTTGGTGCCGTCGGGCAGGAACGCGGAGAAGCTGTCCCAGCTCTCGCCGGTGGCGCCGGTGACGGCGTCGACCAGGACGTGGAGGTGGCTGGGGGAGCGGTCCGTGCCGGTGCCGTTGAGCACGACCTCCCAGACCAGCTTCGGCGAGGCGCCGGTGACGTCCACGGTCAGGACGGCGGTGCTGCTGCCGCGGGTGCCGTGGAAGAGCGTGGCGGCCTTGGCGATCGCCTGCTGATCGGTGACTGAGGGGGTCACCGAGAGCGAGAGCGGCGCGGCCTGGGTCAGGCTGGCGGAGTCGAGGGTGCCGTTCGGGGCGGAGTGGACGACCACGTCGCCACCGCGGACGGGGAGGCCGCGGTAGGTCCGGTTGAAGTGGACGTGGCGGGTGCCTTCCGCGTCGACCTGCACGTTGGTGGCGACGAAGCGGTCGTCGGCGCCGGCCTTGACCGCGTCCGGGTGGGCGGCGACCTGGGCGTCGGCGTCCTGCACGGCCTTGCTCTGGGAGGTCGGGGGCTGGGGGCTGGGGGCGGCGGCCACGGCGGGGACACCGGCGCCGGCTATGACGAGGGTGCTGGCCACGAGAGTGAGCGAGCTGCTCAGAAGGGGTCTCTTCATGGCGTCGAAGCGTGCTGGTTCATATGAATACCAGTCAACGCATGGCAATTCTGCAAAAATTAACAGACTTCAAGTTGACGGTTGATGTGAACGGTCCGAACCTGGGAGTTTCCTGGGAAGATCCGCTGCGGCCTGGGAATTCTTGACCGCGAGCAGTCGGACGGCGCTGCGGGCCGGTCGGCGACTGTGATCCATCTCACGGCGCCCCGACGGCTCGGTGAGGGCCCGTCAGTAACCCTCGATCGGCCTGCTCAGGGCCGTCGGAACGCGTCTCGCGGACCATGGCCGCGAGGTCTCGCCGCGTCCCGCACGCGCCGCTGGAGCACCGGACCGTGTGCGGGTTCGGGCCGCCGAGCGGTGCTCGGTGGCGTGCCGACCGGTCCGCGGGTCCGGAGCCGCGCCCGCTCAGCGGTGCCGGTGGTCGTTCGGCTGGAGGCGGGGGCCGAAGCGGGGTGCCCGCAGGCCGGCCAGCCGGACGAGTCGGCAGACCCGGTGTCGCTGGCCGGCGTACGGGGCCAGGAGTTCGAGCATCTGGTCGTCGGTGCTGCGGGCCCGGCCGGTGAGGGCGTAGCCGACGTGGTTGGCGAGGTGGTAGTCGCCGACGGAGACGGCGTCGGGGTCGCCGTTGGCGCGCTGGAGGGCCTCGGCGGCGGTCCAGACGCCGATGCCGGGGACGGTGGTCAGGCGGGCGAAGGCGTCGGGGCTGCTCATGGCCGCCGCCTCTTCGAGGCGGGGTGCGAGGCGCACGGCGCGGAGCACGGTGCCGGAGCGCTTGGGGTCGACCCCGGCCCGGTGCCACTCCCAGCTGGGGATGGCCGCCCAGTCCCGGGCGGAGGGTGTCACGCGCAGGTGGGGGTGCGGGCCGGGGGCGGGGTTGCCGAAGCGGCGGACCAGGTAGCGCCAGCCGCGGTGTGCCTCGGTGACGGTGACCTTCTGCTCCAGGACGGCCGGGACGAGGGCGTCCAGCACCAGGCCGGTGGCGCCGAGCCGCAGCCCGGGGTGGCGGCGTTGGACGTCGCGGAGCGGTCCGGGAGGCAGGACCAGCCCGTCGGGCGTGTCGCCGGCGCCGAGCAGGGCGGGGATCCGTTCGAGGAGCCAGTCGGCGGCGGGGCCCCAGGCGGTCGCGCTGACCTCGCCGTCGCCGGGGTGGGCGGTGATGCGGAGCGTGCCGATGCCGGCCGGGGTGCGGAAGGCACGCCACAGGCCGCCGTCCCAGGAGGACGTCGGGTCCGCGCCGCGGGTGAGGGGGCCGAGGACCTGACCGAGGTCGACGGCGAAGCCGGGACGCCAGATCCGCTGCTTCCCACTCATCACGTCCACCCCTGTGTCGCCGGGCCGCGCGTCTGTGCGGGCGGGCCGCACTCTACGCCGCCGTGGCTCGCGAGCGGTAACCGCCCGCAGTGCCGCCACGCTCGGTGTTCGATTCATCCGTGCAGGTGAGCGCAGAGTCCGTTCGAATCATGTCGTTCGCTCATACGTTCGAAAACCTCTATCGTGGGGAATCGGAGGCGGGGCCGACAACCGACGTCCGAGGGGGAGCGAGCAAGGGAGGCGACAGGAGCGTGTTCACGCATCTGCACGTCGCCTCGGGCTACTCCGCCCGCTACGGCGCCTCGCTGCCCGACCACCTCGTGGAGCGGGCGGCCGAACACCGTCTGGACGCGCTCGCCCTGACCGATCGCGACACCGTCGCCGGCGCGGTCCGCTTCGCCAACGCCTGCAAGCGGGCCGGGATCCGACCCGTGTTCGGCGCCGACCTCGCCGTCCCACTCCTGCCGCCACCGGCGCCGGGCCGCACGCCCGCGCGGACCGGGCCGCGCACGCCCGTACGGGGCGGGGCGACGGTGGACGAGTCCGCCCCGCGCGTCACCCTGCTCGCCCGCGACCGCACCGGCTGGGCGAACCTCTGCCGGCTGATCACCGCCGCGTGGGCGGCCCGCGCCGAGACCGGCGCCGACCGGCCGGTCGTGCCCCGCCACGCCCTGGAGCGGCACACCGAAGGCCTGACCGTCCTGCTCGGCCCCGCCTCCGAACCCGTCCGTGCACTCACCGCCGGCCGCCCCGACCGGGCCGCCGAACTGCTCACCCCGTGGCGGACGCTGTTCGGCGCCCACCTGCGCCTGGAAGCAGTCCACCACGGCCGCACCGGCACCGGCCCCGGCTCCCTGCGGCTGGCCGCCCGCACCGTCGGGCTGGCCGCCGACCTCGACCTGCTCGCCGTCCTCACCAACGCCGTCCGCTACGCCGATGCGCAGCAGGCGCAGGTCGCCGACGTGCTGGACTCGGCGCGGCTGCTGATCCCGGTGCCGGTGGGTTCGGCCTGCACCGGCCGGCGGGACCTGAGGAGCGCACGCGAGATGGCCGCGCTGGCCGACGAGGTGGCCACCGCGGCCGGCCAGGAGCACGGGGGAGCGGCGCACCTGCTGGCCACCACCGCACGCACGGCGAACGACTGCCGGCTGGACCCGGAGTCCGATCTCGGCATCGGCCGGGTCCACTTCCCCGAGGAGCGCGTCGTCGGGGTCGCGCCCGGCACCTCCGCCCGGGTCCTGCGCGAGCGGTGCGAGGCCGGCATGGTCCGCCGCGGCTACGACCGCAGCCCCACCATGCGCGGCCGCCTGGAGGAGGAGCTCCGCACCGTCCAGACGCTGGGCTGGCCGACTTACTTCCTGACGGTCGCCCAAGTCGTAGACGACGTACGAGAGATGGGCATCCGCCTCCAGGCACGCGGCTCGGGGGCCGGCTCCCTGGTGGTCCACCTGCTCGGCCTCAGCTTCGCCAACCCGCTGGATCACGAGCTGGTCATGGAACGCTTCCTCAACCTGCGCCGCCGCTCCCTGCCCGACATCGACATCGACGTCGAGAGCGCGCGCCGCCTGGACGTCTACCGCCGCATCATCACCCGCTACGGCACCGAGCGGGTGTGCGCCCTCTCCATGCCCGAGACGTACCGCGCCCGCCACGCCATCCGCGACACCGGCCTCGCACTCGGCCTGCCGCCGGACGAGGTCGGCCGGCTGGCCAAGGCCTTCC
The DNA here is from genome assembly GCF_044740765.1 of Kitasatospora sp. NPDC088346. Taxonomy (NCBI): domain Bacteria; kingdom Bacillati; phylum Actinomycetota; class Actinomycetes; order Kitasatosporales; family Streptomycetaceae; genus Kitasatospora; species Kitasatospora sp. NPDC088346. The sequence goes on from NZ_JBIURH010000025.1 coordinate 40,799, forward strand.
CGCACATCACCGCCCGCTCCATCACCACCGCCCTCGCCGAACTCCCCGAGCTGCGCGGCCTGGCCCGGCACGCAGAGCGCTACGGCCGGCTCTTCACCCTCGCCGAAGGCCTCGACGCGCTCCCGCGCGGCACCGCCATGCACCCCTGCGGCGTGATCCTCTCCGACGACACCCTGCTCGCCCGCACCCCGGTCGTGCCGACCCCGACCGAGGGCTTCCCGGCGATGCAGTTCGACAAGGAGGACGTCGAGATCGACGGCCTGGGGCTGCTCAAGCTCGACGTCCTCGGCGTCCGCATGCAGTCCTCGATGGCCTACGCCGTCCAGGAGATCGACCGCACCACCGGCCGGCGGATCGACCTGGACGACCGGGCCACCGTGCCACTCGACGACCCGAAGGCCTTCGAACTGCTGCGCAGCGGCCAGAACCTGGGCGTCTTCCAGCTGGAGTCACCCGGCCAGCTCGACCTCGCCGGACGGCTCCAGCCGGAGACCTTCGAGGACCTGGTCGCCGAGATCAGCCTCTTCCGGCCGGGCCCGGTCCAGGCCGACATGATCCGCCCCTTCCTGCTCGGCCGGCACGGCCGACGCCCCGTCCGCTACCCGCACCCCGACCTCGAACCCGCACTGCGCTCGACCTACGGCGTGGTCATCTTCAACGAGCAACTGATCAAGGTGTTCGCGACGATGACGCGTTCGGACCTGGCGATGGGGGAGGAGGCCCGGCGCGCGCTCGCGAAGCCGGAGCGGCGGCCGAGGCTGGAGGCCTGGTACCGGGAGCGGGCCACGAGGGCCGGCTACCGCCGGGCCGTGGTCGACGAGGTCTGGAAGATGATCGAGAACATGGGCGCGTACGGCTTCGCCAAGTCCCACGCTGTCGCGTTCGCCCTGCCCACGCTCCAGTCCGCCTGGCTCAAGGCGCACTACCCGGCCGCGTTCTACTGCGGCCTCCTGGAGCACGACCCCGGCATGTACCCCAAGCGCCTGGTCCTCGCCGACGCCCGGCGCCGCGGCGTGCCGGTCCTGCCCGTCGACGTCCAGCACTCCGCCGCCACCTACCGCACCGAGCTGCTCCCCGACGGGCGCCTCGGCCTGCGGGTCTCCCTCGCGGACGTCCACGGCATCACCACCGAGACCGCCGAACGCATCGCCACCGAGCACCCGTACACCGACGTCCCCGACTTCTGGAACCGCGCCCGCCCCACCCTGCCGATCGCCGAACGCCTCGCCCGCATCGGTGCCCTGGACGCCATCGCCCACGGTGCCCACCGGCGCGAGCTGCTCCTGCAACTCGACGAACTCCACCGCCAGCACCGCACCGCCCGGATCCCGGCTCAGCTGCTCCTCGCCCCGCCGACCGCCCCGGCCCCGGGCCGGACCGGCCTGCCCGCCATGACGGCGGCGGGCGAGATGCAGGCCGAACTGGACGTCATCGGCATGGACGCCACCCGCCACCTCATGGAACCGTTCCACCCGCTGCTCGCCGAGCTCGGCGTCACGCCCGCGCACCGGCTGAGGGACCACCGGACCGGGGAGACCGTGCTGGTCGCCGGAGCGAAGGTCGCCATCCAGACCCCGCCGATGCGCTCCGGCCGGCGCACGATCTTCGTCTCCCTCGACGACGGCAGCCAGGGCCACCAGGGCCAGGTCGACCTGACCTTCTTCGACGACACCCACGAGCAGGCGGCCGGCACGCTCTTCCACCGGTTCCTGATCCTGGCCCGCGGCACGGTCTCCCACCGCGGCAGATCGGTGACCGTCATCGGCACCCTCGCCTGGGACCTCAAGGAGGTCGCCGAGGCCCACGCCACCGGCGGCACCGCCGCCGTCCGAGCGCTGCTGGCCCGACATCCGCACCCGGCGCAGCCGTTCGACCCCGACCACGGGGACGCGCCCGACCGCGGTGACGCCCCCGACCACGGGGAGGCGCCCGACCGCGGTGGCGCCCCCGCGCGCGGTGACGGCGGACGCCGTGGAACGGGCGCCGGACGGCTGTGGCACGCGAGCCCCGGGAGCGCCGGATGACCGCCACCACCGACCGGACGATCCTCCACCTGCGCCTGCACCGCCCGCCGATGGCCCTGTACGGCGAGCTGTTCACCGTGCTCGGCGACATCACCCCCGTCGTCCAGGCCCTGCCCCCGGACAGTGCCGTCCTCGACGTCACCGGCGCCCTCGCCTACTTCCGGCGCGACCCGGCCGGCCTGGCCGACCTGCTCGCCACCCGCCTGCTCGCCCGCTACGGCCTGCTCGCGGCGATCGGCGCCGGCCCCACCCGCCTGCACGCCCAGCTCGCCGCCGACACCTGCGCCCCCGGCCAGGCCCGGGTCCTCGCCGCCGGTGCACCGGACACCGAGCGTTTCCTGCGCTCCCGCCCCGTCGAGGCGCTGCCCGGCATCGGCCCGAAGCTCGCCCGCACCACGCTCCGGTACGGCGTCACCACCATCGGGGAACTCGCCGACCTGCCGTTGCCCACCGTCCAGCGCATCGCCGGTGCCGCGGCCGGCCGCCTCCTGCACGAGCGCGCCCACGGCGTCGATCCGCGCACCGTCGCCCCCGGTGGACCGCCGGCCGGCATCAGCGTCAGGCGCCGCTTCGACGCGGACGTGCTCGACCCCGAGATCCAGCGACGGAGCCTGCTCGCCCTCGCCACCGACCTCGGTGCCCGCCTCCGCGACTCCCGGCAGACCGCCCGCGCCCTGGAGCTCACCGTCACCTACGCCGACCGCTCCACCACCACCCGATCCCGGACCCTGGGCGAACCCACCGCCCACACCCCCACCCTGCGCGAGACCCTCTACGCCATCCATGCCGGGCTCGGCCTGCAACGTGCCCGTGTGCGGGCGCTCACCGTCCGCGGCGGCGGCCTCGCCGCGAGCGCCGACGGCTACGTCCAGCTCACCTTCGACCGCGCCGTGGAGGACCGTCGCCGCCTGGAACCCGTCCTCGACAAGGCCAACGGCCGCTACGGCACCACCGCCGTCCGTCCGGCGTCCCTGCTGGGGCGCCGTCCGGCGTCGACGCGCTGAACCGCCCCGGATCCAGGTCGCGCGGACAGCGGCCCGGCCGGGCGGTGGCTACGCGGGGGCGGAGACGTTGGTGGTCAGCAGCCGGAGCAGGGCGCGGGCCTGCTCGAACTGGGGCGGCGTCAGGCCCATCGCCGTGCCCATCGCGGCGGGCACGGTCCTGGCCCGGGTGTGCAGGTCCCGGCCCTGGTCGGTGAGGGTCACCAGGACGGTCCGCTCGTCGTCGGGCCGGCGCTCGCGGCGGACCAGGCCGGCGCTCTCCAGACGCTTGATCAGCGGGGTGAGCGTCCCGTAGTCGAGTTGCAGTGCCGAGCCGATGTCCTTGATCGGGACGGTGTCGTCCTGCCACAGCACCAGCAGCACCAGGTACTGGGGGTAGGTCAGCCCGAGCGGCTCCAGGAGCGGCCGGTAGCGGGTGGTCACCGCGCGCGAGGCCGCGTACAGGGCGAAGCAGAGCTGGTCGTCCACGAGGGGGGAGAACTCCTGTTCGGGGGAGCTCATCTGGCCGTTCATCGGTTCCTCCTCCTCGCCCCGCGGGCACGAGCGCGTTCGCACGGTGCGCGCCCCCGAGAGTAGACCGCCAATGGCGCGATTTCAACGCCAGCGATTACCTTGCGCACAATGTAATCGCGCCATAGTCTTCTCTCCGGGCACCGAGCCCGCCCCGCCTGGAGTGAGGAGACCGTCATGTCCGACCGCGCCCCCGCCGTCGCCCCGGTTCTGGAAGCCGCCGCGACCGAGTTCGCCGCCGCCACCGCCAACCCGCCCTACCTCTTCGACCTCACGCCGGCCGAGGGCCGCAAGGCCGTCGACGAGGTCCAGGCCGGCGAGATCGACAAGCCCGCGATCGACGAGGAGTGGGTCACCGTCCAGGGCGGCCCGACCGGCAGCGTCCGGGCCCGCATCGTCAAGCCGGCCGGCACCACCGGCACCCTGCCCGTGATCGTCTACATCCACGGTGCGGGCTGGGTGTTCGGCAACGCGCACACCCACGACCGGCTCGTCCGCGAGCTGGCGGTGGGGGCGGGCGCCGCGGTGGTGTTCCCCGAGTACGACCTCTCGCCCGAGCACCGCTACCCCGTGGCGATCGAGCAGAACTACGCCGTCGCCCGCTGGGTGGTCACCGACGGCGCCGACCACGGACTGGACGCGACCCGGATCGCGGTGGCGGGCGACTCCGTCGGCGGGAACATGACCGCCGCCCTCACCCTGATGGCCAAGGAGCGCGGCGACCTGCCGCTGGTCCAGCAGGTGCTGTTCTACCCGGTCACCGACGCCGCCTTCGACACGCCGTCCTACCACCAGTTCGCCAGCGGCTACTTCCTGCGGCGCGACGGCATGCAGTGGTTCTGGGACCAGTACACCACCGACCCGGCGCAGCGCGCCGAGATCACCGCCTCCCCGCTGCGCGCCACCTCCGAGCAGCTGACCGGGCTGCCGCCGGCGCTCGTCATCACCGCCGAGGCCGACGTCCTGCGGGACGAGGGCGAGGCCTACGCCGGCAAGCTCCGCGCCGCCGGCGTGCCCGTCATCGCCACCCGCTACCAGGGCATCATCCACGACTTCGTGATGCTGAACGCCCTGCGCGACACCCAGGCCGCCGGGGCCGCCATCACCCAGGCCGTCGGAGTCCTGCGCGAGGCACTCGGCACCCTCTGAGCACCCACCCCCTGCGGGCGGCCCCAAGCCCGGGCTCCGGGCCGCCCGCAGGGAGGGCGCGGCCGGACGACCGCCCGCTCGTCGCGATCGTGCCGGCCCGCGCGTTTGGACGGGATTCCATCGGCCATCTACAGAAGCGAGCACTGACGGTCCGAACGTCCACGAGGGATGCCGTATGTCGATTTCGCTGTCTTCTGCCGATGTGCCGCGAGAAGAACGGTTTGACTGGTTCGCGGATCTCGTCGGGCGCGCCCTCTCGCCCACGGAAATCACCTACGAACGGTCACGTGACTTCTCGGCCGACGCCTCGGTGTTCGACTACGGGCCGGTACAACTGGCGGATTTCCGCTACGCCCCGCTCCGATCGCGCCGGACATCGGGCCTCATCAGGCGGGGAGATCCGGAGCAGTACCATCTGGCGCTGGTGACCGGAGGCCCCATGTGGATCAACCAGCTCGGGACGGAATCGGGCCTGGTGACCGGCGGCATGGTGCTCTGGGACACCTCGCGCACCTACGAGGCCGGAGCCGGGGACGGCGATGACCCGGTGCGGGCGACGATTCTGCAGATACCCAAGCGGACGGTGCACCGCACGGTGTCCAACAGGATCGACCGGATGCTGGCCCGCCCGATTCCGGCGGACTGCGGCATCGCAGCGGTACTCGCCCGCTACATGTCCTCGCTGGCCGAACACGGCGACGAGATGGCAGCGGACGACCGGGCACGCCTGGGCCGAATCGCCGCGGACCTCTTCGGCTCACTCCTCGCGCAGCACCTCGACACCGCCGCGCACGTACCGCCCGAGTCACGGACGGCCATCCTGCGGGAGCAGATCATCTGTTTCATCAACACCAATCTCGGCGACCCCGACCTGAACCCCCGGACAGTCGCCGCGCAGCACAACATCTCGCTGCGCCGCCTCCACCAACTCTTCGAGGACCAGGACGAGAGCGTCGCCGGGGCCATTCGTAGCCGCCGGCTCGGAAAATGCCACGCGGACCTGGCCGACCCCGGGCTTCGCCACCTTCCCGTCCACGCCATTGCGGCCCGGTGGGGATTCACCGGCGCCACCGCTTTCAACCGAACCTTCCGCCAGGCCTACGGCATCGCCCCCACGCACCTGCGCCGGCGGTCCGGGGAGTAAAGGCTGCACGGAAGGTCGAGAATGTCTGCGCGGACGGTCGAACGCCGCTCCGCGACAGTACATATGCTCCGTTTCGGGGGACGGCGGCAGCCCTCCTCCTGCCCGCGGAAAGTGCGGGCACCGGAACACTGGTTGGGGGATGCATGCTCAAGAATTCGGGTAGCGGATTGCGGAAGTTCGGATCCGCGGTCGCCGCGGCAGCCCTTGCGGGCGCCGCCCTGGCCGGGACCGCAGGCTCCGCCGCCGCCGCAGAGAACCGGGACACGTCGATCACCTCGATGACCCGGGTGACGTCCGTCGGCGATCAGAAGTCCGCCGCCGTGCAGGTTTCCGGAGCGAACCTGCACAACGTGAACAGTGGCAAGTGCCTGGTCGTCCAGGGGACGGCGAACAACAGTGGCGCCTTCCAGTACGACTGCGGGAACTTCGCCGACCAGTACTGGACCTTGGTGCCGAACTCCTCCGGCACCCTGTTCCACCTGAGGAACTCGAACAGTGGCAAGTGCCTCGTCGTCCAGGGGACGGCGAACAACAGTGGCGGCTTCCAGTACGACTGCCTGAACTTCAACGACCAGCTCTGGGCCGTCTACGTCGACTCCGCCAGTCACCTCCGATTCCAGAACGCGAACAGCGGCAAGTGCCTGGTCGTCCAGGGGACGGCGAACAACAGTGGCGCCTTCCAGTACGACTGCCTGAACTACGCGGACCAGCTCTGGTGGTGACACCTGCTCTCCGGTGATGCGCGCCCCACCGCGCGTGCCGGACGCGGGACCCGCGAGAAACCCCAGCTTCTTGGGGTACCGGGGGCCGGGGCGGTGTCGAAGACTTTGGTCATGGACACCATGAAGAAGACCCGAACCGCAGACAACCGAGAGATCGTGCGTGCCTTCATCGACGCACTGTTCACCGAGGGCGACCTCGCGGCGGTCGACGAGTACCTCGCCGAGGACTTCCTCGACCACGACCCGCCCGTCGGCTCCGACGCCAGCCGTGAGGGCATGCGCACGGCCGCTGCCCTGTTCCGCGGTGCCTTCCCGGACTGGCACTCCACGCCCGACTTCCTCGTCGCCGAGAACGACATGGTCGTGGAACACTTCAGCGCCACCGGGACCCAGCTCGGCGAGATCTTCGGGGCGCCGGCCACCGGGCGCACGGTCACGCTCCGTGGGATCAACGTCTTCCGGGTCCGGGAGGGCCGCATCGTCGAGCGCTGGGGCCGGCTCGACGACCTGGGGCTGCTGCGCCAGCTCGGGCTCGCCCAGGGCCCGGGGGGTGGTCGGGAGTAGAGTCGTGTCCGTGGCAGGTGCGGCCGTGGAACGCCGACTCGCCGACATCGAACGACGGTGCCGCGGCGGGCTGGACAGCGCGACGCTGGGCACGGAGATCGTTGGCCGTCTTCGCCGGGTGGTCCCGGCGGAGGCGGCCTTCTTCGCGACCGTCGATCCGGTGACCCTGCTGTTCACCTCGGCGACCGCCGACGACCCACTCGGTCCCGCGACGGCGCTGTTCCTCGACAACGAGTTCGGGCGGGCGGACGTCAACAAGTTCGCGGGCCTCGCCCGGGCGGCGGATCCGGTCGGCTCGTTGGACCGGGCCACCGAGGGCAGCCGGGCGGACAGCGCCCGCTACCGGGAGATCATGGCCCCGCTCGGGCTCGGCGACGAACTGCGTGCCGCGCTGGTCACCGGGCACCGCTGCTGGGGCGTGCTCTGCCTGCACCGGGAGGCCGCCTCCTCGGGCTTCACCGGTGAGGAAGTCGCCCTGGTCCGACGCGTCGCTCCGGTCCTGGCGACCGCTCTGCGCACGGCGGTGACCGCAGCACCGCCTGCGAAGGACACCGCCGGCCCGGACGGCGTCGGTCTCATCCTGCTCGACTCCGCTCTCAGGACCGTGTCCATGAGCCCCGAAGCCGAGCAGTGGCTGACCGACTTCCCCGACGGGGACCGGCAGGATGCGGGCCTGCTCCCGGTCAGCGTGCTCGCGGCCGCCGCCGGCCCGGTGCCCTCGACCGTCCGCGTCCGCGGACGCTCGGGCCGGTGGCTCGCTCTGCACACCAGCCGCCTGGGCCCGCAGATCGGCGTGGTGGTGGAACCGGCCCGACCGGCGGAACTCGGAGCGGTCCTGCTCAGCGCCCATGGGCTCACCGACGCCCAGACCCGGGTCGCAGCCCTGGTCATCCGGGGACACTCCACCCGCCAGCTGGTCGACGAGCTCCACATCTCCGCCAACACCGTGCAGGAACACCTGACCGCCGTCTTCGACAAGTTCGGTGTCCGGAGCCGCCGCGAGCTCGTCGCCGTGGTGCTGGCGGACATGTCGGGGTTCGCCTAGGGATTGTCAGGCAAGCCCTAGGGATCCGGGCCGGGCCGGAGCGATGCCGACGGGCGGGTCGAACGGTGTCACACCGTACTCCTGCCCGGTCGGGACGTGTCCCGACCGGCGCGGACAGTCGCCGGTCGCACCGTGCGCGGGCGGTGGAAGGCCGTGCCGGGCACAGGTCAGGAGGTGGGCGGGCGGGTGTCCACGGGGTACCAGGCGGCGTTGCCCGGCGCGGGGTTGAAGTCGTAGCGGATCCCGGTCCGGCCGAGTCCGACCAGGGCCAGTGAGGTGGTGGCCCAGATGCGGCCGTCGCCGAAGTCGCGGTGCTGGACGAGTGCGGCCGGGGCGGTACGGTCCAGCCCGTCGCCGTCGGCGATCGGCGGCCATTGCGCCCACGCCTCGGCGGTCGGCATGCCGACGCCATCGGTGGGGGTGGGGGTGGTCGGCGGCTCGGGCCGTCGGACGGCGGCCAGCCGGGGGCGGAAGTGCGCCAGCCGGGCGGCCATCATCCGGGAGGCCTGCTCGGAGGAGGTCCGGTGCGAGGCGCGGCCCTCCATCCCGTCGTTGATGACGGCGTGCAGGCCCGGCTCCAGCGCCTGGCGGGTGAGTTCGGTGCCGCTCCATCCCAGCGAGGTCACCGCGTCCGGCCCGGCGGTGATCAGGTGGAACGGGTCGTAGCGGGTCCAGTCCCGGTCGGTGAGGTCGTCGCCCGCCGCGGCCAGCAGCGGGAGTTCACCGCGCGAGAGCCGGCGGTCCGGGTCGGCGGGGAGCCCGAACCCGTTGAGGACGCACGCCAGCCGGGGGACGCGGCCGGCGCCGCCCGGGTCGGCGGCCAGCCAGGTGCCGCCCGCCAGCAGGTCGAGGCCGCCCAGCAGCCGCGGGTACCGCGGCCAGTGCCGGGCGGGAGGCAGCCAGGCCCGGTCGGCGTACTCGTCCCGGGCGGCGAGGACGAGGACCGGCACCGGCGACCCGGGATCGAAGCTGACGAACACGGTGCACACGGCGCATCCCCTCTCTCCGGCGGTCCTGACGCCCCGTCAAGCGGCGCTGCGTGCGGAGCCGTCGGCCGTGCGGCGGCCTCTGCCGACGAGCCTACGCTGCGCCCGGTCCGGCGTCCCGGGCAGCCCGCGCGGCGTCCCGCCCGGCCCGGTCGGGCACCTCGGCCGTCGGCCTCCGGACACCCGAAGGTAAAAGATGTGCAAAGTCGCGCGATGGTTCGCCGGAATGTCCCTCTTCCCCTATGAGCGCGCGGCCGCACCGGTCGTCCGTCGTCCGTACCGAACCCAGGATGGTCCAGTGAACGATCTGCCCATATCGTCCCTCCGTGCACTGCCGGACGGGAACGCCGAGCTCCGCGTCGTCCTCACCCTCAGCTGGAACGACGTCGCCTCGCTCGGACGGGAGGCCGGCAGGCTGGCCACCCACCTGCAGCGCGCCGTCAGCCTCGACGAGGCCGCCAGCCACGCACTGAGCGCCCGGGCGGAATCCGCCGCGCTCGCCCGCCCCCGGGGCAACCCGGCCCTGGAGCAGCCCGCCGCGGCCGTCGCCCCGCAGGTGGAACAGGCCAGGCAGAGCGCCGAGCTGATGATGCGACCGGCCGCCTCCACGGCTCCCGCGAACGGGACGGCACCCGTGCCGACGGCCCTGCCCGACGCGGCCCCCGCCCCGACCCGGCCGACCCCGGTGGCCGCGGCCCCGGCACCGGCCGCCTCCTCTGGCCTGGCCTCCGGAGCGGCACCCACGGCCACCGCCCGGCCCGACGTGCCTCCTGCGGCGAGTCGGCCGGCCTCGGTGGCGTCCGCCGCGGCGCCGGCGGCCTGACCGCTCCGTGCGGCGGCCCGGCGCCCGTCCCGACGCCGGAGCCGCCGCACCCGTAGGGGGCATCACCGACGGGGGCGCCCCACCACTCCACCCGCCCGAGCCGGACCGCTGTGCCCGTCAGCCGGCGCCGAACGCCCGGTGGTCGAGCGGCACCAGCGGCGGTACGTCGCACCGGCTCGTCACGTCGAGCGTCGTGCGCTCGGCGGCCGCCGCCAGCAGCGTGTGGGAGCAGTCCAGCACGTGGTAGGCCAGCTCGGCGGAGGCCCGGTGCGGCCTGGCCCCTTCGATCGCCTCGGCCATCTCCGCGAGACCGTAGCCGCGGCCCGCCCCGACGTACCCCGCGGTGGGCCCGAAGACCGTCCAGTCCGTCAGGTCGGCGGTCGTCCGGACCGCGCAGTCGCCGTCGAAGCCGTTCGGGTCCGGGACGACGAGCGATCCCGCCGTGCCGTGGACCTCGATCGTCGACGCCCGGGAGGCCAGTACGTCGAAGCTCATGACCAGGGTCGTCAGCGCGCCGCTCTCGTGCTGGAGGATCCCGGTGACGTGGGTGTCGACCCGGGTCTCGAACGTGGTGCCCGCACGTGCCCCCGTGGCGATCGTCCGCAACGGCCGGAACCGGCCGGCCGCGGCCATGACCGACGTCACCGGCCCGAGCAGGTGGACGAGGGCCGACAGGTAGTACGGTCCCATGTCGAGCAGGGGCCCACCGCCGGGCAGGTAGTAGAACTCGGGGTCGGGGTGCCAGCGTTCGTGGCCGAAGCCCACCATGACCGCCGTCGCCGAGGTCGGTACGCCGATCACCCCGTCCTCGACGATGCTGCGTGCGGTCTGGATTCCCGTGCCCAGCACCGTGTCCGGCGCGCAGCCGACCCGCAGCCGGGCCCGCTCGGCGGCCCGGAGCACCTCGCGGGCCCCGGCGGTGCTCGCCGCCAGCGGCTTCTCCCCGTACACGTGCTTGCCCGCGGCGATCGCCGCGAGCGCGACCTCGGCGTGGGCCTCGGGCGGGGTGACGTTCAGGACGACGTCGATGCCGTCGTCGGCCAGCAGTTCGTCCAGCGTGGCCGCCCGGGATCCGGGTGCCTGCCGCGCCGCGGCGAGGGCGCGGCCGGGGTCGCGGTCGGCCACCGCGCGGACCCGCACGTTCCCGAGGGCGTCGAGCGTGCGCAGGTACTGGCCGCTGATGTTCCCGGCGCCGACCACGCCGACGTTCATCGGCTCGCCCACAGCAGGCCCCTCTCGATGACGGTACGGATCTGGGGCACGTCGAGTGTGGGCAGCCGGTGGCCCGGGGTGCAGACGAAGATCCGCCCCGCGCCCCACCTGCGGGTCCAGACGGCGGGGAAGGTGACCGGCGTGTGCCACGGATCGCCGTCACGGGACGGCACGGTCGTCGTGGCCAGCACCTCGATGCGGGGGTCGGTCGCCACCCAGTACTGCTCGTCCTCGACGGTGAACGCCGGGGGCAGGCCCCTGACGATCTCGTGGTCGGCCCGGGCGGGCACCACCTCGACGGTGTGCTCGTGGACGCCGCCCGGATGGGCCGCGAACTGCGCGCCGACGAGCTGGAGGTAGGCCGGGGACGAGCGGAAGGAGTCGACGATGCCGCCGTGCCATCCGGCGAACCCCGTGCCGGCCTCGACCGCCGTCCGCAGGCCGTCCACCTGGCCCTCGTCCGGTGAGCCCATCGTCCAGCACTGCAGGACGAGGTCCGTGCGGGCCATCAGCGCCGTGTCCGTGTAGGCGTCCAGGCTCTCGGACACCACGACCTCGAACCCCTGCTCGCGGAGGAACGGGATGAAGCGCTCGGTGGCCTCCGTGGGGGCGTGGCCGTCCCAGCCCCCTCGCACGACCACCGCCCGTCTCGCCGTACCGGCCATGGGACACCTCCCGATGTTGCGCAACTCCTGTGCGCCGAACCGCGACTTCCGGTCATGCTATCGAGGCCAGACGGGCGGAACCAGCGGCAGTAGTTGCGCAACATGGCGGCGTCGCCGCATCCTGGGCGGATGACACCACGAACCTGGCGCAGACCACCGGGATCACCGACCCTCACCCAGATCGCCCGAGCCGCGGGCGTACCCGTTCCGGCGGTGTCGAAGGTGCTGAACGGCCGCAGCGACGTCTCCTCCGCGGTGCGCGAGTCGGTGTCCGCCCTGCTGCGGGAGGCCGGATACGCGGCGGTGGACTCCGAGGGCCCGGGCCCGGGCCGTCTCGTCGAACTGGTGGTGTCCGGCGTCGAGGGCACCTGGGCCAACGTCATGCTGTCCGGAATCGAGGGAGCGGTCTCGAAGACCGGCCGTGACGTGGTCGTCGTGGTGGCCCGCGAGTCGGAGCCGTCCGGTCCCGACTGGGTCCAGCGGCTGATCGACCGGGGCAGCAGGGGCGCCGTCCTCGCCCTGGTCACGCCGACGGCCGCACAACACCGCCGACTGGCCGCGGCCGGTGTCCACCTCGTCGCCCTCGACCCGGACCGACCGCCGCCCGACGACGTTCCCACCGTGGGCGCGACGAACTGGACCGGCGGGCGGCAGGCCGCCGAACACCTCATCGCCCTGGGACACACCCGCATCGCCGCCGTCGGCGGCGCACCCCACCACCACTACGGCCAGGCACGCCTCGACGGATTCCGGTCGGCCCTCGCGGCCCACGGGCTGCGTGGCGCGGCCGAGTTGGAGCGGCACGGACACTGGTCCCGCACGCGGGCCGCCGACGCCGTACGGGAACTCCTGGCCCTCCCCGAGCCGCCGACGGCGGTCTTCGCGTGCTCGGACCACATGGCGCTGGGCGTCTTCGACGTCGCGGCCGAGCGGGGGATCCGGATCCCGTACGACCTCAGCGTCGTCGGGTTCGACGACCTGCCGGAAGCACACCGGCTCGGCCCGGACCTGACGACGGTCCGCCAACCGGTGCGCGAGATGGCCGGGCTCGCGGCCGACATGCTGCTGCGGCTGATGGCCGGCGAACCGGTCCGGGCACCCCGCATCGAGCTCGAAACCCGGCTGATCGAGCGCGGGAGCACGTCGCCCGTCTGACCCCACCGGGCCGCCCCGGGAACGTCCGCACGTCAGCGGAGCGCGCCGCACTCCCCGGTTCCGACATCGCCGTGCGGGGCCGCGGGCCCGGAACAAGCCCGTCCTCGGCGGTTTCGAGCCGCTGCGCCCGGCTTCTCTGTGTTCGGAGCGTTCCGTGGCGTCAGCATGTCCCCGAGGCAGACATCCGTCGGAAGGACATGACCTTGATCCGCAAGACAGCCTTCGTGGTGGCCGCCGTCGTGCTGCTCGCCGCGCCGATGGCGGGGACCGCGGGCGCCGCGACCACCACCCCGTCCCCCTCAACCGCCCCGGCCGGGGCGGCGCCGGCCGCCGAGCCGCCGGGCAGCGTCGTCCAGCACTGGGGCTTCGACGGCACCGAGGAGTGGCACAGCGGGCTCCTGGACGCCACCGAGGCGCAGAACAACGACCCCGCCGCGTTCGCCCCCGCACCGGCGAAGGCTGCGAGCCCCGGTGCGGCGACCCAGGGGCCGTGGACCTGCTCGACGTGGGCCCGGCCCACCGTGACCGCGCCGGGAGGCCTGTCCTCCAGCAGCCACTCGATCTGCTCGGGCGACTTCCTCTACCACTACACCAAGGGCCAGTTCCTGCGTTCCTCCTGGTCCGGGCCGCGTGCCTACACCGGCTGGACGAACGGCCCGACCCAGTACTCGCCCAACGAGGTCGACGACGTCCTCTGGTACATCGGCTGCCCCGGTGGCGGCACGTACAACTACAACCTCCAGGTCCAGAGCCACCTGGTGGACACCAGGGGCGACCACGGGGGACCGTACGAGGTAGGCGCCTACGTCCGTGCCGCCTGCGGAACCTGACGACGGGACACCTCACCATGGCCAAGTTGCTGGACCGCCTGCTCCCGGTGATCGACGGGATCGTCCACCGCCTGTCCCCGCCGTCTGACCGGGGGACGTTCGCCCGCCGGCCCGGGCGACGACGGCCCACCGGGGGCTGGGCGGACCGCTACCGGACCTGGCGCGGCAGCCGGCCGGTCGACCTCCGCCGGCCCACCGCGACCGCGATGCAGCCCGGGGACCTCCCCCCGGACCTCCGGTAGCCCAGGCAGCGCAGCACCACCGAGGCAGGCTCTCGACGCGGTCACCGGAGCGGGACCCGGGAGGCCGACGGATCGGGGGTCACCCGGTGGTGTGAATCTCTTCGCGCCTGCCCGTGGTGGCACACGAGACCGCGGTGCGGATCGTTTCTGCGGTCGCCGTGCCCCGCCTAGACTCCGCGTCCATGTCGCTATGGCTGCTCAACAACCTCAGCACCTTCACGCTGGCCGTCGTCGCCGTCGGTGGAACCATTCTCCTGGCCGTCGCCGGCAGCGTGCTGGTGCGCCGCAGGTACCCGTCGCTGGCCCGTGGTGAGCACAACGACATGGTCGGTGTGACGCTGGGGATGTTCGGCGCCATCTACGGGATCATCCTCGCGTTCGTGATCGTCACCCTGTGGACGCAGCTGGACGCGACCCAGACCATCGTCGCCTCCGAGGCCACCGACGCGGCGCTCATCGCCCGTGACGCCACCGCGTTCCCGGTGTCGGTGCGGGCCGGGCTGGACTCGGCCATGAGCGGTTACGTCCACGCGGTCGTCGAGGACCAGTGGCCGCGGATGCGCGCCGGTGACCCCAGCTACGGGGCCACCGAGGCCCATCTGCAGAACGCGTTCCACGTGCTCCAGACGTACGACCCCAAGGGTCAGGCGGAGCAGGTCTTCTACGAGCAGGCCGTCGACCGTCTCAACGACGTGGCCGCCCAGCGCCGGGCCCGCATCACCATGGCACGCCAGGAACTCCCCCCGCTGCTGCAGGTGTTGGCCTTCGGCGGGGCACTCGTCCTGATCCCGCTCACGTTCCTCTACGGTCTGCGCAAGCTGCGGGTGCAGATCCTGTTCGTCGCCTCGGTCGCCGGGCTGATCGGCTTCAGCCTGCTGCTGGTCTTCGTCCTGGACCGTCCGTTCTCCGGCGACCTCAGCGTCAGCCCGGCCCCGTACCGGGAAGGAGCCCTCGCCCAGTACTGGACCGGGTGACCGTGCGTTCGGCAGGCGAGGGCGCCGGCGCGGCGGGGACGGGCGGTTCGGATCAGGGGGTGTAGCTGACCCAGCCCTTGGTGACGGTGGTGTTGGGCGGGCAGTACAGGTAGACGTTCAGGAAGGTGGTGTGCGGGCCGTCGCTCCGTGAGGATCCGTCGGAGCAGTTGACGTTCACCCACCACTTGCTGGTGCCCCAGGCCGAGCAGGAAATGCTGTAGTACCACTGGCCGTTGAGGAACCCGATGGTCGGGCTGCTGCAGTTGATGCCCTCGGTGCGGGTCGGCGACGCCGACTGGGCCTGGGCGGCCGGGGCGGTGAGGACTCCCGCCGCCGCGACCCCGGCCAGCAGACAGCCGGCGATGCCGAACCTCTTGCTCCTGATGTTCCTGCGCACGATGGTTCCGTCCTCGTCGTCGGTGGTGACGGTGCCGCTGGGACCCGCGGCCGGGACGCGCCTCGGCGAATATAGTGAGGGACCGTCGAGTTCCGCATATGACGGTGGAAAAGTCGCCACGGCAGTCGTGCGCTGCCGGTTCGCCCGTGTCGGCGCCGCGGGTGCGCCCGGCGGGGCGTACCGGGTCGCCCGAGTCACGCAGGCCCCACCCCCGGGAGCGTTGATCGGCCGAAAGCGGGCGGCTTCGGCGTTGTCGCTCATCACGTACCGGGCGCGGTCGGGCCGGAGTCGGGCCCGGCACTGCGCGAGCTTAACGAGGCATGGTGTCTCGTAATGATGCTACTCTCATTACGAGGCACGTTGCCTCGTAATGGGGGTGGGTGGCCGCAGATGCGCCTGACCGCCCCGGACGCCATAGGAACTGGGAAGCCATGAAAGCAATCCATCGCTGCATCGTGCTCGGCCGACGCCACCTCACTCCCCGCACGGTCAGACTCACCATCAGCGGCCCGAGCCTCATCGGACTGAGGCCCCACCCGGCGCAGGACATCGAGGTGCTGCTCACCACCGCGCCCGGGAGCCGGGTCAAGCGGCGCTACACGATCCGTCACGCTCGCCCGCAGGACGGCCAGTGGGACGTCGACGCGGTCCTGCACGCGAACGGCGGACCGGGCAGCACCTGGGCTGCACACGCGGAGCCCGGTTCGCCCGTGGAAGTCGTCGGCCCCCGCGGAAAGCTGCAACTGCGGCCGGCCGACGGCCATCTGTTCGTCGGCGACGAAGCCTCCCTGCCGGCGATCGCGGCCCTGACCGAGGCACTGTCGAGCGACCAGGACACCACCGCCGTCATCGAGACCGACTCCGGCGCCGACCGGCTCCCCGTCGCGGCGGGCCGCGTCCGCTGGCTGGAGCGCTCCGGCCGCCCGCCCGGCGATCCGGAGTCGCTGCTCACGGCGGTCGAGCGGGAACTGCGGGCAAGGCGGTACGGGCAGGTCTACGTCCTCGCCGAGGCGCGGGTGACCCGGGTGGTCCGCGAACTGGTGCACGGCGCCGGCGTCCGCCCCGAGTGCGTGTTCGCCAAGGGCTACTGGACCGCGGACGCCCGGCCCGCCGTGGCCCCAGGCACCCCGGCGTGACGGCGCGCGCCGAGGAGGCCGAACCCGAACTCCGCGACGCACTGACGAGCCGTCGGACCAGGTCGGCCTTCCGGGGCCTCCTGGCCGCACGACTGCTCGGCGCCCTCGCCGACGGCGTCATGCTGCCCTTCGTCATCCTGTGGGCCCACCGCGTCGGCGGACTGGGCGGAGCAGCGGCAGGCGCGCTCTTCCTGGTCCAGGCGGTGGGTGAGTTCACCGGCGGACTCGCCGGAGGTTTCCTGGCCGATCGGATCGGCCACCGCCGTACGCTGCTGATCTCCACGACCGGGATGGCAGTCGGCTACGGCAGCCTGTCCCTGGTCCACCACGCGCCCCTCGCCCTGGGCCTTTTCCTGCTCGCGGGGCTGTTCGAATCAGCGTTCCACCCCACCATCGCGGCCCTCGTCGGCGACCTGCACGCCGACGAGGAGCTCCACCATGCCTACGGGCTGACCCGCGTGGTCGCCAGCATCGGCAGCGTCGTCGGCCCGATCCTCGGGGCGGTGGTCGTCTCCTTCTCGCTGTGCGGCGTGTTCGCCACGACGGGCGTCCTGCTCGCCGGCGCCGTCCTCGCGGTGTTCGCCGCGGTCCCGTCCGACCGCACGATCGGGCCGGAGAGGGCTCAGGAGGACCCCGGGGAGAAGGAGGCGGCCGGCGCACTCGCGCAGATCCTGCGCGACCGCAGGCTCGCTCTGCTCGTCCTCGGCGGCGGCCTGCTCAGCATCACCTTCACCTGGTGGGAGGCGGACGGCCTGGTACTGCTGCGCCCACTCGACTCCCTGGGAGCCACCGCCTACGCGATCCTCTTCGCCGTCCACGCCGTCGCCACCGTCCTGTTCCAGATCCCGGTCAGCCGTTGGAGCCGCCACCGCAGCACCCCCTGGCTGCTCTTCCTGGGTGCCGCGCTCCAAGGTGCGGGCCTCGCGGGATTCGCCGCCGCCGGGCTCGGCTATCCCGTCCTGGTCGTGGCCGTCCTCGTCGTCTCCCTCGGGATGATGATCTCCGGCCCCGCCACCTCGGCGTTCGTCAGCCGCCGTGCCACGCCGGGGCGCACCGCCACCTATCAGGCGGCTCTCTCCACCACGCAGGACATCGGCACCGCGATCGGGCCCACCTCCGGGCTCGCCCTCGGTCGCGTCGGCTCCCCGGTCCTGGTCTGGCTACTCGCCCTGCCGCTCGGCCTTGCCGCCGGCCTGGCCACCGCGCGGGCCGCCCGTCTCCCTCCCGCTCCGGCCCCCCGGGCCGCACCGGCTCCCGGCCCGGAACGCCTCGTGAAGCACATGCCTCCGACCGGCGCGACGCCTGCGGACCGGGCCGGATTCGACCTCGCCCGGAAGGCGGTGGGCGAGCGACCCGGTCGCGCAGGACGCCGCGGTCGCGTGGACGAGGCGTAGCCGCTCCGGCTTCGTCCGACGCGCTTCACCGGTCGGTCCGGGAGGGGGCGACGGGCGGGCGGCGGCTCAGACGACCAGGACCCGGCGCCCCCGGGTGTGGCCGGCGCGGCTGTCGGCGTGCGCCGCCGCTGCCTCGGTGAGCAGGTACGACCTGTCGACCGGGATGTGCAGCCTTCCCCGGGAGATGAGGTCGACGGCCTCGGTGAGCGCGTCGGGCACGCTCCCGGCCACGCCGGAGAACCGGACGCCCAGCCGCGGCGCGCCGAGGTCGGCGATGGAGATGACCTTGCGCGGGTCCCCGGTCAGCTCGACGAGTTCGCGGATCACGCCCGAGCCGGCCAGGTCGAGGGCCGCGTCGACTCGGCCGAGGTGCCGCACCCGCTCGACCCAGCCCTCGCCGTAGGTCGTGGCGAGGGCACCCAGGCCGCGCAGGTAGTCCTGGTTGGCGGCCCCGGCCGTGCCGATCACCGTGATGCCGCGCTCGCGGGCGATCTGCAGCACTGCCGACCCGACGCCGCCGGACGCACCGCTGACCAGCAGCGTCTGCCCGGGCCCCACGCCGACCTCGCGGATGATGCGCAGCGCGGTCTCCACCACGGACGGGTACCCGGCCGCCTCCTCGAAGGCCAGTCCCTCGGGCATGCGGGCCCAGGCCGACAGCACGGCGAACTCGGCGTACGTGTCGGTGCCTTCACCGAACACATGGTCGCCGATCTCGATCCCCTCGACGCCCTCGCCGATCTCGTCCACCACCCCGGCGGCGTCCAGCCCGACCCCGGCAGGCAGCTCGACCGGGTGGGCTCCCAGGACCTGGCCCTCCCGGATCCTCCAGTCGACGGGGTTCACACCCGCCGCCCGTACGGCGATGCGTATCCGGCCGGGGCCCGCGTGGGGCTCCTCGGCTTCCACCAGGCGCAGGACTTCGGGACCGCCGAACTCGGCGAAGCTCACTTTTCTCATGCGGCCACGATAGCCCTAACCGTTAGGGTTTCACAACGGTTAGCTATTTGCATCTGGTAGTGTCATGCCATGATCGAGCCGCCAGGACGTCGGGAACGCAAGAAGGCCGCGACCCGTCAGAAGATCGCCGACACCGCGCTGCGGCTCTTCCTGGAGCGCGGGTACGACGCCGTGGGTATCCGTGACGTGGCGGCCGAGGCCGACGTGGCCGTCACCACGGTCTTCTCCCACTTCGCCTCGAAAGAGGCCCTGGTGTTCGAGCGCGACCAGGACTTCGAGCAGCGCCTCCTGCGGGCGGTCACCGACCGGGCCCCGCACGAGCGACTCGTCCCGGCGCTGCGTCGGGAGATCCGGGCTCTGGTGCGGCACTGCACGGCAGAGGGCACAGCCCCGGTCCGGCGCATGATCGAGGGGTCACCCG
Organism: Kitasatospora sp. NPDC088346; assembly: GCF_044740765.1. Taxonomy (NCBI): domain Bacteria; kingdom Bacillati; phylum Actinomycetota; class Actinomycetes; order Kitasatosporales; family Streptomycetaceae; genus Kitasatospora; species Kitasatospora sp. NPDC088346. The sequence continues at coordinate 60,153 of NZ_JBIURH010000025.1, forward strand.
CCCTGTGCCAGTACGAGGAGTCGATGCAACTGCGTCACGCGCAGGCGCTGGCGTCGGCTCTGGCCGCCGATCCGCACCTGTCCCGGAGCGTGACGGCCTGCCAGGCGACCGCGCGGTTCACCATCGACGCCTACGCGCTCGCCTGCCGGGCGGCCGATCCCGGGGCCACGGTCGACGAGGTCTTCCGGATGATCGAGGCGGCATGGGAGGCCACCACACCCTGAGCCGGGGTCGCCGCTGGTGTGACGGCCCGCAACTGCACGGCGGAGAAGGCGGGGTGAGGTCGGTACGGAACCCGCGCGCAGCCGAGTGGTCGGCATGGCGTCCAGGTGTTCTGGACGGCTCCGTCCCCCCCGAGGAAGGCGGCCGCCCGGTCCCTGATTCACGGGGGAGGGCTACGGAACGTCTCGATATGCTGGGGATATGACCGGTTCCGCCGCCCCCGGGCGCCCCCGCAGCGAGGATGCCCGTGTCGCCGTACTGCAGGCGATCGACGACCTGCTCGGCGAGGTCGGCTACGCCGCGATGACCATCAAAGGCATCGCCGAGCGTGCAGGGGTCGGACGGATGACCGTCTACCGGTGGTGGCCGACCAAGGCGCACATCCTGATCGAAGCCTGCGATCAGGACGCACGCAGCGAGCTGGCCTTCACCCCGCACGCCGACCCGGTCCGCGCCATGACCGACTTCCTGGTCAAGCTGGCCACCTTTCTCACGGCCTCACCCGCAGGCGCGGCCTACCGGGCGCTGCTCGGTGAAGCTCAGCACGACCCCGAGGTCAGTCGGCTCGTCGCCGAAGCCGACCTGCTGGCCGCACCGGCCCGTGCCGTCGTGGATCACGTCAGGACCCGTCTCGACGCCGTCCCGGAGGACCGGTTCGCGGTCGCCGGCCTGTGCGGACCGCTCGTCCTGATGGTGCTGACCGGCATGCCCGCGCCCGCACGCCCGGCCTTGCGCTCGATGGCTCGCCAACTCGCCACGGCATGGGCCTGACCGAGGCGACGTACCCGGCTCCGACCGGCCGGTGTGCACCCTGGAGGCCGGCCACGCCGATGTCATCGTGATCGCCCGTCAGCTCACGGCCGGTCTCAGCCCGTCGGAGCAGGACGCCGTCCTCCACCGGTGGAAGTCGACGCGAGCGACAGGCCGGTCACTGCGCACGCTCGCGGTGCCCGTCCCGCCACCGAGCACGAGCCCGGGTGCCTCCGACGGGCGCCCGGGAACGCTGCGCCGCTCGCCCCCGTCAGTGCGCGATGGTGTACGAGTCGCCGTGGATGGTCCAGCGCAACGGGGTGGCCAGGGTCAGGTTGCCGGCGCGCAGGAAGGCCGCCTGGACGGAGTCCACCCGGTCGGTGTCGTGCTGCGCAGCGGCCATCACCGACCGGCGGGCGTTCAGGAACGCGGTCAGGTAGGCGGTCTCGTCGCCGCCCCGGGACGGCGGCAGCGCCTTGGCGAGGGCGGCCGCGCGGATGCCGCCGAAGCTCCGCGGTCCGGTGCCGGGGCCGTGCATCACCAGCGCGTCGTAGTAGGCGAACTGGCCGAGCGCGTGCAGGCCGTCCGCCTTGGCCTGGCGGACCGCCGGGGTGAAGTAGGCCCGGTCGCGTTCCTCGTCCTGCGCCCGCTGGAAGGCGGGGTCCTGGGCGGCGGCCCGCCAGTCCTCGGTGAACGTCGGGTCGAGCCCTTCGTGCGAGTCGGTGCCGTTCACCTGCTGCAGCGCGGGCAGGTAGCGGACCAGCCGGTTGCCGGGGCTGAGGGTCTGGTAGTGCCGGACCAGCTGGAGCATGTCGTCGGTGGCCGAGGTGAAGCCGATGATGCCGCCGGTGTAGCCGCGGCCGTCCTCGATGTCCTCGATGTACTTGTACTGGGCCCGCCAGTCCAGCGAGGAGTTCTCCGCGCTGGAGACGAGCTGCTGGGCGATGTCCTTCATCCGGGGGCTGTCCAGCGCCGGGCTCTCACCCAGCGCGGCACCGGGGCTGGGGCTGCCGCTGGGCGAGGGGGAGGGGCTCGGGGACGGTACGGCGGCGGCGCTCGGCCCGGCCAGCGCCGAGATCTCGCCCTGGTCCACCGGCCCACCGGGGTCGGTGACGGGCTCCGGTACGGTCCCCGCCGTGACGTGGTCGTCGGAGTGCGAACCACCGCCGAGCGCGACCCCCGTCGCCGCGGCCACCGCCACCGCGACCAGCAGGGTCGCCGCCAGCCGCCGCGGTCTCCGGGCTCTCCGCGTTCTCCTGGTCCCTCGCACGGCACGCCTGTGACCCATGGCGCATGCTCTCCGATCGTGGACGTCGACAACCGGCGAGCAGTCTACTGATGCTTTTCGGCCCGTCGTCCCTGGTCGTGGGCCCCTCGGACACCTCGCCGCCGACCCCACGGCGTCCACCCGTGTGGCCCGGAGCTCGCGCGAAGCGGGTCCGGACCGCGTGGGCGCCCTCCCGTACCGCTCCGGTCGATGCGTGCAACCCGTTCGGCGGAGCGGGAGTACTGACGGGTGGAGAGGCGCCGCTCCTGCCGTTCACCCATTGCACGATCCAAGGAGAAACCATGACCCGAGCACGGACCAAGCTCCTCGCGGGCGCCGCGGCCGCAGCCGCGCTGGCCGGCCTCGCCCTGAGCACGTCCGCCAGCGCCGACTCCACCCCCGCGCCCGGCCCGACCGCCGCGCCCGTCTCCTCGGGGCCGGACGCCGCGCCGCTGTCGCAGGTGGTGGGGAGTGGTGTGCTGGACGGTGCCGACTGGTCGGTGACGTTGACGTACTATCCCGTGGTTCCTGCCGACTACGCGCCGGGGGAGCGGACCGCGGGGAGTCTGGTGTGCCTGCGGACGGCCTTCGAGGGGCGGGTCACCAGCCCGTACGGTGACTGCGCGGGGGTGAAGGGCCCGACCGACACCGGCCCGATCGGGATGTACGGCCAGCACACCCTTCCCAACGGCGCCGATCTGTTCGTCGCCCAGCCCGCGGCGAACGTGGCGACTGCCACCATGAGCTTCGGCAACGCCGCACCCACCACCGCCACCACCGTCACCATTCCCGGCACCGCCTTCACCGCGTACGTCATCCCCGTGCCCGCGGCCTCCCACCAGAGCGCCCTCGACGAGTACGACACCGAACACCACCCCGTCGGCCACCAGAAGTTCTGACCCCCTCACCGACCCGAAGGATTCCCATTTCCGTGCGCAGCGGCCGAGAGCGAGCCGGCGAGGACGCCGGCTTCAGCGAGTTCGTGGTGGCCCGGTGGGGGGCACTGGTGCAGACCGCCTATCTGCTCACCGGTGACTTCCACGACGCCGAGGACCTGGTGCAGACCACCCTTGCGAAGGCGTATCCGCACTGGCGGCGGATCGAGCCGGACACCGCCGCGAGCTATCTGCGACGCGCACTGGTGAACAACAACCGCAGCCGGCACCGGCGGCGAAGGGTCAGCCACCTGCTGACGCCCTTCCTGCCGGACACCCCGGCCCCGGCGGTCACCCACGGCGGCGAGGACCGCGACCTGCTGGTCGCGGCCCTTGCCGGGCTGCCCGAACGCCAGCGGGCCGTGGTGGTACTGCGGTACTGGGAGGACCTGAGCCTGGAGCAGGTCGCCGACGAACTCGGCTGCAGCATCGGCACGGTGAAGAGCCAGGCGTCCCGTGCGCTGGCCAGGCTGCGCTCCGACCCCACCCTGCTCGACCACGCCGCCGACCTGGTGGGAGCGACCCCGTGACCGATCGACTCCACGACGCCCTCGCCCGTGCGGCCGGGCGCATCACCCCGTCGCCCGCACCGGTCACCGAGATCCTGCGGTCGGGCCGGGCCAGACGCACCCGCCGCCGGGCCCTGACCGGCGTCGCGGCCTGCGCCCTGACCTGCGCCCTGGCCGGAGCCCTCGCGCTCACCTCGGACCAGCGGGGCCCGGCGGGCCCACCCCGGGTCCAGTTCGGCGCCGCGCCCCCGCCCCCGGTGGCGGGCCAGCTGTCGCAGGTGGTGGGGAGTGGTGTGCTGGACGGTGCCGACTGGTCGGTGACGTTGACGTACTATCCCGTGGTTCCTGCCGACTACGCGCCGGGGGAGCGGACCGCGGGGAGTCTGGTGTGCCTGCGGACGGCCTTCGAGGGGCGGGTCACCAGCCCGTACGGTGACTGCGCGGGGGTGAAGGGCCCGACCGACACCGGCCCGATCGGGATGTACGGCCAGCACACCCTTCCCAACGGCGCCGATCTGTTCGTCGCCCAGCCCGCGGCGAACGTGGCGACTGCCACCATGAGCTTCGGCAACGCCGCACCCACCACCGCCACCACCGTCACCATTCCCGGCACCGCCTTCACCGCGTACGTCATCCCCGTGCCCGCGGCCTCCCACCAGAGCGCCCTCGACGAGTACGACACCGAACACCACCCCGTCGGTCACCAGAACCTCTGACCGAGCGTCCCGACCCGGTTCCCGGGCCGGGCGACCGGTCGGCCAACGGCACCGTCACCTCCGGTTGCGGCGCCACCCCCGCGCCCCGGCCGCCACGGTCGGCTTCCACCCGGGTCTGGGCGTCACCGGGGTGCGGCAGCGCGACGTGGCCGGGAGCCGCGAAGCGGCGGCCCTGTTCACCGGCGGAACCCGGAGCAGTACCCCGACCGGTACCGCGAGGTCTCCGGTCGCGGTCGCCCACCAGGAGGAGGGCGCTCCGGCCGAGGCCGAGGCCCAGACCGCACAGGGCACTACGAGGACCTGTCGCCCGACGGCACCGGGCGGACCGCAGCCGGTTCCGGTACGCCGAGCGCCCGTTCCGCCGTCGCCGTCACCCAGCTCGGGACCTGCGCGACCGCGATGGCCGGCGAGGCGGGGAAGTCCGGGGTGACCGACCCCTTCGGGAAGAACGCCGTCCGGCACCGCCGGCACAGCCAGGCCGCCTGCCAGACCCGGTGGCACCGCTCCCAGACCGCGCGCCGCGCCTCGGCCCCGGCCTCGGCCGCCCGGACCCGCCGCCGTCTCGTCGTCAGCTGCACGACCATCCCGGCCAGCGCCAGGGGCACGGAGAAGAACAGCGGGCCGAGGATCGCGCCCAGACGGTAGGCCAGGTCGGCGTCCTGCGGGCCGGAGAGTCCGTCGGCCATGCTCTTCAGCCCGAGGACGGTGATCACAGCCGCCACGGCGTAGAGCGCGACGGCGGGTTTGCTGCGTCCGACCACCGCCGGAGCCGGCGGAGGTGGCGGCAGGAGCAGGCTGCGCTCGGGCTCCCCGAGGGGGTGGGTGGTGTCGGCGAGGGCCAGCGGCACGCTCACGGCCTGGTCGGCCTCGGTGCACCGGGGGCATTCAGCGTTCATCGGCCGGTACTGCTCCCGGTGGTGAGTCGCACTCGGACAGGCGGTGCGTGGACGGTGTGACAGCGCATTGAAGCACAGACGTGCGACCGCCCGCCCCATGATGTCGGGAGGCGGACCCCGCCGCGTACCGCTGTCGCTCCACCGCACGGCCGGCCGGTGCGTCACCGCCGACGGTGACCCCCGGAAGCGGTTCCCGGCATCCGTCGGCGACCTCCCTGACGTCTCGCCAGCCTCCCCGGGTGCCGCTGGTCACATTCTGTGTCCGGGCTGTTGAGGTGCGTGTGCGGGCGGCGGTATGGTGCCGATCGCCTCTGGCAGGGGAAGTCCGGTCCAAGTCCGGCGCTGACCCGCAACGGTAGGCCGTCGACGTGCTGTCGGTGGTGAGCCCGATCGCCTGGCAGGGGCTTGTCCGGCTCTCATCCGTCGTGGTCTACGGGACGATGCCCAGAGGTCGTGCCCCGCCCTGCGGCGGTGGCCCTGCCCTGCGGTGCGTCTCCACGAGACGCCCCAGGAGTTACCTTGCGCACATCGTTCCGGCCGGCCGCCGTCCTGCTCGCCGCCTCCGTCGTCGTTCTGCCCGCGCTGACCGCCGTCGCGCCGTCCGCCGGTGCGGCGCCGACCGTCACCGACGCGTCGGCTGCCGCCGGGTGGGCCGGTCGCCAGTTGAAGGACGGCAACCGGGTCGAGGGGGCGTGGGGCGCGGACTTCGGCCTGACCGCCGACGTGGTGCTCGCACTGTCGGCCGCCGGGCAGGGGGAGGGCGAGGCGAAGGCCGCCACCGACTGGCTGGCCGCCAACGCCACCTCCTACCTGACCGGCGACACCCCCGGTGACATCTATGCCGGTTCGGCCGCGAAACTCGCCCTGGTCGCGGAGGTCCAGCACCGCGACCCGGCGGCCTTCGGCGGCCACGACCTGCTGGCCGAGCTCGCCGCCCGCCTGCAGTCGGACGGCCGCTACACCGATCACGCCACCTTCGGCGGGCCGGACGTCTCGGACTTCTCCAACACCTTCAGCCAGGCGTTCGCCCTGCTGGCCCTTCAGCGCCGGGGCGCCCAGGCCGTTCCGGCGAAGGCGGTCGACTTCCTGACCGCCAACCAGTGCGCCGACGGCGGCTTCCCGGTGGCCTACCCGGACAAGCCGGCCGACTGCGCCTCGGACGCCGACGGCACCGGCATGGTGGTGCAGGCCCTGCTGGCCGTCGGGCGGACCGGCGAGGCGGCGAAGGCGCTCGACTGGCTGCAGGGGCGCCAGGCCGCGGACGGCGGTTTCGGCGGGTCCGGTCCGACCGCCGCGTCCAACACCAACTCCACCGCGCTGGCCACCCAGGCGCTGCGCGCGGGCGGCCGAACGGCGGCCGCGGACAAGGGCGTCTCCTGGTTGAAGGGCCGACAGGTCGGCTGCGGGGGCGCGGTGGCGGACCGCGGCGCGGTCGGCTACCAGAAGCCGGAGGTGGACGACACCACGTTGCGCGCCACCGCCCAGGCCGTCCCGGCGCTGGCCGGTGTGTCGCTCGCCGTCGCGGACGGCCGCGGCGCCGCGGCGGGCCTGCCGGTGCTCGACTGCGCCTCGCCCAGCTCCAGCCCGAGCGGGTCCGGCTCGCCGAGCGGCAGCCCCTCAACCTCGGCCTCGGCCTCGACATCGGCGTCCGCCGCGGCGTCCGCGTCCGGATCGGTGACCGCCTCGCCGTCGCCGTCCGGCTCGCCGTCGCCCCGGCCGAGCGACGCGCCGGGCACGCCCGCCACCGCGACCGCCTCCGGTGCGGCCCTCCCGGTCGGGACGGATGACGGGGACGCGGCGGTCTCCGGCCCGCTGGCCTCCACCGGCTTCGACCCGCTGCCGCTCGTCGTCGCCGCGATCGCGATGCTGGTGCTCGGCGTCGCGGGTGTGCTGACGGCCTGCCGGCTCCGCCAGGGCAGTCACCGGTGATCCGCCGCGGCGCCGCCGCCGTGGCGGCCGCGGCGGTCGTGGGCGGCACCCTGCTGCTGCCCGCGCCGGCCCGGGCGGCGGAGGGCTGCGACGGGGTGCTGGTCGTCGTCGAGACCAGGAGCGTCCCCGACCGGCCGGGCTACGGGACCCGCACCGGCTGCGCGCCGGCACCCCGCAGTGGCATCCAGGCGCTGCAACAGGCCGGGTTCGCCGTGCGGCTCGGGACCGGCCCGTACGCGGGCGGGTTCGTCTGCGCGCTGGACGGCGCGCCGAAGGCCGGCTGCGGGGCGGTCACCAAGGACCGGTACTGGTCGTACTGGTACATGCTGCCGGGCACCGACACCTGGGTGTACAGCGCGATGGGCGCGGGCAACCGGGTCCCGCCGGACGGCAGCGTCGAGGGCTGGGTGTGGCAGGACGGGGGCGACAACGAGCCGCCCGGCCCGCGCAGCGCCAAGGCGCCGGCGCCCCCGGCCCCGACACCGCCGCCGGCCGCCACCCGCCCGCCGACGGGCGGCGGACCGACGGCACCCGCCACGCGGCCGCCGGCGGTACCCACCACCCGGCCCCCCGCCGCGGCCACGACCGGCCCCGGCAGTCCCGCGGGCGGCCCCGCGCCGGCTGTCCCGGATCCGGCGGCGGCCGAGGTCCCGCCGTCATCCGCCACCGGATCGGCGACCCCGGCGGATCCGGCTTCCGCATCCGCCGGTGACGGCGCCGCCACCGGATCGCCCGAGACCTCGGGCCCGTCGGCCGCACCGCCGTCGGCCGGCCGCGCCGACGCGGCGGAGCCGGCCGCCCACCGGGCGGGGGCGTGGCTGCCCGTGGCGCTCGGCGGGGCCGCCGTGGTGGCGCTCGCCGGGGCGGCGGTGCGGCGCCGCCGCAGCGGGCGCGGGGGCCCGGCCGGGGACCTGCCGTGAGCCTGCGCCGGGTGCTGCTGCCGCGTCAGCTGCACCCCTTCGCCTGGTGGCTGTGGGCGCTGGGTCTCGCGACCGCGGCCGGGCGGACCACCAACGTGCTGCTGCTCGCCCTGCTCGCGGCGGCCGCCGGGTACGTGGTGTCCGCGCGCCGCACCGAGGCGCCCTGGGCCGGTGCGTACGGGGTGTTCCTGCGGCTGGGCATCACGGTGGTGCTGATCCGGGTGGTGTTCCAGTCACTGCTGGTCGGTTCGGGCGGCACCACCGTCCTGCTCGACCTGCCGGAGATCCCGCTGCCCGGATGGATGGCCGGGGTGCGGCTGGGCGGCCCGGTGACCGCCGAGGCCGCCTACGCGGCACTCGACGACGGCGCCCGGCTCGCCACCATGCTGCTGTGCTTCGGCGCGGCCAACGCGCTGGCGAGCCCGGCCCGGCTGCTGCGGGCGCTGCCGCGGGCGCTGCACGAGCTGGGCGTCGCGGTCACCGTCGCGCTCGGCGCCGCGCCGCAGTTGGTCGCCGCGGTCGCCCGGGTGCGGCGTGCCCGGCGGCTGCGCGCCCTGCCGGTGAAGGGGCTGCGCGGCACCCTGTCGATCGTGGTCCCCGTCCTGGAGGAGGCGCTCGACCGGGCGCTGACCACCGCCGCCGCGCTCGACGCCCGCGGCTACGGCCGCCGCGCCACGCTCCCGGCCGGCCGCCGACGAACGGTCCACGTGCTGACCCTCGGCGGCCTGCTGGGTGTGGTGGTCGGCCTGTACGGGGTCTTCGACGCGTCCACCGTGATCCCGGTCGGACCGCTCGGCGAGGTGACCACCGGCGGCGCGGGGCCCGTGCTGCTCGCGGTTGGCCTGGCCGGCTGCGTGGTCGGGCTGCGCCTGGGCGGGGCGGCCGTCCGGCACACCCGGTACCGGCCCGACCCGTGGACCTGGCCCGAGTGGACGACCGCCCTCGCCGGCGCGGGAACGGCGCTCTGCTTCGTCCTCTCCGGCGGACCGGACTCCGGACTCGCCCCCGACCCGTGGAGCCTGGAGATCCCCGGCCTGCCGCTGCCCGCCGTCGCCGGGCTCGTCCTCGCACTGCTGCCCGCCCATCTGACACCGCCGCCACCAGCGGTCGCGGAGCGGCCCGACGCACGGCGCCCCCACCCCGGAACACCCGGCCCCGCAAAGGCCGTCACCGCATCGAACGACCCTGCGAGGTTGCAGCCGTGAACGCCGTCCACTGGGAGCAGGTCGCCTTCCACTACCCCCGTGCCGAGCACCCCGTCCTCGCCGGCGTCGACCTCGCCGTCCCGGAGGGCGAACTCGTCCTCGTCCTGGGGGAGACCGGCAGCGGCAAGTCGACGCTGCTGCGCACCGTGAACGGCGCCGTCCCGCACGCCACCGGCGGCACCCTGTACGGGCGGGTGCGCACGGCCGGACGCGACACCGCCGACCATCCGCCGCGCGAACTCGCCGACACCGTGGGCGTGGTCCCGCAGCGCCCGGCCGACGCGTTCGTCGCCGACACGGTCGAGGAGGAGATCGCCTACGGCCTGGAGTGCCTGGCGTACCGGCCGGAGGTGATGCGCCGGCGGGTCGAGGAGACCCTCGACCTGCTCGGCCTCGCCGAGCTTCGCGCCCGGCCGCTCACCGCGCTCTCCGCCGGACAGCAGCAGCGCGTGGCGCTGGCCGCCGCGTTCGCCGCGCAGCCCGCCCTGCTGGTGCTGGACGAGCCCACCAGTGCCCTCGACCCGCCGGCCGCCGAGGAGGTCCTCGCCGCGCTCACCCGCCTCGTCCACGACCTCGGTACGACCGTCCTGCTCGCCGAGCACCGGCTGGAACGCGTCGCCCAGTACGCCGACAGCGCGCTGCTCGTCCCGGGCGGGGGAAGGCCCGTCCGCTACGGCGGCCCCGCCGCGATCCTGGCCGACTCACCGGTGGCGCCCCCGGTGGTCGAGCTCTCCCGGCTGCTCGGCTGGGACCCGGTCGCGCTCAGCGTCCGCGACGCCCGCCGCCGGGCCGCCGGCCACCCGCTGCGCGACGCCGCCCCCGTCCGCCGGCCCGCCTCGGAGCCGGGCGCGCCGGTGGCCCGGGTACGCGGACTGGTCGCGCACCACGGGCCCGTCCCGGCGCTGCGCGGCGTCGACCTCACCCTGCACGCCGGCCGGATCACCGCCCTGATGGGCCGCAACGGCGCCGGCAAGTCCACCCTGCTCGGCTGCCTCGCCGGCCTGCACCGGCCCAGCGCCGGCACGGTCGAGGTCACCGGCCACCACCCCGCGCGGCTCAGGCGACGGCAGGCGGCCACCCTGGTCGGCATGGTGCCCGCCGACCCCGGGGACCTGCTGCTGCACGACCGCGTCGACCAGGAGTGCGCCGCAGCCGACCGCGAGGCCGCCGCCACCCCGGGAGCCACCGCGGCCCTGCTGGCCCGGCTGGTGCCCGGCATCGAGGCGGCCGCCCACCCGCGCGCCCTCTCCAGCGGCCAGCGCCTCGCCCTCGCCCTGGCCGTCCTGCTGGTCCGCCGCCCCAGACTGCTACTGCTGGACGAGCCCACCCGCGGCCTCGACTACCCGGCCAAGCAGCGCACCACCGAGATCCTGCGCGAACTCGCCGCGGACGGCCACGCCGTCCTGCTCGTCACCCACGACGTGGAACTCGCCGCGGCCTGCGCCGACACCGTCGCCGTCCTCGCCGACGGCGAGCTCGTCACCGACGAACCCGCCGCCGCCGCACTCGCCGCCTCGCCCGCCTTCGCCCCGCAGATCGCCAAGGTCCTCGCCCCCGCGCCCCTGCTCACCGTCGACGACGTGCGGCTCGCCCTCGCCGGAGGCACCCGATGACCGTCCCGTACCTGTCCTCCCGCACCCCGGACCTGCCCCGCCTCGGCCCCCGTTCCGTCCTCGCCCTGGTCCTCGTCACCCTGGTCGGCATCGCCGGGTTCGGCTGGCCCTTCCTCGCCGACCACACCTCCGCCGTCGCCCACGACACCGACGCCCCGTGGCTGTTCGCCCTGCTCACCGTGCTGGTCCTCGCGGTGGTGCTGACCGCACTGCTGGACGGCGCCGCCGACGCCAAGGCCGTCGCCCTGCTCGGCGTCCTCGCCGCCGTCGGCGCGGCGCTGCGCCCGCTCGGCGCCGGCACCGCCGGGCTGGAACCGATGTTCGTCGTGATGGTCCTCGGCGGCCGGGTGATGGGCCCGGCCTTCGGCTTCGCGCTCGGCTCCACCGCGATGTTCGCCTCCGCCCTGCTCACCGCCGGGATCGGCCCCTGGCTGCCGTTCCAGATGCTCACCGCCTCCTGGGTCGGCCTCGGCGCCGGGCTGCTGCCCCGTCGCCCCACCGGCCGTCCCGAGACCGCGATGCTCGCCGCCTACACCGTCGCCGCCGGCTTCGCCTACGGCATCGTCATGAACCTCTGGTTCTGGCCGCTGAGCATCGATCCCTCCTCCACGGTCGCCTACGACCCCGGGGCCGGGCCGCTCGGCAACCTCCACCGGTACGCCGTCTTCTACGCCACCACCTCGCTCGGCTGGGACGTCCCCCGCGGCATCCTCAACGCCTCTCTGGTGGTCCTCGCCGGACCGCGCCTGCTCGCCGCGCTGCGCCGCTCCGTCGACCGGGCCGCCTTCGGCACCCGGATCCGGATCCTGCGCCCGGAGGTGACGCGGCCGTCCCAAGCCCCACCGGCCGAACCCTTGACCGCGCCTCCGTTCACCCAGGATGATGAACCGTCAGAAAAGCTGACAACTCCGGCAATGGGGGAAGACCGGTCGAAATCCGGCGCTGACCCGCAACGGTAGGCCACCACGCGATCCCGCGCGGAGGCGAGCCCGAACACCCGCCCCCGGAGGCACCGTCCTTCCACCCGTCGCGGACTGCGGGTCGGAGCCCCGACCGTCCCCCGGCCGCGCCCCGCGCGGCGCGCCGCCGGCGCGACCGGGTGCGTCCGGACGCAGGCCCGGAAAGGCCACCCCATGCAGCTGCGCCAGCGCGCCGCCGCCCTCCTCGCCACCGGCACCCTCGCCGTCACCGCGCTCCTGCCCGCCACCACCGCGTCGGCCGACACCCCCGCTCCCGGCGGCACCCGGCGCCCCGACGCCGCCGCAGCCGGCTGGCTCGCCCGCCAACTCGTCGACGGCGACCACTTCGAGACCGTCTTCGACGGCACGGCCTACCCCGACCAGGGGCTCACCGTCGACGCCGTCCTCGCCCTCGCCGCCGCCCGCACCGCCGACGGCGCCGCAGCCAGGGCCACCAGCTGGCTGGCCAGGCCCGACGTCCTCACCGGCTACATCGGCGACGGCGCCACCGAGGCGTACGCGGGCGCGACCGCCAAGCTCCTCCTCGCCGCCGAGGTCCGCGGCACCGACCCCACCACCTTCGGCGGCGTCGACCTGCCCGCCCGGCTGCGCTCCCTGCAGACCCCGGCCGGCCGGTTCTCCGACCGCTCCCAGTGGGGCGACTACAGCAACGCCTTCGGCCAGTCCTACGCGCTGCTCGCACTCGACCGCACGCCCGCCGGAGCCCCGGCCGCCGCCGTCGACTTCCTCGCCGGCAGCCAGTGCGCCGACGGCGGCTTCCCGCTGAACTTCGGCCAGCCGACCTGCGCGAGCGATCCCGACGCCACCGCCCTCGCCGCCCAGGCCCTCGCCGTCACCGGACGCCACGCCAAGGCGCGGGCCGGACTGACCTGGCTGGCCGGCCACCAGCTCCCCGGTGGCGGCCTCGCCGCCGCCGGCGCCGTGAACGGCAACGCCAACACCACCGGCCTGGCCGCCCAGGCCCTGCTCTCGGGCGCCCACCTCCCGGCCGGCCTCAAGGCCCGTACGTTTCTGACCGGCCTCCAGGCGGGCTGCACCGCCCCCACCGCCGACCGCGGCGCCGTCGCCTACGACGCCACCGGCCCGAACCCGGCCACCGCCAAGCGCGCCACCGCGCAGGCCGTCCTCGGCCTCGCCGGCACCGGCCTCGCGCACCTCACCGCCCACGGGGCCCGCCCCGACACCCCGACCCTCAGCTGCCCCTGACCCGTCCCCGACCCTTCCCGACCGCCCGACCGTCACCGAACACCCCTGGAGCAGACCGTGAGCCGCCCCCGACCCCGCCGCAGACTCCTCGCCGCCCTCACCGCGGCCGCCGCCCTCACCGTCGCCCTGGTCGGCGCCACCACCACGGCCGCGCCGCCTGCGAGCGCCGCGGCCTGCACCGGCACCTCCGGCGTCACCGTCGTCGTCGACTTCACCGCCCTCGGCGGTGGCGTCCAGACCGGCTGCGCCCCCGGCGACCCCACCAGCGGCCTCGCCGCCCTCACCGGTGCCGGCTTCGGCTACGCCTTCCACCCGCGCTTCCCGGGCATGGTCTGCCGGATCAACGCGCTCCCGAACCCGTGCAACGGCGCGCCGGTGACCGCGTACTGGTCGTACTGGCACGCCGCGCACGGCGGCCCGTGGAGCTACAGCACCCTCGGCGCGGGCAGCTACGACCCGGCGCCGGGCGACGTCGAGGGACGGGCCTTCGGCGCCGGCTCCCAGCCGGGCATCACCGCCCCCTGACCCCGCGCGGCGGCCGCCCCGGAGGCACGGCGCGCGCAGCCGTACCCCGGGCGGCGTTCCCGGCGGGCCGCAGGGGTGCCGACGGTGGCTCCCCGATCCGATGATCAGCCGTTGAACGCACGGTAAACCTTCGATCGATAGGGCTTGGATCCGGATGGGCCATTAATGCAAGGCGGTCGCCGCTCTCTTGGTGTAGAATCAGAAGCGCAAGGGGGTCGCAGGATGAGCATCACGACGATGCGGGCGGCCCCCGACTCCAGGGGGAGATCCATCATGAGTTACCACTACGAGGCGATCCAGGCGACGATCGACGAGCGACTGCGGGTGGCCGAGCAGGACCGCATCGTCCGCGCGCTGCGGCTCAAGAACCGCGCCGAACGCTTCCAGAAGCGGGCCCGCCAGGCCCTCGACAGCCTGACCGCATGAGCACCCGGCCGGGAACGGGCCGTCACCGTGACAACGGTGGCGGCCCGTTCTGCTTCCCCGCCGGAGCACCCGTCACGCCCTGATCCGCGCGGTGGGACCTCCCGCGCCTCACCGTGCCGCGCCCGGACCGTCGCCGACCTGATCGACCGTCCGGCGCACGACCCGCGGTTCGCCGAAGCCCTACGGGGCCTACGGCCGGTCGAGCAGTTCGACGTCGAACTCCTCAAGCGCCTGCACCCGGACGCCGGACGCCTCCGTCGCCTTGGCGCGGAGCCGCGCCTGCGGCCCCCGGGTGGCCTCCAGCGCCGCGCGGTCGCGGAAGATCGCGCCGACGCTCCCGAGCCCGCGCGCCCGGTCGATCAACAGCGCGCCGCCGGCGAACCCGTCCAGTGTCTCCAGCCCGGGAAGCGCCGTCGCCTCGAACGTCTCCACCAGCCGGTCGGCCGCCGTCGGGTCGAACTCCAGGCGCACCAGCCGGAACCCGGCCCCCGGCCGAGCGTCGCCCCGACGGGCCACCGCGGCCTCCCAGCGGGCCACGGTGATCGTCCCCTCGAACGCGGTCAGCAACTCCTGGCGCCGGTCGCGCAGCGCCGCGTAGCTGTCCCGCTCGTTCTGCTCGCTCTCCCACCACGATCCCAGCAGGATCTTCCCGAGCCGCCGGTCCGAGAAGCAACTGAACCCCCGGTAGCCGGCCTGGCCCGACAGCAGCCCGACGGACTCGGCCTTCAAACCCTCCAGCGCCTCGTCGGCCAGCGCCGGATCACCGGTCAGGTAGATGGTGCGGACGTACATGGCTGCGCCTCCGTCCCGGTCCGCCGCGGAACGGGCACCCCGGACCCGCCCCGCCCACCTTCCATCGCACGCCCGACGCGACCTCCGGTCAAACGCTGAGCGCCGCGACACCACCTGTGAAGGCGCCCGCCGACCTCCGGAACGTCCGCGGCCACGGCCCCGGGTCGGCAGGGGGCGCCGGTCCAGCAGCACGCCGACCCCCGTCCGGCACAACCCCCGGCACGGCCGCCGCGCGGGTCGGCGCCGTCAGCCGCCGGTCAGCACAGGGTCAGGCCGGCCGGGCATGCTGAGCACACGTCAAGGGGCCGCCGCCGCGGGGTCCCCGGTCGGGAGAGGTGCCCGGAGCGGTTCATCGGGTGCCTGGCCAGTGATGGCCGAGCAGGGTCCCTCGGGGCCCGCGCAGGTTCGAATCCTGCCCTCTCCGCCCCGAATCCGAGTGCCGCGCACGAGGTCCGGATTGCCCACCGGGCTGTCCGCTCCACCCCTCGGCCCGGCCCGTCCCGCGCTCCTAGGGTTCCCGTCATGACCGAACACCTCGGCGCGGATGCGCTCACCACCTACCGTGAGAACGGCTTCCTCCTGGTCAAGGGCCTGATCGGCAAGGAGGAGGCACGGGCCCTGCGCGAGGAGTGCCACGCCCTCCTCGGCCGGCTCGCCGACGGCCCCGACCCGACCTGGGGGAGCGCCCGCGAGCTCGTCGACGAGTCCGTCCTGCGGCACGAGCTCCGGCACTGCCATGACGTCCAGTTCCACTCGGCGGCGTTCACCCGGCTGCTGACCGAGCCGCGGTTCACCGATGTCGCGGCCGCCGTGATCGGCAGCCCGAACGTCCAGCTGCACCACACCAAGATGTTCGTCAAGCCGCCGGAGACCGGCTCGCCCTTCCCGATGCACCAGGACCACCCGTTCTTCCCGCACCGGGGTCACGCGGTCGCCGCCGCGATCATCCACCTCGACGACGCCCCCGAGGAGAAGGGGTGCGTGCGCGTCGTCCCCGGCAGCCACCTCGGCGGACCGCTGCCCCACATCGAGGACGGCAGCTGGCACCTGCCGACCGACGAGTGGCCCCTGGAGGACGCGGTTCCCTGCCCGGCCGAGGCGGGCGACGTGCTGTTCTTCGGCTACCTCACCGTCCACGGTTCGGGTCTCAACACCTCCGCCGAGGCGCGCACCACCGTGCTGGTGCAGTTCCGCGACCCCGCGGACCGACCCACGGACGACCAGCACCGCGACTCGCTCGGGCAGGGCATGATGCTGCGTGGCATCGACCCCACCGGCCGCAAGGAGGCCGATCCCGCATGACCGATCCGGCTCGGGCCGCCGCAGCCGTCCGCCTGCTCAGCTCCGCGCCGCTGGGCCTCGGCCTCGGCGGCAGGCGGGTGGACTTCGTCGGCTGGGGGTTCTACCCGCCCGAGCCGTGGCGCAACTACTGGCACAGCCACTCGTTCTACGAACTCTGCTACGCGTACGGCGGCCGCGGGGTGTTCCGTACCGGGGAGACCGAGCACCCGGTCGGGCCGGGGGACCTGTTCCTGGCCAGACCGGGTGACGTCCACGAGATCGTGGCGGACCGGGACGACCCGCTCGGCATCGTCTTCTGGTCGTGGACGATGCTGCCCGACCGTGCCACGAAGCACCAGGCCCGCCCCGGCGGTGTCGCCGACCTCCTCAAATCGCTCGCGACCGGTCCGCGCCAGGTGGTCCCCGTCCTCGACACCGCGCTGCCCCGACTGCTCCGGGAGATCGTCGAGGAGGCCGCCGCCCCGGGGCCCGGCGCCGACGACCTGCTGGCCGCGCTCGGCTCCGCCCTCGTCCTCAGCTGCGCCCGGGCGTTCGCCGACCAGCCGGCCCCGGTCCGGACCCCGGTGAGCCCGGACGGGCACGAGGGCACCCTGGCCGCCGTCATGGTCCGCTACCTGGAGGACAACTTCGACGCCCCGGTCCGGGTGCGGGACGTGGCCGCCCAGGTGCACCTGAGCGAGCGGCACGCGGCCCGGCTGTTCCAGCGCGCCTCGGGCCGTACGATCATGGGCTACCTCGCCGGCTACCGGCTGGGCGTCGCGGCCCAGCACCTGGCCGACCCGGCGCACCGCTCGACCTCGGTCGCGGCGATCGCCCGCTCCTGCGGCTGCCCGGACGCCCGGCACTTCGGTGCCGTGTGCCGGAAGCACTGGGGATTGCTCCCGACGGAGCTGCGCGCGCGGCACGGAACGACCCACCTCCTCGGCGGGTCGGGTCGGTCAACCGCAGCACGGCTTGCACTCCTTGACCTGGACGTTGTCGATGACCGGGCCGTAGGCCCCGGCGAGGGTGCTGGTGAAGCTCAGGGTGGTGGACGGGCCCTGGGCGACGAAGCTGAACTGGTGCCCGACGTAGCCCATGGCGGCCTTCGTCCTGCCGGTGATGTCGAAGGAGAAGTCCTGGAAGTCCTGGCCGTCGATGAGGGCCCGGCCGGTGCGCAGGGCAGGTCCGCCCTCCGGGTTGCCGGCCAGCGCGTAGGTGACGGAGTAGGTGGTGCCCGCGACGGTGGTGAAGCTCTGGGCGACGGTGCCGGCGGCGGATCCGTTGAGGTCGAGTGACTGGTTGCCCTCGGCGGCCTGCCAGAATCCGGCGCCGATCAGGTCGACACTGCCGGCGGTGACGTTCCACGGGCCGAGGGTCTGACCGGCGGACAGCGTGGTGAAGGCGTTCGCCGGGGCCTCGGGCGTCTCGAAGCTGCCGTCGTCGAAGTGGCTGAGGGCGCGGTGGCCGCCGGCGGCCTGGGCCGGTGAGGCCAGGGCGGCGGCGGTGCCGGCGACGAGCAGGGCGGCGACGGCGATGCGGGTGCGCGAGCGCGGCATGGGTGTCCTCCAGGGGCTGGCGGTCGGGACGACCGGAGATCGGCCGTGCACAGAGCGTCTGTCGTCGTCGTGATCCCTGCCAAGGCCGCACGGGTGGCGCCCGGTGTCGCGGGATCCCGCGGGCGGACTCCCGCGCGCCGGTTTCGGAGGGCACGGACCCGCCGTACCGGACCGGGCGGGCCGACCTGCACGGCCGGTACGCGGCGGACCGCCCCCGGAGGGCGTCCATCCGGGGGAGTGGAACGGACCGTGCACGCCCCTACTGAGAAGCCCACGCCGGCCGGGTCGTGCGGCACCCCGAAGCGGACGTCACGACCCGGCTGCCACCGGCTGACCGGCCGTGACCGGAGGGGTTCGGGGGGCGGTGCCGCGAGGTCGACCCGCCGGACGGCCGTACCGGTGATCCGCGGCGGGCCCTGCCCGGCGGCCGACCGCGCGACGGCCGGTCCTGACGACTTCGGGCCGGCGACCGGCGGTGGCGGGCCGCCGGTGGCGGCCACGGTGTGCGCCGACGGCCGCGCCGGGAGAGCATCGAGCCGCAGGGGAGTCACCGGCTCCCACCCGAGGACGTTGCACCCGGGGCCGTCGGCCCGGGGATGCGCCGGTCCCGAGAGAAGGGGCAGCACGATGCGCGTCGACACCCGTCACCAGCCCGGATTCGCGGTGGCC
This sequence comes from Kitasatospora sp. NPDC088346, assembly GCF_044740765.1. NCBI lineage: Bacteria > Bacillati > Actinomycetota > Actinomycetes > Kitasatosporales > Streptomycetaceae > Kitasatospora > Kitasatospora sp. NPDC088346. The sequence continues at coordinate 78,553 of NZ_JBIURH010000025.1, forward strand.
CGCTGCGTACTCGACCCCGGCGAGACGCTCGTCGGGCAGTCGGGCAGCATGTACGCCTGCAGTCAGGGCCTGGAGGTGGGGGCGAAGGCCGAAGGGGGCGTTCTCTCCGGCCTCAAACGGGCCGCGCTCGGCGGCAGCTCCCTCTTCCTGACCCGCTACACCGCCTCAGCGCCCGGCGGCTGGGTCGACCTCGTCCACCGGCTGCCCGGGGACGTCGCCGCGGTCGAGGTCGCGGCCTCCGGCCCGGCCGGTCCGCTCCAGGTGACCCAGGGCAACTGGCTGGGGTGCTCGGCGGGGATCGAACCCCAGACCAAGTGGGCCGGCATGCAGAACCTGCTCGGCGGCAAGGGCGGGTTCGTCCTGCGGATGGAGGGCGCCGGAACGGTCGTCGTCGGGTGCTACGGCGCCCTGGACAGCGTGGTCCTGGCCGACGGCGAGAGGATGACGGTGGCCACCGGCCAGGTCGTCGCGTACGACGCCACGGTCAACCTGGCCGTCAGGCGCCTGGTCCAGGGACGCACCATCGGCTCGCTCAAGACCGGGCAGTTCCTGGTGTGCGACTTCACCGGGCCCGGCCGGCTCCTGCTGCAGAGCCGCAACCCCAGCGCGCTGGCGTCCTTCGTCCAGGAGTCGGTCCAGGACAAGGCCGCGGACGTCACCGAGAACGACTAGGCCGGACCGGGCCCGGAGCCGGACCGGGCCCGGAGCCACGGGCGGCAGCCCCCCGCGCCGAGCCGGGTCAGGCCGGGTCGGCGTACCCGGCCGCCAGCGTGCTCAGCGAGATCGGCGAGCGCGGTGCGGGCAGGGCGGCCAGCTTCCTGTGCCGTGCGTGGTGCACCAGGTCCTCGGGCGTCAGGTCGGCCAGGGCCGCGCGGACGTGGCCGAGCATCGCGGTGGCCGCGGCCAGGACCGCGTCGTCGTCCAGCGGGCGGGTCTCGACGTTCATGGACCTGCCCGACAGCTTCTGGAGGCTGCGGAACAGGTCGCCCAGGTGGATCTCGCGGATGGTCAGCGACAGGTGCACCGAGAGACCTTCGTTGCCGACGGCCTGGTGGGCGAACCCCCGGGGGATGTAGAGGACTTCGCCGGCGTGCAGGGTGGCCCGCAGTACCTCCGCCGGTGGCTCGCCGTCGATCCGGCCGTGCCGCCAGTTGCCGTCCGCGGGCCCCTCGTGGACGCCCCAGGACTTGCTGCCGTTGAGCTGGATGACGAGGACGTCCGCGTCGTCGCGGTGCAGGGGCACCCCCTGGGTGCCGGGAGGCGTCACGAAGCAGAACGCCTCCACCGCGCGCTGCAGTTCGGCGGAGAGCCGGGCGAGCAGATCGCGGGTCGGGCCGTGCCACTGGTCGACCCGGCGCATCAGCAGGGTCGCGCCGTCGTCGAGCAGCGCCCGGATCTTCCCCTCGTCGGCGAACCCGCCGTACGAGGCGTCGTAGACCGCGCGCGGGGTCAGGTAGTCGTCGGGGCCGAGCGGGTCCTGCGCGCGCGTCATCTCCACGTACGGCTCGTGCAGGAAGCCGGTGGCGAGTGCGGCGTCGACGTCGGCCAGGGTGAAGGGGCTTCGCGCGCCCCCCTCCGGCCGGAAGACGCCCGGTCGGCGGCGCCAGTACGCGGCGGTGAAGTCGGTGGGGTCGCCGACCCACTGGGCCAGAGTCGGAGCGTGCACGGTTCCTCTTCCCTCTGCTGTCATTCGGGTGTCGACGGGGCGGGGTGGCCCCGGCGAGGGCGCTTCCAGTACGGCCGGTGAACGTGCCGGCTCAGAACGAGGGTCGAGGCCCGGGGGCGAGCGCGGCGGCCGCGGCGAGCACGTCGTCCAGGACCGCCCGGGCCAGCGGCCGGCCCACCCGCTGCCCGTCGAAGCGCAGACCGATGGTGAGACGGTCGCGGAACTCGGAGCACCGCAGGTGCAGTGCGTGGATGTCGGTGACGGCGACCCGGCGCAGCCGGTAGGCGTCAGCGGTGATCCGCAGCGATCCGGTGTCCCGGTGGACCGCGTAGTCGCCCTGGAACCGGCGCAGGTTCAGGTAGATGTCGCGACCGACCGGGGCGCCGTACCGCGCCTCGGTCTCCCGCGTCACCGCCGTGATCTCCTGCGCGGTCAGCCGCTGGTGCTTGAGTGCGTTCAGCAGCTGGTCACGGACCTGCCCCCGGACCGTCTCGGGGTCGCCGGCCGCGTCGGTGACGGTCAGTGGGCAGGAGGCGGCGAACATCCCGACCACCTCCTGGTCGCGAGACGACCGGGAGTCCATGGACGTCCACAGGCCCAGTTCGGTCCTGCCGGTGCGGACCGCCAGCGCGTGGACGAAGGTGCCGGCCGTCCACTGCAGTACGCCCAGCCGGCGATCGGCGCAGGCGTGGCGCAGTGCCGCGGTGGCGGGGGCGTCGAGTTCGGCCCACAGCGACCCGCTCTCGGTGGCCGTCGCGCCGTCCGGGCGGACCCACGGGGTGCGGGCCTGGAACCCGAGGCGTTCCCGCCGGTAGGCCAGGGCCCGTTCCCGCTGGGCCGGGGTGGTTGCGGCCCGCTGCCTGACCGCGGCCTGCGCGAACGACGGTGCGCTGTCCGGTACCGGGTCGCCACGCCGGACGGCCTCGTAGTCGCGCCACACCTCGTGGGCGAACAGGTGGTGCGCGCGCCCGTCGAAGACCAGGTTCTGGAAGGTGGCGAGCAGCGCGTGCCGGTTCGCGTCGTGGCGCAGCAGCCGGATGGCGAACGGCCGTTGCTCGCCGTACTGCCACGGGGCGACGCAGTCGCGGGAGAGGAGTGCGGAGGCGTAGCGGGAGAACTGGTCGGCAGACGTGGCGGCGACCCGCTGGCACTCGACGACCTGTTCCTGCGCGCCGACGGGCCTGATCCACTGCTCGGGACGGGCCCCGGGGTCGGGGGGCAGGTGCAGGTGCAGGGCGTCGTGCCGGGTGACGAAGGCGCGGACGGCCGCGAGCAGGGCGTCGGTGTCGAGCTCGCCGACGATCTCGAAGGCGAGCTGGACGTTCTTGTGGGCCCAGCCGCTGCTGCGGGTCTTGGCGTGGAACCAGTCCTGCTCGTAGGTGAACGGCACGGGGGTGCCGGGCGCCGGCCGGGCGGGGTTCAGGTCGGGCACGGGTGTTCCTTCCCGGTCTCCGGGCGGTGGGCGGACGGGCCGCCCGCGACGATCCGGCCGTCGTCGAGCCGGTGGTGTCCGAGCACCGTGGACCGGACGTGCGTCTCACCGGTCGGCGGTCCCGGCGCCCTCTGTGCGGCGCCGGCGTGTGCCGAGAGGAGTTCCCGGTACACGCCGGCGCTGGTGCGCCCCGAGGACGGGGCGCGGAGGTGGCGGACTCAGGTCCGCCACGGTGGGCCGGGCGGGGTCACCGCCCGGCCGGGGAGGGCCGTCGTCAGATGACGCAGTGCGAGGCGATCGCGAACTGGCCACCCACGATGTCGTCCAGCTCCTCGTCGGAGAGCTCGGTGATGTCGATGTCGTCGAAGTTGTTCATGACGTTCCTTTCAGAAGCGGCTTCCCCGCGGCCGCAGATCGGGTACCGCCGCGGATGCGGCTGTTTCCTCGATTTCCTCGGAAAGGCCACCAGGGGGCCCATGGCCGGCCAAGAACCGTGGCAACACCAGGTCGTGTGGCTCGGGGAAGCTTAGATTGACGGTTATTCACCATCTCCCGGTCGGGCTGACCGGATGTCAAAACCATAGAGCCACTTGAGTCGGATATGCAAGGTCGGCCCGGCAATTCCCGGAAATCGACAGGCGTCCGGAAAATGGCATGCCGAAACGGCCGGGGGTGCCGGCCGGAAATTCGTGAATTTCCGGCCGGAATCACCGGCCGTGCAATTCTTCTGTTGTGTGGGATTCAGTGCCCGGCGGTCGCGGGCGGCCGGTGTGCCGTGTGGGGCGCCCGCTCGTCGATCCGCGGGTCCTGGCGTGCGAGGTCGCGGAGCAACGGCAGCTCGGACCACGCGGTGGTCGTCCTGCTGCTCGGTGACGGCGGCGGCCACCGCCGTGGCGCAGACGCCGCGGCGGCGCGGACGGGACGGTTCACGGCAGGATCCCTCGGATCAAAAGGAGTGGGGCAGACACGAACGACGAGGCGCACGACACGCGGTGCGTTCGCTGCCGATGTCTGGATTGTTGCCCGTGGGCCATCGCCCGACCAGGCACGATGCCCGTCATCAAGGTGTCAGGGCGCCAATAAGACAGGGGGAGGAAATGGGTGAAACAGACATGACGGGTGGTCATTCCGCGCTGCGGCGGGAAGAGCGCGGTCCTTCGGCCGGGAAACGTCCCCGGCGGCCTCGCCCGCCGGGCCGGCCGCACCGGGCCGGGTCCCGGCCCGGTGCGCCGTCCGGCGGACCGGCTTCCGGCAGGTCGGATACCACCGGGGCGGTTCGCAAACCTTGAACCGCGCAAGATCACCGCATCGGGCTAACGCGGGTCGGATGCCGGGCCCGACCGGCCGTCCCGACGGCAAGCTTGATCCCGGAGACGAGCGGAGACGCCGGTTGCCCGGACTTCGTCGTGCCCCGCCCCCGGCCACAGCTGAGATGGATGTCGGCCGGTCCCCGCCCTTGTGAACCCTTATCCGAAGGGGAGCCCGCCCGATGACGGTGGACACCAGCCAGCAAGCGCCCTCGCAGTCGACCGCACAGAGCAGTCTGAGTACCGCGGCCGCCCGCAACCTTGCCACCACCACCAAGTCCGCGCCGCAGATGCAGGAGATCACCTCCCGCTGGCTGCTGCGGATGCTCCCCTGGGTGGAGACCCGGGGCGGCACCTACCGGGTGAACCGGCGGCTGACCTACACCGTCGGCGACGGACGGATCGACTTCGTCCAGGACGGCGCCCGGGTCCGGGTGATCCCCCGTGAGCTGGGCGAACTCGCCGTCCTGCGTGGATTCGACGACGTGGCCGTGCTGACCGCACTCGCCGACCGCTGCGTCCAGCGGGACTTCCGGGCCGGTGAGGTGCTCGTCGAGCGCGGCGCCCCCGCGGAGCAGATCCACCTGATCGCCCACGGCCGGGTCCGGCAGACCTCCGTCGGCCAGTACGACGACGTGGTCGCCGTCGCCGTTCTCGCCGACGGCGGCCACTTCGGCGAGAACGCCCTGCTGGACGCCGACGCGCGCTGGGACTGCACCGCCACGGCCGAGACCGCGGGCACCCTGCTCACCCTCACCCGCGCCGACTTCGACGCCGTCCTGGCCACCGCGCCGGAACTCCGGGCCCACGTCGAGCACTTCACCGCGATTCCGCTCCAGCGGCAGAACCGGCACGGCGAGGCCGAGATCGCCATGTCGGCCGGCCACACCGGCGAGGCCGAACTGCCCGGAGCCTTCGTCGACTACGAGCTCAACCCGCGGGAGTACGAACTCTCCATCGCCCAGACCGTGCTGCGGGTGCACACGAGGGTCGCCGACCTCTACAACGAGCCGATGAACCAGACCGAGGAGCAGCTCAGGCTCACCATCGAGGCGCTGCGCGAGCGCCAGGAGTACGAGCTGATCAACAACCGCGACTTCGGCCTGCTCCACAACGCCGCCTTCAAGCAGCGGATCCAGACCCACTCCGGTGCGCCGACCCCCGACGACCTGGACGAGCTGCTCTGCCGCCGGCGCGGTTCCCGGTTCTTCCTGGCCCACCCCAGGGCGATCGCGGCCATCGGCCGGGAGTTCAACGCCCGCGGCCTCTACCCGGACCACGTCGACCTCGGCGGCCAGCAGGTGCCGGCCTGGCGCGGTGTCCCGATCCTGCCCTGCAGCAAGATCCCGATCACCGAGGAGAACACCACCTCGATCCTCGTGATGCGGACCGGGGAGGACAAGCAGGGCGTCGTCGGCCTGCACCAGACGGGTCTGGCGGAGGAGTACGAGCCGGGCCTGTCCGTACGGTTCATGGGCATCGACGAGAAGGCGATCATCTCCTACCTGGTCACCACGTACTACTCCGCGGCGATCCTGGTGCCCGACGCGCTCGGCGTTCTGGAGAACGTGCAGATCGGTCAGCGGCGCGGCTGACGCGGCACGGTCCGGCACGGTCCTCGACGGCAGAGGTACCGTGCCTCGCCCTGTCGTGCCCTGACGCCCTGTCCCCCCACGCCCCGCCCCTGTCCCCCCACGCCCCGCCCTGTCCTCCACGCCCCGGCCCGCGCTGCCCGACCGTGACCGCGGGACGTACCCCTCGGGCCGGGCCGGTGTGCCCCGGGACGTCCCACCACCTCACCAAGGAGCCACGGATGCCCGATCCTCCACCTCCGCCCGAGAGGCCGGGCCCGCCGCCCGCCGCGGCCCGCCCCGGCCTCGGCCTCCGGCCGGGATCCGGCGGCCCCGGACTGCCGGGACCGCCGTCTCTCGCCCGTCCCGCCGCAGGGGCCGTACCCGTCGGCGCGCCGGCCGCCGTGCCGGTGGCCGAGCCCGCACCGCCGGTTCCGGTGCTGCCGGTTCCCGCAGTGCCCGACCCGGTGCTGCCGGCCGCTTTCGCGGCGCCACCGCCGAGCCCCGTTCTGGAGCGGGTCCTGCGTGGCCCGAGCGGTCTGGGCACGGCGGGGCTCCAGCTGGCCCGTCAGGTCCAGGAACCGCCCGCGCCGGCGGCGTCCACGGGGCCGGCCGGGCCGGTGGCGGGCACCCCGGTTCCGGGGCTGTACCACCACCCGGTGCAGGAGCCCGACGCCGCGCGGGTGGAGGAGGTCAGCCGCAGGATCAAGGCGTGGGCGGTGGAGGAGGTCGAGCTGTTCCCCCCGGACTGGGAGGACCAGTTCGACGGGTTCTCCCTGGGCCGCTACATGGTCGCGTGCCATCCCGACGCCCCGACCGTCGAGCACCTGATGATCGCCACCCGGCTGATGGCGGCGGAGAACGCCCTCGACGACGTCTACTGCGAGGACCACGGCGGCTCGCCGGTCGGTCTCGGCAGCCGCCTGCTGCTCGCCCACACCGCACTCGACCCGCTCCACACCACCTCCGAGTACCACCCGGACTGGGTGGCGTCACTGCAGGAGGACGCGCCGCGGCGGGCCTACCGCTCGGCCATGCAGTACTTCGTCCAGCAGGCCGGCCACTCGCAGGCCGACCGGTACCGGCACGACATGGCCCGGCTCCACCTGGGGTACCTCGCCGAGGCGGCCTGGGCCGAGACGGACCACGTCCCCGAGGTGTGGGAGTACCTGGCGATGCGCCAGTTCAACAACTTCCGCCCCTGCCCGACCATCACCGACACCGTCGGTGGCTACGAACTCCCGGCGGACCTGCACGCGCTGCCCGCGATGCAGCGGGTCATCGCACTCGCCGGGAACGCGACCACCATCGTCAACGACCTGTACTCGTACACCAAGGAGCTGGCCAGTCCCGGCCGGCACCTGAACCTGCCGGTGGTGATCGCCGAACGGGAGAAGCTCCCCGTCCGCGAGGCCTACCTGAAGGCCGTCGAGGTGCACAACGACCTGATGCACGCCTTCGAGGCCGAGGCCGCCGAGCTGGCCGCCGAGCTGCCCTCGCCCAGCCTGGTGCGCTTCCTCCGCGGCGTGGCCGTCTGGGTGGACGGCAACCACTACTGGCACCAGACCAACACCTACCGCTACAGCCTGCCCGACTTCTGGTAAGAACGGATTCACCTGTGACCAATACCGAACTGACGACCACGACCTCCTCCGCGTTCATCCCCGGCCCGGCGACCCCCTACCAGGGCGACATCGCCCGTTACTGGGACCACGAGGCTCGGCCGGTGAACCTGCGTCTGGGCGACGTCGACGGTCTCTACCACCACCACTACGGCATCGGTGACGTCGACCACGCCGCGCTCGGCGACCCCGAGGACAGCACCTACGAGAAGAAGCTGATCGCCGAGCTCCACCGTCTGGAGTCGGCGCAGGCCGAGGTCCTGCTGGACCACCTCGGTGCCGTCGGGCCCGAGAGCACGCTCGTGGACGCCGGCTGCGGCCGCGGCGGGTCGATGGTGATGGCGCACCAGCGGTTCGGGTCCACGGTCGAAGGCGTGACCCTGTCGGCCAAGCAGGCCGAGTTCGCGAACCGGCGCGCCCGGGAGCTGGGGATCGGGGACTCCGTCCACGCCCGTGTGTGCAACATGCTCGACATGCCCTTCGAGACCGGGCAGGCCGCGGCCTCCTGGAACAACGAGTCGAGCATGTACGTCGACCTGGACGACCTGTTCGCCGAGCACTCCCGGGTGCTCGGCGTCGGCGGCCGCTACGTGACCATCACCGGCTGCTGGAACCCCCGTTACGGCCAGCCGTCGAAGTGGGTCTCCCAGATCAACGCGCACTTCGAGTGCAACATCCACTCCCGCCGGGAGTACCTGCGGTCCATGGCCGACAACCGCCTCGTCCCGCAGGCCGTCATCGACCTGACCCCGGCGACGCTGCCGTACTGGGAGCTGCGGGCCACGTCCTCGCTGGTCACCGGTATCGAGGAGGCGTTCATCAACTCGTACCGGGACGGCTCGTTCCAGTACCTGCTGATCGCGGCCGACCGGGTCTGAGCACCCACCGGTGCCTCCCGGCCCCCGGGTCCGGGAGGCACCGAGCGGGCCTGCCCGTAGCCGCGGTGGGCCGCTCCCACGGCGTGGAGCGGCCCACCCCGGTTCAGGAGGCGGTGCCCCAGGTGTGGGCGACGTCGACGACGAGGCGGTTGTCCAACTGGAAGACCCGGAACGGGAGACGGGCGCGGACCCCGAGACCGATCTGGGTCTCGCCCTCGAAGCTGCCGGCGAAGCGGGTGTCCGCGAAGGTGCGGTAGCCGTTCAGGTCGACACCGGGCAGTGCCTCCCCGGCCCGGCCCGGGTAGACCACCTGCCAGGTGGCCGGGTCGTAGGTGGCCGCGCCGACGACGATCTCCAGCACGGCGCCGCCGCGCACCGGGATCGCCGTACCGGAACCGGCCTGCCGGACGGCGTTGCCGGTGACGTAGTGCACCTGGTAGGCGAGCGGGTTGGCGGGTGTCGTGCCGGGGACGTCCAGGACCAGACGGTCGAAGCACTCCTGCGCGCCGGTACGGACGTTGGACAGTGCCTGCGGCTGGTAGGGGACGGTCCGGTCCTGCCGGTCCACGCTGCCCCAGCCGGTCGGGCAGGCCGAGACGCCGGGTGCGGCCGAGGCCGTCGGGACCGCGGTCGCCACCGCCCCCGCGGTGAGCAGTACGGCAGCCAGCGCGGTGGTCCACCGTCGCATGTTGTTCCCCCTTGGTCCGTGCCGGCCCCGTCGGCCGGCCCCGCACTCATCCACGCTCCGGCACGGGAAAAGGTCACGGTGCTTCCGTCGGGGTGCCGGACGCCCGGACACCGGTGGGCGTCGGGAGGACCCGGACGTGGCCTGCCGGACGGCGGAAATCCGGTGGGAAGCCGTGTCGTGCCCGGTCACAATGACCGCATGCCGCACGACACCGAACAGTTGCTCGCCGACCTCGACCCGCTCCCGCACGCGGAGCGCCAACGGCTCCTCGCCCGCCGGGCCCACGAGCTCGCCGCCGCCGGCGAGCTCCCCGGGCTGCTGTCCGACCTGGAGCGCTCCGGGGTGTACGGCCGGCGGCTGGCCGCGCTCGCCGCATCGGCCGGCCGCGCCACCGGCCACCTCACCGAGCGGCTGACCGACCCCGACCCGGTCGTCCGCGGGTACGCCCTGCGCGCCGCCCGTACCCGGGACGTCCCCGACGAGGCGATCGAGGCGGCGTTCGTCGGCGCCTCCTGCACCCTGCGCCGACAACTGGCCCGGGCCGTCCGACAGAGCCGCCGCCACCGGCTCGCCGAGCGGCTGGTGGACCGCCTGGGCGCCGAGTGGGGCGACGCGGAGGCCGCCCGGCTGCTGTCCGCCTGCGGCCCCGGCTTCGTCGCCCGGGCCCTGCCCGACCTCGCGCACGCCGCACCGCTCGCACCCCTCGCCGCGCGCTTCCCGGACGAGGTCCTGGACCACCTGGAGCGCGTCCTCGCCGAGCGCCCCGAGACGCTGCGGCTCGGGCAGTGGCCCGCCCTCACCGAGGTCCTCGGAGCCACCGTGCGGGCCCGCCCCGAACGGGTCCTCGCCCTGCTGGAGCGGTTCGGCCCGGACCTCCCGCTGCGCCGCGACCACCTGCCGCCGCTGGCCGCCACGGACGCCGAACGCACCGTCCGGCTCCTCGCCGACCCGCGGCGCGGTGCGGTCGGGCCGCACACCGCACCACCCACCACCGGCACGCTGCGCCGCCTGGTGCGCGCCGACCCGCCCTCGCTCCCCGCCCTCGGCCGCCACTGGCTGGCCGCGCCCCGCTGCTTCGCCGCCCTGCTGCGCGCCCTCCCTCCGGGCCGGCGCGACGCGTTCCTCGACGTCGTGTACGCCGGAGCGCTCCCGCGGGAGGCCGAACTCCCCGTCCTGCTGCCGCTGTTCCCGCACGCCCGCCGGCACGCCGCGGCGCGGCGGCAGGTCGCCGCACGCCGCGCCGAGGGCCGTCCCTGGGCCGCGGTCGCCCCCGCCCTGGCACACCTGCCCACCGATCAGGCTCAGCCCGAGCTGCGGGCGGCCCTCTCCCGCCCGGACGCCGACGACCGGGCCGCCACCTGGACCGCCCTGCTCGCCAACGCCGCCGCCTCCGGCGACCGGGCCGCCGTCCAGGACGCACTCGGCCTGCTGCCCCGACTGCGCAACGAGCAGGACCCGGTGCGCTGCGCGGCGCTGACCGCTCTCGTCGAGGTGCCCGCCCGGCTGCTGACCCCGGCAGCGGTGCCCGTCCTCGACGTCGTCGTGCAGGACGCCGTCGACGCCCGCGACTGCTCGTACGCGACCCGCGCCGCCCTGCAACGGCTGGTCGCCGAGGTGCTGCGCGAACACGCCGTCGTCGGCGGGAGGGAGCTCGTCGACTGGGCACTGCGGAGCCTGCAGCGGATCGCCGGGCAGACCGGCACCGTCGAACTCGGCCGGCTGGAGCACCGGCTGCGGCGGGGCCAGGAACACGCCGTCTTCGCGACCCTCCGGCCGTGGCTGGACACGATGGCCGACACCGCGGAGTACTGGCTGCTGTTCACCCTGGCCCGCTCGCTCGGCCGACGGGCCCGCGGCATCCCCGAGCTGCAGGAACTCCTGCTGCACGCCCTGCAGTTCGGGTCGGACGACGCGTTCACGACGGCCGCCGCCCTGTGGCTGGACGACCCGCGCACCCGCGGCGACCGGGTCGCCCGGATCCTCGAACTCGAACCCTCCGCCGCCGTTCTGCCGCTGGTGCAGGACGTGCTGGCCGAATGGCGGACCGACCTGCTCGACCCGCTGCTCGCCCCCGTCCCCCCGTACGGGCGCTTCCTCAAGCGCCCGCACCGGGCACCCCTGCCGCCGACCTGGTCCGCGGGCCGCTGGACGCCGCGCCAGTGGCGGGCCGCCGCACGCCTCTTCGCCGCGGCGGCCGGCGACCCCACCCTGCCGCTGTACGGGCGTGCCGCGACCGTCCACCCCGCGGCCGCGATCCCGGAACACGGCGAGGCGGTCGTCCGCGCCCAGCTGGACTCCGCCGAGGTGGTGCTCGTCGAAGCGGCGCTCGCCGCGCTCGCCCGGACGGCCCGGCCCGCCGACGCACTGGCCGACCTGCTGGCCCACGCGGGCGGCGACCGCGCCCGCGTCGCGGTGTACGCCGCCACCCGGGCCGCCCGGTCCGCTCCGCCCGGCGAACTCGCCGAGCGGCTCGGCGAACTGCTGGCCGCGGCGCAGGGCGTCAAGGTGACCAGCCGCAAGGAGGCCGTACGGCTGGCGGCGGAACACCTGCCCCGGCGGGCCGCCGCCGACCTGCTGGTCGCCGCGTACCGCGTCGAGGGCCAGCACCGCGACGTACGGGCCGCCGTGGTCGCCTTCGCGACCGGCCTGCTGGACGCCGAACCCGTCTGGCAACTGCTCGCCGAAGCCGCCGGGCAGGGGGAGCCGCCCGTACGCCGCGCCGTCCTGCGGGCCGAGCCGCCACACCTCCCCGAGACCCACCGGGCCCGCTACGCCCGGCTGGTGGCCACCGTCGCCACCGCACCGGACCCGGAGGTCGCCGCGCCCGCCCTCGCCGCGCTGCGGCGGTGGGCCGTCTGGGCCCCGGAGACCGCGGACGTGGCCCGACGGGCCGTCACCGACCCGGTGAACCGCGGCGGCTGGCGGGAGGCCGCGAGCGTCGTCCGCGCGCTCGCCGCCTCCGGACTGCCGCACCCGCTCGGCGGCGCCGCCCCCGGCAGCCTGCTGCACCGCACCCTCGCCGAACTCGTCTCCGCGGCGCGGACGGACGACCCCGACGCCGGGGACGACCGGGATCTGCCGGCCCGCCGCAGGCTGGCCCACCTCGTCGACCTCCCGGCCGACGACGACCACCGGCCGCTGCTCTCCGGCGTCGCCGACCTGCTCTCCACCGAACCCGAGCTCGCGGACCTCAGGACGGCCGCACTGCGCCGGCTGGTCGACCCCGCGGCCGGGCCGCAGGCGCTCGCGGCCGCGCTCGGCGCGCTCGCCGAGGCCCACCACGGCCGCCCGGCGGCGGCCGCGCTCACCGCGCTGGCCCTGCTGCGGGAGCACACCTCGGGCCCGCTGCCACCGCCGGGGACCGTCGAGGCGCTGGCGCGGACCGCCCGGCGCGGCGGGGACACCGGACCGGCCGCCGGACTCCTCGCCACCGCGTTGACCGAGGTGTTCGGGGACCGCCTCGGCTGGCCACAGGAGTGGCGCGCCCTCCTGCGCGAACTGCGCCGCCACCCCTCGGCGGACGTCCGCGAACGGGCCCGCGCGGCCGTCACCCACCGGGAGTGAACCGCGGCCGGGCCGTCCGACCCCTGGAACGGGCGGACGGCCCGTGCTGCCGGCGTCGGGTCAGCCGGTGCGGGTGCCGGTCCAGCCGTTGGCGAGCAGGTCGAAGACCCGGTCGAGGGCGGCGTCGGGGTCGTGGGACCCGCGGACCAGCAGGGGGGCCTCCAGGGCGAAGTGGGCCAGCGCCCGGCAGCCGGGGTCGTCGGCGGGCAGACCGGCGTCGTCGGCGATCGCCGCGGCCAGGGAGTGCTCGTGCCGCAGCCACATGCGGCGGGCGTACTCGCGCAGGGCGGGGGTGGTGTCGATCAGGTGCAGGAAGTCGTCGAACCGGGGGTCGGTGCGGACCCGCCGGGAGTGTTCGCTCAGCAGCATCCGGTGCAGGGCCTGCGGGACGCTCCGGTCGGCGGGGCGCTCGCGGACGGCGGCGACCAGGGCGGCCTCGCGGTCCACGTCCTGGTCGAAGACCAGTGCCTCCTTGCCGTCGGGGAAGTGTTTGAAGAGCGTCGTCACCGAGACGTCGGCCGCGTCGGCGATCTCGCGGACCCCGACCTCGTCGTAGCCCCGTTCGGTGAACAGCCGCAGCGCCGCGTCGGCGAGGGCCTGGCGGGTGGCTGCCTTCTTGCGCTCTCGGCGCCCCATCTCGGTCACCCGGTCACCTTACCCCTTTCGTGGAGCGACTCAGAAAGTTGAGCTGTTACGCTTTTTGAGCGGATGCACCCAAGGGGGTGCCGTCGCGACCCTTTCGCGATCCGCACCACCCCAGGGAAGGTCCCGATGACGAACAGCACACCCCGGATCTGCGTGGTCGGCGGCGGACCCGCCGGTCTGACCTGCGCCCGCGTCCTGCAAGGCCACGGCATCGAGGTCACCGTGTACGACGCCGACGACACCGTGGACTCCCGCGACCCCGGCGGCACACTCGACCTGCACGCCGACTCCGGACAGATCGCCCTCGCGGACGCCGGGCTGCTCGACGCCTTCCTGGCGCAGGCCAGGCCGGAGGGGCAGGCCAGCACCCGGCGCGACCACCACGGCACGGTCCTGGCGGAGTTCACCCCGGGCCCCGGCGACGTGGCCGCACCGGAGATCGACCGCGGCCGGCTGCGCCGCCTGCTCCTCGACCACCTGCGGCCGGGCACCGTCCGCTGGGGCCACCGTCTCGTCCGCGCGACCCCGCTCGGCCACGGCGGGCACCGCCTGGAGTTCGCGGGCGGCAGCACGGTGGAGGCCGACCTGGTGATCGGCGCCGACGGGGCCTGGTCGAAGGTCCGCCCGCTGGTCAGCGACGCCGCCCCCCACCACCTGGGGGTCTGCTTCCTGGACGCCCGGTTCGACGAGGTCGACAGCCGCCACCCCGAGGTCGCCGAGATCGTCGGCGCCGGCCACATGTTCGCCAACGACAACGACGGCCGCGCGGTGATCCTCCAGCGCAACGGCGGCGGTGTGGTCCGCGGCTACCTGGCGTTCCGCGCCGCACCCGACTGGCACGTCGGCGCCGGCGTGGACCTCACCGACCGGGAGAGCATCCGCGCCCACCTGGCGCGGGAGTTCGGCCACTGGTCCCCGGCCATGCGTGCGGTGACCGTCCGCAACGACGGCGACTACGTGCCACGGTCCTTCTGGGCGCTGCCCGCCCCGCTCACCTGGGAACACGTCCCGGGGGTCACGCTGATCGGTGACGCGGCCCACCTCATGGCGCCCTTCGGCGGCCACGGCGCGAACCTCGCGATGCTGGACGGCGCGGAACTCGCGCACGCGATCAACCGGGCGGTCGGCCCCGACCCGGCGGTCGGCCTCGACCGGGCGGTCGCCCGCTACGAGTCGGACATGTTCGCCCGCTGCGGAGAGCTGGCCGCGGGCGCGAACGAGGCCCTGGTGGAGTTCTTCGCCACCACCGACGTGCCGGACCTGCCGCCGGACCCCGAGCAGGAGCACCGGGACTACCTCGCCCGGGCCGATGCCTACCGGCAGGAGCGGGCCCGGCGCGCGGGCGAGCACACCACCGCCTGAGCGGGTCACCCGTTGCGGGGCGGAGCGGGCCCTGTCGACACCGCTGCGGCCGACCGCTCACCCGGGGCGGACGGCCGCACCGTCCCGGCTCGGCCGCTGCCGGGGGCGGCCGGGGCGTTCGGGGCCCAGGGGGTCGACGCGACCCGGAGGGCCGGGGAGTGCTAGAAATCCCTGGTGGACGTTCCCCCCGAGGCCTCGACCCTGCGCGTGTTCGTGGCGCTGGCCCCGCCCGACGACGCGAAGGACGAGCTGGCCCGGGTCCTGCGGCCCGCCTGTGCCGGGTACCCGCGGCTGCGGTGGAACCGGATCGAGGACTGGCACATCACCCTGGCCTTCCTCGGTGAGCTGCCCGCCACGGCGGTGCCGTCGCTGCGGTCGGTGCTGGCCGGCCTGGCGGCGTCGCACCCCGCCCCGCAGCTGGGCCTGCGCGGCGGCGGCCACTTCGACGAGCGACTGCTATGGAGCGGGATCGACGGGGACCTGGAGGGACTGCACCGGCTCGCCGCCGACGTCCGGGAGACGGTCCGGTCCTGCGGGATCGAGTTCAGGGACCGTCCGCTGCGCCCTCATCTGACCCTGGCGCGTTCCCGTCGCGACGATCCCACCAGCGTGCCGCGGGCCGTGGCCGCTCTGACGGGGTTCGTGGGCCGGCCGTGGCGGGCGGAGCGTCTCCACCTGGTCGGCAGCAACATCGGCCGCGGGCCCGGGCCGATCCACTACCGCGACATCGAGGCGTGGCGACTGGGGACCACGGTCCGGGCCGGGGGCGGCGGGCCCGCCGAGCCGTAGCCGACCGGCGGGCGTCCGAGCGGCGGTCCCGCCCGGGCCGGGCGGCCCGGTCAGACGGCGGCCTGTGGGTGGGCCGGGCCGAGGTGGTCGAGGGTGGTGTGCTCGGTGTGGGGAGCGAGCAGGTGCCGCAGTTCGTCGGCCGCGGCGTCGAGGGCGTCGCGGTCGCGGGTGGCGTGCAGGGTTTCGAGGACGAAGGTGACGTGGGTGGAGCTCTCGGTGACGCGGGTGCGGTGGGCGTCGCGGTGGTTCCAGTGGCGGGTGAGGACGCTGGTGGTGTCGGTGTAGATGATCTCGCCGGGCCTGGGGTGTTCGAGGGTGTCGGGTTCGCCGAGCGGGGTGAAGGACTCGGTGCCGTCCGCCTGGCGGATGACGATGTCGCCGGTGACCTGGTCCAGGTCGAAGGCGCCGGCGGGCAGGCCGTGCCGGACGGAGACGGCGTTGTACGAGTCGACGGCGGGGTTGATGCGGGGCAGGGTGCCCTTCTTGGCGAGGCGGCGGCCGAGCGCGTCGACGCTGGGGCGGGTGCGGCGGGGATTGGTGCCGAAGGCGCGGTAGGCGGTGTGCCAGGCCTCGATGTGGGGGTGGGTCTCGTCCGCCGGGTGCCAGGTGCCGTCGGCGACCCGGCGTTCCAGGTCCTCCAGGGCGGCGGTGGTGGCGGGCCAGGCGTGGTGGCCGCGCAGTCCGGTGGCGGTGACCAGGGCGATGAGGGTGTCGGGAAAGGCGGTGGCCACGGCGGCGTCGAGGCGCAGGAGGGGCATCGGTGGTCTTCTCCTCGTGATCGGGTGTCGGGGTGTCGGGCTCGGCGGCCCGGGGGCTCGGGGGCGGGAACGGGGGTGTGGTCGCCCGGGCAGCGGGCAGCGGGCAGCGCGCAGCGGGCGGTCAGGCGAGGGCGAGGAGGCTGACGGCGAGTGCGGCGACGCCGAGGCCGGCGAGTTGGCCGCGGTGCATGCGCTCGTGCAGGACGGCGCGGGCGAGCAGGACGGTGCCGGCCGGGTAGAGGGCGGTGATGACGGCGACGACGGTGAGGTCACCGCTGCGGACGGCGAGCAGGAAGAGCAGGTTCGCCACGGAGTCGAGGACGCCGGCGGCCGCGGACATCGCGTACGCGGGCCGCTCCGGTCCGAGGCGGTGGCGCAGCAGGACGGCCGCGGCCAGCGTGACCGCGGAGGAGACGGCCCGTCCGACGATCAGCGGGGCGACGCCGCTGTCGTCGGGTGCCTGGTGCAGGAACACGAGCTGGAGGGCGATGGCGGCTCCCGCGCCGAAGGCGAGCAGCAGCGCGGTGCGGGAGGGCCGGGCCGATCCGGTGCCGGGGCCGGCGCTGACGAGCACCACGGCCAGCAGGGCGAGCGGAAGGCCCACCAGCCCTGCGGCGCCCAGGTGTTCACCCTGGAGCAGGCCGACCGCCACCGGCAGCGCGGCGGACACCAGCGCGGTGACGGGGGAGAGGACGTTCATCGGGCCGATCGCCAGGGTGCGGTAGAGCAGCACGAAGGCGGCGGCCGAGGCGACACCGGAGGCGGCGCCCCAGCCGATCGCCCCGGGGCTGAACGAGGCGCCCAGTACCGGCCAGAGCAGCAGTTCGACGGCGAGGGAGGCGGGCGCCGCGATCAGCACGGTGCGCAGCACGTGGGCCTTGCGGGAACCGAGGCCGCCGAGGAAGTCCGCGCAGCCGTAGGCGACGGAGCTGCCGAGGGCGAGCAGCAGAGCGATCACGGGTCATTCCTTACCGTCCGGTGGAACGACCCCAACGTACATCAGATCGACCGAAAGGAGCAATGGACCGACCGGCAGGTCGGTCCATTGCTCCCAAGAGTGGGCGGCGCCGCTCGCGCGGTCAGGCCGTGTTGAGGGAGGTGTGGTTCCACCAGCCCTGGCGTCCGGCGGTGAAGGTGACCGTCCGGTCGCCGATCTTCCCCTCGTAGCCGGTGCCGGTGGTCAGCGGGCTCTTCGGGGCGGCGCCGTGGGGGTCCTTGACCGTGGGCACGGTGACGGTCGCCGCGGGGGCGAGGTCGCCGGGCTGGAAGCCCCGGGGGTCGACGGTGGTGATGACCTCGTCCCAGTTCGGGGCGCCGGCCAGCCGGTGGGCGAGGTGCACCTCGTCGCCCTGGCCGAAGGACAGGGCGGTCACGTAGTCGGGGTAGCCGGCATCGGCTTCGAGCGGCCGGTAGTGCACCACGTCCTCCTTGCGGCAGGTCGCGTCGGTGACCGGGAGCAGCGGGGTGAACGTCCGGTTGCCCTGGGCGTCGACGGTGACCCGCTCCAGTTCCACGGGCAGCGAGGTCCGACTGCCGTCCACGATGTCCTGGAGCGGCCAGTGGCCCTCGGTGAACAGCGAGTAGTAGACCTGCTGGTCCTCGTGCGCGGCCAGGTCGGTCAGGTACGTCTCGCGCAGGCCGTCGGGCAGCCCGAACCTGGTGATCATCTGGAAGGCGTGGATCGGGACGTGGTACAGGCCCAGGTGGTAGCTGAAGACGTTCCTCCTGCCGATCAGCAGGAAGCGGTGCCCGTGCCGGTCGGCGGTGGCGCTGACGGTGTCGGGCAGGGGGTGGATGCTCATGCGGAGATCTCCTCGGGTGTCGGGGTGTGCCGGCGCTGCCAGAACGGCCGGTCGTGCCAGCGCCGTTCGGCGGCGTAGTGGGTGCGGTGGTTGCGCAGGTAGGCGGTGCCGACCGCGGCGACCGTGTGCGCGTACTCGTCGAGCGCGGCCGGGTCACCGGCCAGGTGGGCGTGCACCGCCTGGCCGGCGCTCATGCCGGTGAAGAGGGCGGTGAGGATGCCCTGCGAGGACAGCGGGTCGAACGCGACGGCGGCGTCCCCGGCGGCGGTCCAGCCGTCGCCGGAGAAGGTGTCGAGGCGGGCGGTGTGGGCGGGCGCGCGCCGGGGCGTGACATCCCGGGGCCACGGGTGGCCGCCGGTGAGGGGACGGATGTGCCGGGTCACGGCGAGCCGGTCCGCGAGCGGTCCGCGGGCGGCGGGCAGGTCGGCGTCGGTGTACCAGGCGAGCAGACGGCGGCCGGCGGGCAGTGGCGCGGTGTACCACCAGCCGTCGGGGGCGGCCTCGACGGTGGTGGTGGTGTCGGCGCTGGGCGGCGCGGCGGCACCGAGGGTGAGGTGGACGGCGAGCAGCCGGTCGCGGACCAGCCGTCGGGCACCGCAGACGGTGGCGATGCGGGCCCCGCGGCCGGTGGCGTCCACGAGCCATCGGCAGTGGGCCGTGCCCCGGCCGCGGAGTTCGACCGTCCACCCGCCGTCGCTCGTGCGGGCCCGGGGCCGCACCGCCGTCCCGGTGGCGAGCCGTGCGCCCTGTGCCCGGGCGCAGGCCCGCAGTTGACGGTCGAACAGCTGCCGGTCGAGGTGCCAGCCGTGGCCGTGCGGGTCCAGGATGCTGTCGAGGGATCCGAGTGCCGCGCTGCCCCAGGCGGACCGGTTGGAGCGGCACGGCAGGTGGCCGCCGGTCAGGGCGCGGTCCGCGCCGAGGTCGCGCAGCAGCACCCGGGCGGCGGCGGGCAGCGCCTCGCCGACCGGGGCCGGTCCGCGGCCGGCGTCGGCCAGCAGCACCGTCCGGCCCGCCCGGACCAGGGCGAGCGCGGCGGCCGCACCTGCCGGGCCCGCGCCCGCCACGACCACGTCGTAGCGGGCGCCGCCGGCCGGGGGAGGCCCGGCGGGTGCGGCGGGCCTCACGAGCCGCCGTCCGCGGCGCGGGCGCCGCCGCCGTTGGCGGACTCCTCACCGAACGGGTCGAGCTTGTCGATGTACCCGATGGTGATCTCGTCGGTGGCGTACCCGGTCCGTTCGGCGACGTCCCCGAGCACGTCGCCGTAGGCGCTGCTGTCCAGCGCGGTGGCCTCCGGGACGTGGACGGTCACCAGGTTGCGGTTCGGCGAGACGCCGTCCAGCGGGAAGCCGGGGACGGACTCGACCTGGACGACGTCGGGGAACCTGCCGTCGCCGACCGTGTAGCGGCGGGTCTCCACGATGCCGAAGTGGTGCCACTCCTCGGCCGCCTGGGCGAGCTGCTGCTTGTACTCGCCGTGCAGGCCGCGCAGCCAGGAGGCCCGGCGGGCGAACGCGTCCTCGCGTTCCTCCGGCGAACCCGCGCCGCCGGCTTCCTTGTTGACGATCCGGAAGTCGTCCTCGGTGAGCACGTGGTTGGGCACCCGGGCGGGCCAGAAGGTCGGCAGGTGGGGGTCGTAGCGGCCCTTGGGCAGGGCGTTGGACTCGTAACCGGATCGGCAGCTCGCGGTGTCGGTCTGCCACGGGATCGCCATCCAGCGGGTCAGCCCGCCGGGCGGCTGGGCGTGCAGCGGGCCGTCCGCGCCCAGCGCCCGTTCGGCGCTCAGCTGCGGGCCGTAGTCGGGTTCCGGGGTGTTGTCGGCGCGGTGCAGGATCCGGAACGGCTCCTGGTACATGGTGGTGTGCCGGACCGGCCAGGTGACCTCGCAGCCGGGGTGGAAGGCGTCGGCGAGGCAGAAGTCGAGGGCGGCGCGGTCCAGCAGGCCGGGCTGGTCGGCGACCGGGGCGTCCTCCAGCCGGCTCGGGAAGCCGGGCACCGCGGCGGTGCTGAACTCCCCGGACGCCCACTTCTCCAACTGCGCGATCTGGGTGTCGGACAGCGTCATGTACTGCAGCTGCGACTTCGGCTTGCTGGCCATGCCGTCGCCGTAGAACCACGGCCAGGGCTGCGGCGACAGCCCGTCACGCTCGTGGTCGCGCATCGCCGTGAACACCTGCCGGCGCAGCTCGCGGTTGCGCTCGGCGGTGCTGGACAGCCGGCCGAGCAGGGCGGGGGCCATGAAGTCCTCGGGGCCGCCGAAGCCGTGGTGGGTGGCGTAGCCCTTGTTGACCCACTGGAGCTCGCAGAAGCGGTACAGGATCGGCTTGATGTCCCGCTCGAACGACACCTCCTCGGTCGCTCCCCCCGGCGGCTGCGGCCGGAAGACGTCGTGCAGCAGATCCCACAGGGTGCGCGGGGTCTTCACGTCGGGGGCGTAGTTGGGCGGCCCGACGACCACCCAGGCGCCCTTGACCTCGACGTCCCTGCCGTTCAGCTTGAGGGTGGCGGTGACCGGCCCGTCGGAGGTGTCGTCGTACCAGCCGTCGTTGTTGCCGAAGGAGTGCAGTTCCTCGCCGCCGGGCGCGCCGGAGGTGCCGTGGCCGCCGAGGACGACCAGCCGTCCCTCCTCGTCGGTCTGCATGCGGCCCAGGGGGACGTCGACGCCGAGGAAGGTGCCGCCGGTGAACTCGACGACCTCCGCGCCGCCGGGAACCAGGGATTTGCGGCCGGGGTCGATGACCAGCGCGTTGCGGGCGGCCGGGCCGTCCACCTTGTTGTTGCGGCGGGCGGAGGCCTTGCCCTTCATGTCGGGGATGTCGAGGGCGAGGTCGAAGTTGTACCAGGCCGCCTTCCGGTTGGCGACGTGCACGGTCCACGCGACCTCCACCCCGGCCTCGGAGGGCTTCAGCTCCCGTACCACCCGGCCGGAGCCGTCGTAGCCGTAGATCCGGAAGCGGGCGGCCTCGCGCTTGATCGCGCCGGTGCCGTCCTTGTAGAAGCCGACCGGCGCCGGTTCGGGTGAGGGCGTCTCGGGGCCGTGGAACCAGCCGTCCTCGCGGCTGCTGTTGCCGACGCGGGCCACCCCGATCGCGGGGTGGATCTTCGCGTAGGCGATCTCGTCGGTCATCGGGCTCACTGTCCTTTCCTGGGCAGGGCTCGTGCAGGTGCTGGATGGGTCGTGGGTGCGCTCCGTCCGCACGGCGGCCTCGGCGCTGTCGCCGCCGCCCGCAGCAGCGGACGGCGGCCACGACCGAGGGCTGGTGCGGGCGGACGGTTCGCTACCGACCATGACGGATCGAGTACGATCCATTCGGGCGGCTCGCAGGTACGACCCCGGATGTAGGCCACACGGGGAGGGGTGGGACCGCAGGCCCGGGGGTCCCGTCCGTTCACGAGCCCGGGCAGCAGTCGCGTACCGCCGGAAGCCGTCCCCCCGAGTTCCGCTGACGGCGATTCCGCTGACGGCGGATGGGGGTGGACCGATCGGCTCCACCCTGGGAACAGTGGCCTGCATGCGACTTCTCATGCTCGGTGGGTCCGGCTTCGTCGGACGCGCCCTTGTCAACGACGCCCTGTCCCGCGGCTGGGACGTGACCCTCCTGCACCGCGGCAGCCGCCGCCCGCCGGCCGGAGCCACCGTCCTGCGGGGCGACCGCACCGCCCCCGACGGACTCGCCGCGCTCGGCGACGGCGCATGGGACCTGGTGGTGGACACCTGGTCCGCGCGGCCGTCGGCCGTCCGCGATGCGGCGGCGGCCCTCGCCGAGCGCGCCGGCCGGTACGTGTACGTCTCCAGCGGCTCCGTCTACGCCGACCCGGTCGACCACCGTGCGGCCGAGCACGGCCTCCTGCTGGACGGCTCACCCGACGACGGCGACGTCTCCTACCCGCAGGCCAAGCGCGGCGGCGAACTCGCCGTCACCGGCGCCTTCGGCGAGGACCGTTCGCTGCTGGTGCGGGCCGGGCTGATCCTCGGCCCCGGCGAGGACGTCGGCCGGCTGACCTGGTGGCTGGGCCGGATCGCCCGCGGCGGCCCCGTGCTCGCCCCCGGCCCCCGCGACCTGCCGCTGCAGTACGTCGACGCCCGCGACCTCGCGAGCTGGACCCTGGACGCCGCCGAACGCGGCCTGTCCGGCCCGTACAACCTGGTCAGCCGGCCGGGCCACGCCAGCATGGGCGAACTCCTGGAGGCGTGCGTCGCCGCGACCGGATCGGACGCGGAACTCCGCTGGACCGACCCCGGACGGATCGCCGCCGCCAAGATCGCGCCGTGGACCGAGCTCCCGATCTGGGCACCGCCGGGCGAACTCCACGAGTTCCTGTACGGCGCCGACACCTCCAAGGCGTTCGCGGCCGGGCTGCACTGCCGACCCGTCACCGAGACCGTCGCCGACACCTGGGAGTGGCTGAAGACCCTGGACGGCGTCTCGCCGCAGCGCCCCGACCGCCCGGTCCTCGGCCTGACCCCCGAGGCCGAGGCCGCCGCCCTGCGCGTCTGACGCCCGGCGAGCGCGGTCGGCCGCACGGTGACGACCGGGCCGCCGCCGGGCGGCGGCCTGCGGGGCCGGCCTGCGGGGCCGGCCTGTCGGGGGCACGGCCTAGGGTCGGGAACCGTCGGCCCCGGTCCCACGTCACCGGAGCCGGGAACGGGAGGGGACATGGAGGACACGGCGGCGCGGTTCGACAGCGCGCGGACGGCGGCGACGCTGCGCGAGGTCGCGCGGGCCTCCGCGGGGCTGGTCGTGCTCGACCCGGGCCTGCCGGACGCGGTGATGGACGGCTGGCCGGTCCCCGTGCCGGAGGAGATCCGGGTACTGCTCCGCTCCGTCGCGGGGGTGCGGATCACCGTCTCGCGGTCCGCCCTGAACGGTCACGAGTCGGTCGAGCACGTCGACCTGGCCCACCCGTACAACGTCGCGGACGCCGGTGCCGGCTGGTACCTGGACCACGCGGGGGGCGCCGGGACCCACTGGTTCGTCCACACGGACACGGGTGACGGCCACGACTACGTCGACGTCGACCCGGCCACCGGGTCGTGGGGAGCGGTGTTCCGGTTCTGGGACGCCACCGACACGGTACGGCTCGCACCCTCGCTTCCGGTCTGGCTCGACGCGCTCACCGGCTGCCTTCGCGGCGCGCTGGAGGAGACGGTCGCGGGAACCGCCGTCCCGTCCGGGCCTGAGGGGGCAGCCGCCGTCCGGGCCTTCGGCAACCGCTTCGCCGAGGCCTGGGCGGCCCTGGACGAGCACCCCACGGACGTCGGAACCGTCACCGCGGCGCAGGCCGGCGCCGGGCCCGACCCCCTGCTGCGCGAGGCCGCCGCCGGCCTGCCCGCGGACGCGCTGCTCGCCGACCTGCGGCCCGTTCACGGCCCGGCCCGGGTGGTGTTCGACCATCCCGTCAGCTGCCGCTACGCGCGCCACGCGGGCGGCGCCGTGCTGATCGCCACCGCCTGGGACGGCGAGTAGCGTGTCGGCCGGGTCCCGGTGGGGCCACCCTTCGTGCCCGATCGTCACGTCGTGGCCCACCGGGGTCTTCCCCCGACGGGGTCGACGACCTGGCGGCCCACGACGGTGCCGACCCGGCGGTGGTGCGGGGTCGAACGTGGTGTGAAGGGTCGGTCTGTACGAGTTTCCGCCCGGGCGGGTGCCGGTATGGAGGTCGTTGTCGGTGCCACGGAATTCGGGAGACAGTGCTGATGGGTGTTTCGGAGCGCTACGTGCGCGCGTGGGAGGGCTTCTGGGCCGAGTGCACGGGGGAGCCGGGTGAGGCGTTCTGGGACGCGGACGCGACGCTGACGGCGGCTCCGCACACGGCACTGCTCGCCGCCCACGCCGACCGCACGTTGCCGATCGTCGACCTCGGCTGCGGCAACGGCACCCAGACCCGCTACCTGGCCGGGTACTTCCCGCGCGCGGTGGGCGTCGACCTGTCCGCCGCGGCGGTCGCGCACGCCCGTCGGACGGACGGCGACGCGGTGGCCGAGTTCGAACAGCTCGACCTCACCGACCTGGTGGCGGTGCGGCGACTGGGCGACCGGCTGGGCGAGTCCAACGCCTACCTGCGGGCGGTGCTCCACCAGAGCGACCCGGCGGACCGGGCGCCGGTCGCGGCCGCCGTCGCTCTGCTGCTCGGCCGGCGCGGCCGGGGGTTCGTGGTCGAACCGACCGCCGCCGCCAAGGCGGTGCTCCACCAGGTCGCCGAACGGCCCGGTGGCCCGCCGGAGAAGCTCCGCCGGGTCCGCAGGCACCAGCTGCGCCCGGCCGAGGTCGCCTCGGACGAACTGCCCGCGCTGCTGTACGGCGCCGGGCTGGAGATCCTCGACCAGGGCGAGACCGGCCTCGCGATGAGCGAGCGCCACCCGGACGGCACCCGGGTCGCCCTGCCGGCCCGCTGGTTCGTGGTCGCAGCGGCAGGGGACCGGGACGCCTGAGCACCCGCCGACAGCGTCAGACCGTGAGCGGGGGGTGGCGGTACTCCTCCATCGCGTCGAGCAGCCAGTGCGTCAGGTGCTGCGCGAACGAACCCCGCACCAGCAGCCGGTAGGTCGGTTCCGCGTCGACCTGCTGGATGATCACGTTGACCCCGGCGAGCAGCGTCTGCGCGCAGCGGCCCGGCCCGAAGACGCGTGGGTGCAGGTCGAGAGCGCAGCCCTTCTCCAGAACCGGGCGGGCGGCGGGCCCGGACAGTTCGAGCGTGGTGCGGTTGGCCGAGACGTCCACCACGGACCCGGGCTCGTCCCTCAGCGCCGCGCGCAGCAGTTCGGCCGTGGCGGGTGCGGAGCCGTCCGGGCCCACCACCAGCCACTCCTCCGGACCCAGCCACAGCACCCGCAGGTCGCCCGCCTCGCCGACGGTGCCGGGGTCGGTGGGCAGCGGCGTGCCGAGCGCCGAGGCGATGCGCCGTGCGGCTGCGTCGCGCGTGCTCAGCTGGAGGTCCAGCTGGGCGAGGAAGGGCACCTCGCCGAGCCGCACCCCCCGCTCGCCGGTGGTCGAGTGCGCGGCGAGCACGTCGTCGAGGTGCCCGAGCGGGCTGCGGCGCAGGGTGTGGCGCAGGGTGTCAGCCGTCACGGCGGGTCCCCTTCGGGTCGTAGAGGACGGTGTCGGTGATCGTGGCGGCGATCGTGCCGCCCGGCAGCGGCGCGTACACCGTCTCGCCGTGCCGCGCCCTCCCGCCGGAGACGAGGGCCAGCGCGAAGGTGCGGCCGAGCGCCGCGCTGCGGTAGCTGGAGGTGACGTGTCCCAGGGCCTTCGTGGGCGGGACCCCCTCGGCGTCCGCCACCAGCTGCGCGCCCTCGGGGAGCAGCACGGCGGGGTCCACGGGCAGCAGGCCGACCAGTTGCCTGCGGTCGCCGCGCGCGGTGTCGGCGCGGCGGAAGGAGCGCTTGCCGATGAACTCCTTCTTCGTGGAGACGATCCACTCCATGCCGAGGTCCTGCGGGGTGACCGTGCCGTCGGTGTCCTGGCCGACGATTGGGTAGCCCTTCTCCGCGCGCAGCACGTGCATGGTCTCGGTGCCGTACGGGGTGATGCCCAGGGGCTCGCCGGCCCGGATGACGGACTCCCAGACGGCCAGGCCGTACCAGCTCGCGACGTTGATCTCGAAGGCCAGCTCGCCCGAGAACGAGATCCGGCAGACGCGGGCGGGTACGCCGCCCGCCAGGTGTGTCGTGCGGGCCGTCATGAAGGGGAAGGCGTCGTTCGACACGTCCAGGTCCGGGGCCAGGGCGGCGACGACCTCGCGGGACCGGGGGCCGACCACCGCGACCGTGGCCCACTGCTCGGTCACCGAGGTGACCCGCACGCGAAGGTCGGGCCACTCGGTCTGCAGCCACTCCTCCAGCCAGTCCAGGACGGCGGCGGCGTTCCCGGTCGTGGTCGTCATGACGTAGTGGTCGTCGGCCAGGCGCACGGTCACGCCGTCGTCGAGGACCATGCCGTCGGCGCGGCACATGACGCCGTACCGCGCCGAGCCGACGGCCAGTTTGGCGAAGGCGTTGGTGTAGACGCGGTTGAGGAACTCGCCCGCGTCGGGGCCGATGACGTCGATCTTGCCGAGGGTGCTGGCGTCCATGGCGGCGACGCCCTCGCGCGCCGCGCGGCACTCGCGCAGGACGGCCGCCTCCATGGACTCCCCGGGCCGCGGGTAGTACCACGGGCGCTTCCACTGGCCGACGTTCTCGAAGACCGCGCCGTGCCCGACGTGCCAGGGGTGGATCGCGGTGGTGCGCACCGGGTCGAAGAGGGCGCCGCGCTCGCGCCCGGCGAGCAGGGCGAAGGAGACGGGCACGTACGGGCCGCGGTAGGTGGTGGTGCCGACCTCGCCCGGTGAGCGGGCGCCGAGCAGCCGGGCGATGACGCCGGTGGCGCTCACGCCGGACGCCTTGCCCTGGTCGTGCGCGGTGCCGATGGTGGTGTAGCGCTTGATGTGTTCGACCGACCGCATGCCGGCCCGGATCGCGCGCTGCACGTCCGCGACGGTCGCGTCGCGCTGGAGGTCGACGAAGTGGTCGTGCCACTCGGCGGGTTCGCCGCTCTCACCGGGCACGATCCACACCGGTCGGGGCGGGGCGGGAGGGCGGTCACCGGAGCTGGGGGGTGTGGCCGGTGCGGCGGCGGGGAAGCCGGCCAGGGCGGCCGCCTCGGCTCCGGCGGCGAACCCGCCGTCGAGGCACCCGGCGAGGTCGAGGACGCCCCGGGCGGCCCCGGCGCTGTCGACGTGCTGGGCGGCCTGTGCGGGGACGAACGCGGCGAGGCCGTCGTCGTAGCGGGTGGTGCCCTGGGACTGGCTCCACAGGTGGACGGCCGGGCTCCAGCCGCCCGAGACGGCGAGCAGGTCGCAGGCCACCTCGCGGACCGGGCCGTCGATCGCGTCGTCGGCGTCGAGCCCGGCGACGCGGACCGCCGAGATCCTCCCCGTGGCCCCGGGCCGGGCGGTCGCCCGGTCCGCCCGGGTGCCGACGACGGCCGATCCGGTGATCACCTCGATCCCGGCGCCGCGCGCCGAGTCGACGAGGTCGGCGGGCGGCTCGGGCCGGGTGTCGACGAGTGCCGCCACCTCGGCCCCGGCCGCGACCAGGTCGAGCGCCGTGGCGTAGGCGTGGTCGTTGGTGGTGAGGACCACGGCCCGGCGGCCGGGGAGCACGGCGTACCGGTTCACGTACGTGCGCACGGCGGCGGCGGACATGACGCCGGGCAGGTCGTTGCCGGCGAACACCATCGGCCGCTCGTGGGAGCCGGTCGCCAGGACCACCCGCCGGGCCCGGATGTGCCACAGGCGCTGCCGGGAGACACCGGGGACGGGGGCCGGGCCGAGGTGGTCGGTTCGGTGCTCGGCGACGAGCAGGTAGTTGTGGTCGTAGTAGCCGATCGCCGTGGACCGGCCGAGGATCCGGGTGTCGGCCTGCGCGGCGAGTTCCGCACGGACGTCCGCCACCCAGTCGAGCGCCGGGCGGCCGTCGATCGACTCCCGCCCGGCGAGCAGGGATCCGCCGAGTTCCGGCTGGTCGTCGACCAGGACGGTCCGGGCGCCGGAACGCCCGGCCGCGAGGGCCGCGGCGAGTCCGGCGGGGCCGCCGCCGACGACCAGCACGTCGGTGTGGGTGTGCGTCTTGTCGTGGACGGCCTCGTCCGGGCCCGGGTCGAGGCGGCCGAGGCCGGCGAGGCCGGTCGCCGAGAGGCCCTCGTACAGCTCGGTCGTGGTCGCCAGCAGCATCGGCTCGGAGCAGGGGCCGTCGAGCTGGACCAGGGCGTTGGGCTCCTCCACCCCGGCCGTGGCGATGCCGCGGGGCCGCCTCCGGTACAGGCCGGGGGCGACGTGCAGCACGCCGTTGGCGAGCAGGGCGGAGGCGAGCGTGTCGCCGCGCAGGCCGGTGTACTCCACCCCGTCGAAGGTGAAGCGCAGGGGAGCGGAGCGGTCGACCCGTCCGCCGTACGGGAGGCGGTGGGACTGGGTCATGAGATCACCGGCTTCGGCTCGCCGGCCGGGTGGACGGCCAGGATCTGGTGGGTGACGGTGTGGCGGACCACGGTGAACCAGCGCCGGCATCCGGCGGCGTGCGACCAGCGTTCCGCGAAGGGGCCCTTGGGGTTGTCGCGGACGAACAGGTACTCGCCCCACTCGCCGTCGGACAGGAGCTCCGGGGCCGCCGGGTGGGCGACGTGGGCCTGGCCGCCGTAGTGGAACTCCAGTTCTTCGCGTTCGCCGCACCAGGGGCAGGCGATCAGCAGCATGGGGAACTCCTGCCGGGTGGGGGTCGGGGTCAGTGGGCCACGGCTGCGGCGCCGTGCTCGTCGATGAGCGCGCCGGTGGTGAACCGCTCCAGCGCGAAGGGCGCGGCCAGGGGGTGCGGTTCCCCGGTGGCGATCGCGTGCGCGTACACCCACCCGGACGAGGGCGTCGCCTTGAAACCGCCGGTTCCCCAACCGCAGTTGAGGTAGAGGTTCTCGACCGGTGTCGGACCGATGATCGGCGAGGCGTCGGGGGTGACGTCGACGATTCCGCCCCAGGTGCGCAGCACGTGGGCCCTGGCGAAGATCGGGAACAGTTCGAGCGCGGCGGCCATCTGATGCTCGATCATGTGGAAGGAGCCGCGCTGGCCGTAGCCGTTGTAGGAGTCCACGCCCGCGCCCATGACCAGCTCGCCCTTGTGGGCCTGGCTCACGTACACGTGCACGTGGTTGGACATCACCACGGTGGGGTGCACGGGTTCCAGCAGCTCGGAGACGAGCGCCTGGAGGGGGTGGCTCTGCACGGGGAGTCGCAGTCCGGCCAGGCCGGCGAGGACGCTGCTGTGCCCGGCGGCGGCCAGCGCGACCTTCCCGGCGCTGATCGGTCCCCGGTTGGTCTGCACGCCGACCACGCGGTCGCCGTCGCGCAGGAATCCGGTGACCTCGCAGCCCTGGATCAGGTCGACGCCGTACTCGTCGGCCCTGCGCGCCAGCGCCCAGGCGACGTGGTCGTGCTTGGCGATGCCGGCCCGGCGCTGCAGCGTCGCGCCGAGCACCGGGTAGCGCACGTCGGGGGAGGTGTTGACGATCGGGCAGAACGCGCGTACCTGGTCGGGGTCGAGCCATTCGGCGTCGACGCCGCCGAGCCGGTTGGCGTTCACCCGCCGGGTGCCCTCGCGGACGTCCTGGAGGGTGTGCGCGAGGTTGAGCACGCCGCGCTGGCTGAACAGGAAGTCGTAGTCCAGCTCCTGGGGCAGCACCTCCCAGAGCTTCAGCGCGTGCTCGTACAGCGCCGCGCTCTCCTCGCAGAGGTAGTTGGACCGGATGATGGTGGTGTTGCGGGCCATGTTTCCGCCGGCCAGCCAGCCGCGTTCGAGGACGGCGACGTCGGTGATGCCGTGGTTGCGGGCGAGGTAGTAGGCGGTGGCCAGACCGTGACCGCCGGCGCCGACGATGACCACGTCGTAGGAGCGCTTGGGGTCGGGGGTGCGCCACAGCCAGTCGGGGTGCTCGGGCAGCTGGTGGGACATCGCGGGACTCCTGGAGAGGTGCGGCGTCTGGGCCAGTCGTTGCTGGTGTGAGTCGAGGGCGACGGTGCCGATGCTGTTTCAGACTACGCACAGGGTTGCGCCAAACACAACAGTCGGGCAAGGGGGTGGTGAGGGGGCCTTGACGGGGCCCGAATCGGTCCGGAAACTGTTGCGCACTGTGAAAGCGGTTTCCCCTAGCGAAACACGCCGTCCATGTCCGCGCCGGCCGCACCGCGCCGCCAGGCCCTCGCAGACC
This sequence comes from Kitasatospora sp. NPDC088346, assembly GCF_044740765.1. Classification (NCBI taxonomy): domain Bacteria; kingdom Bacillati; phylum Actinomycetota; class Actinomycetes; order Kitasatosporales; family Streptomycetaceae; genus Kitasatospora; species Kitasatospora sp. NPDC088346. The sequence goes on from NZ_JBIURH010000025.1 coordinate 108,369, forward strand.
CTGCAGCAGCACCCTCGCCAGACTCGCAGAACCGGCGTCACCGCCCCGAGAGCAACGGCAGGACACCATGACCTTGCAGCAGTACGACTTCATCATCGTCGGCGGGGGTTCGGCCGGCTGCGCGCTCGCGGCCCGGCTCAGCGCCGACCCGGCCAACCGGGTGCTGGTGCTGGAGGCGGGCCGGCCGGACTACCCGTGGGACGTCTTCATCCACATGCCGGCGGCGCTGACCTTCCCGATCGGCAGCCGGTTCTACGACTGGAAGTACGAGTCCGAGCCGGAACCCTTCATGAACGACCGGCGGATCTACCACGCCCGCGGCAAGGTCCTCGGCGGGTCCAGCAGCATCAACGGAATGATCTTCCAGCGCGGCAACCCGCTCGACTACGAGCGCTGGGCCGCCGACCCCGGCATGAAGGACTGGGACTACGCCCACTGCCTTCCCTACTTCAAGCGCATGGAGACCTGTCTCGCCGACCGGGACGCCCGCGGCGCGGCAGCGGGCGGCGGCGGCTTCCGCGGACACGACGGCCCCCTCGTCCTGGAGCGCGGGCCGGTCACCAACCCCCTGTTCGCCGCCTTCTTCGAGGCCGTGCAGCAGGCGGGGTACCCGCTCACCGACGATGTCAACGGCTACCGCCAGGAGGGCTTCGCCGCCTTCGACCGCAACCTCCGGCGCGGACGCCGGCTCAGCGCCGCCCGCGCCTACCTGCACCCGGTGATGCACCGCCGCAACCTCGACGTGCAGACCCGGGCCCTGGTCGGCCGTGTCCTGTTCGACGGAAGGCGGGCGGTCGGCGTGGAGTACAGCCGCGGTGGGGCGCTGCACCGGGTGAGCGGCGGCAAGGTGATCCTGTCCGGAGGCGCCGTCAACTCCCCGCAGCTCCTCCAGCTCTCCGGCGTCGGCAACGCGGCGGAGCTGGACGCGCTCGGCATCGAGACCGTCCAGCACCTGCCCGGCGTCGGCGAGAACCTCCAGGACCACCTGGAGGTGTACGTCCAGCACGCGTGCCGGCAGCCGGTCTCCCTGCAGCCGGCCATGAAGATGTGGCGACGGCCGTTCATCGGCGCCGAGTGGCTCTTCCTGCGCAAAGGGCCGGGCGCCACCAACCACTTCGAGGGCGGCGGCTTCGTCCGCAGCAACGACGACGTCGCCTACCCCAACCTGATGTTCCACTTCCTGCCGATCGCGGTGCGCTACGACGGCTCCGCGCCGGCCGGCGGGCACGGCTACCAGGTGCACATCGGCCCCATGTACTCCGACGCGCGCGGCTCGGTGAAGATCAGGTCCAGGGACCCGCGCGAGCACCCCGCCCTCCGGTTCAACTACCTCTCCACCGCCCAGGACCGCCGGGAATGGGTGGAGGCGATCCGGGTCACCCGGAAGATCCTCGGCCAGCCCGCCTTCGCCCCTTTCAGCGACGGCGAGATCTCGCCCGGCCCCGGGGTCGAGACCGACGAGCAGATCCTGCAGTGGGTCGCCAAGGACGGTGAGACCGCCCTGCACCCCTCGTGCACCGCCAGGATGGGCACCGACGAGATGTCGGTGCTCGACCCGGCCACCCTGGAGGTCCACGGCCTGGAGGGGCTGCACGTGGTCGACGCGTCCGCGATGCCGTACGTCACCAACGGCAACATCTACGCGCCCGTGATGATGCTCGCCGAGAAGGCCGCCGACCTCATCCTCGGCAACACCCCGCTCGAACCCGACCGCACCGCGTTCTACCGGCACGGCGGGAACGCCTGATCCGCCGGCCCGCGCGGGGCGGACCGGCGGACGGCCCGCCTACAGCGCGGGGTAGAGCTACAGCGCGGGGTAGAGCGGGTACTTCTCGGCCAGGGCGGTGACGCGGGCCTTGAGTGCGGTGGCCTTGGCGTCGTCGAAGGCGGGGAGGAGGGCCTGGGCGAT
>NZ_JBIURH010000026.1:0-19118 GCF_044740765.1 Kitasatospora sp. NPDC088346
TCGGCGTCGAGCATGGCCTGGAGCCAGGCGCGGTCGCCGACGGCCGCCTCGACCGGGGTGCCGGCCCGCACGGGGGAGAGCAGGCCGGCGTCGGTGTCCACCGGGGTCATACCAGGATGCCCAGCAGGTCGGTCTCGGCCGGTGCGGGGTGGACGCCGTCCGGCACGCCGGCGGTCTCGGGCAGGGCGAGGACGGCCCGCGCGATGGCGTCCGAGTCGCCGAGGGTCACCGAGTCCACGCCCGGACGGATGCCGGCCGCCGTCACCCAGTGCACCGACTCGGTCGGGATGCCGTAGGCGAACCGGCGCGGGTGCGCGCGGCCGCGGGCGTCCAGCAGCCGGTACGGCCGCTCGGTGACGGCCAGCCCGCCGGTCTCGTAACTCGACCCGCAGGAACCGGAGATGCGGTAGGTGGTGCACTGCTCGGTGTCCAGCAGGTGGCGCAGCAGCGGGTCGTCGGTGCGGCGCAGGTCGGGCTCGGGCAGCCGGGCCTCGATCAGGACGGTGGCCCGGACCGGCTCGCCCGGGACGACCGGGGAGTGCGCCACGAAGGCGGGCTGCTCGGTGTCGATCCGGATCTCGGTGGCCGGCCCGGTGAGCACCAGCACCCCGGCCTCGATCAGCGCGATCATCTGCTCGATCCGGGAGGCCGGCGGGCCGATCGACAGGAAGGCGTTGAGCGGGGTGTACCAGCCCTCCAGGTCGTCGCGGTGCGAGTTGCCCTCCAGCCCGCCGTGGTCGACCGCGAGCCGGATCTCGTTGCGCAGGTCGCGCAGCACGTCGAGGGCGGCCTTGAGCGGGCCGCTGACGTTCCCGGCCCTGGCGTTGCGGACGTCCTGCGCGAGGTAGTCCAGCAGCCACCCGTGGAAGTCCGCGCGGTCGGCGAACTCCCGGTCCTGGTAGGGACGGGAGAGCTGCTCCCAGTCCCAGCGGTCGGCGGTGGGCACGTCGAAGCCGTCCAGCACCTCGGCCCGTTCCTCGCCGCGTTCGGCGGCCAGGTAGCGGACGGTGAACGCCTCCCGTTCGGCGCCGCGGCCCAGCGAGTCCAGCAGGGTGCCGTAGTAGACGCTCTCCACCTCGCGGGCGATCAGCGGCCACAGGTCGGTGCCGAAGTGCACCCGCTGGCCGTCCTCGGAGCGCCGCCGCAGGTCCGTGATCAGCTCGGCGGTGAGCAGCCGGGGGAAGTACCGCCCGTACGCGCCCTTCTCGTTCTCGCCGCGGGCGTGGTACGGGATGCCGCGCCGCGAGCTGGCGTACAGCGTGGGTTCCTGGCCGGACGGACGGTAGACCAGCCGCTCGCCGTCCTCGACGAACGTGCCGCCGCGGCCGAGGGTGAACAGCGCCATGTGGTCGAAGAAGTTGAGGCCGAGGCCGCGCAGCAGCACGTTCTGGCCGGGTGCGACGACGGCGGCGTCGATGTCCGCCGGGTTGGCCGGGGTGACGTACGTGAGGTGGTGGATCCGGGCCAGGCTGGCGGTCTTGGCCTCGCGCGGGGTCAGCCGGGCCGGGACGTGGCCCTGGGCCATCACGATGGCGGCCAGCCGGTTCAGCCGGGTGCCGTCCTCCAGCCGGACGCCCTGCGGGCCGCCGGGGACGCCGTGGGTGTCGGCCATCGCGACCGCCCGCGAGGTGTGCACCCGGACGGTGACGTGGGCGGGCGCGCCGCGGACCACCCGCCGGAAGCTGTCGTGCAGGTACGCGCCGTAGAACGCCCGGGTCGGGTACGTGTTGGGGCCCAGCTCGCGTGCCTCGGCGAGGGTGCCGGCGTCGTGGCCGTCCGCCGCGGTCAGCGACTTCGCCCACTCGAACAGGGTGGGCCCGGGCTCGATCGGGCCGTCCACGGTGACGCTGTCGTCGGTGTAGACGGTGATCTGCGAGGCCACCGTGTTCATCAGCAGGTGGCGGGACTGGTCGGTGCGCCAGACCTGTCCGGCACCGGGCGCGGACGGGTCCACCACGTGCACCGTCACCGAGCGGTGCGAGGGCGTGCGGCGCTCGTTGGCGCAGATCCGCTCCAGGACGGAGAGGCCGCGGGGCCCCGCTCCGATGATGCAGACCTCGGTCTGGTTGGCGGTCACTTCTGCTCTCCGTTCTGGCCGAAGCTCCGGACGCCGTGCATCCAGGCGACCTGGTCGTGCAGCTGGGTGGGGGACAGCGCGCGCAGCGCGGCGTTGCGGGTCCGGGCGGCCTCGCCGGCCGGGTGCCACAGCCCGATGCTCTCCCGGGCGGTGAGCTGGACCCTGGCGGTCCGCTCGCGCCGTTCGGCGTTGTACTTCTCGAAGCGCTGCGGGAGTTCGTCCGCCGAGCAGTCCAGCAGGTCGCCCAGCAGCACGGCGTCCTCCAGGGCCTGGCAGGCGCCCTGCGCCGCGTAGTGCAGCATCGGGTGGGCGGCGTCGCCGAGCAGGGTGACCCGGTCGTCGCACCAGTCCGCCACCGGGTCGCGGTCCACCAGGACCCAGGACTTCCAGCCCTCGCCGAGTTCCAGCAGCCGGTGCGCGGCCTCGCCGAGCGGCGCGAACCGCTGCCGCACGAAGTCCTTCTCCACCGGGACGCCGGCCAGTTCCTCGGTGGCGCCGGTGTCGCTGCTGGCCGCCAGGTTGAGGTACTTGCCGCCGGCGATCGGGTAGTGGACGAAGTGGCACCCGGGGCCCGTCCACCAGGTCACCGACGTGCGGCCGCCGAGCTCCTCCGGCACCTGCTCCATCGGGATGATCGCCCGGTACACGGTGATCCCGGAGATCCGCGGACCGCCGTCGCCGACCAGCTGCCGCCGGATCGCCGAGTTGATGCCGTCGGCGCCGATCAGCGCGTCGCCGGTGACCCGCTGCCCGTCGGCGAGCAGCAGGGTGGCGCTCCGGCCGTCCTGCTCGTAGCCGACGGCGGTGGCGCTGCTGCGCAGCTCGATGCCGTCGGTGGCCAGGCAGGCGTTCAGCAGCAGGCTGTGCAGCTCGGCCCGGTGGACGACCACGTACGGGTTGCCGAAGCGCCGCTGGTACTCCTCGGTGAGCGGCAGGCTCACCACGTGCTCACCGGTGACCCCGTCCATGAAGCGCAGCTCGGCCATGTGCACGGCCGACCCGCGGACGGCGTCGCCGAGGCCGAGCCGCTCCAGGGCGTGGATCCCGTTGGGGGCGATCTGGATGCCGGCGCCGATCTCGGCGAACTCCGGGGCACGCTCCAGCACCGTGACCCGGTGCCCCCGGCGGGCGACGGCGAGGGCCGCGGCGAGGCCGCCGATCCCCCCACCGACTATGACTACCTTGGACATCGTCTCTCCCCGGCCCGTCAGCCGGCCACGCTGCTGCCGGAGGCGAGCAGCCGGGCCAGTTCGAGGCGCTTGATCTTGGTGGTCGCGGTCTGCGGCAGGTCGCCGATGCGCCACTGCACCGGGTCCGCCATCGGCGGCAGCGCCGCGGCGGCGGCCTTCCAGGCCGCCAGGTCGAGCGGTACGTCGTCCTTGGTGCACACCACCGGGACGGCCCGGCCGTCCTCGCCCGGGATGATCACGACCTCGGCGAGCTGGTCCAGCCGGGCGAACAGGGTGTCCTCGGCGGCCAGCGTCGAGCCGAAGCCCTCGATCAGGTCGACCTCGCGGTCCAGCAGGTGCACGCAGCCCCACCGGGTGCGGTAGCCGACGTCGCCCATCCGCCACCAGCCGTCGTTGACCTGGGCGTCGTAGCGGGCCTGCTCGCCCAGGTAGGTGACGATCCGTCCGTCGCTGCGCACCTCGATGTACCCGGGGTTGGTCTCGGACGGCTCCTTGCCGTCCCGGCTGACCACCCGGACCTCGGTGAAGCCGGGGAACGGCACGCCCACGCAGCGGCCGTCGGCGTCCTGCCCGCGGCGCCGGGAGAACGAGCGGACCACGGCCGGGCCGATCTCGCTCTGCCCGTAGAGCTGGCCGAAGACCGGCGCCCGGCGCGCGGAGGCGGCCAGCATCCGCTGCACGGTGCGCGGGTGGATGGCGTCGAAGGTGCTGCTGAACAGCCGGACGTTGGCCAGCGGGCGGCGCGGGTCGTCGGCCAGCTCCTCCCACTCCATGAAGGAGTTGGGGTGCGCCTCCAGGATCCCGGGGCGCAGCTGGGCGAACAGGTCGGCGACGTGCTTCGGGTCGGACTCGCGGAGCACCACGATCGGGAAGCCGCGGAACAGCGAGATCGCCAGTGCGGTGATCAGCCGGGAGTGGACGAACGAGACGTGCATCGCGATGGTCTCGCGGCCCGGGATCAGCGGCTTCATCACGGTCGCCTGCGGGCGGTAACGGGCTTGCAGGGTACGGCCGGTGTGCACCGCGAGCTTCGGGGTGCCGGTGGTGCCGGAGGTGTGCGTGATCAGCGTCGGGTGGTCGGCGGGCATGGTCACCGGGGCGACCCGGGGGGAGCCGGCCAGCGCGGCGAGCTCGGTGGCTCCCCGGTGGCTGCCGGAGGTCAGCAGCACCTTGTCGGCGAACTCGAAGACCGAGGACGGGAGTTCGTTCTCCAGCTTGGCCTGGTCGGTGAGCAGGAACGGCTCGTCGGTCCGGCGCACCAGCTCGGCGACCGTCTCGCCGTCGAGCTTCGGCGAGAGCAGGACCGGGACGGCGCCGATGCGGACCGCGGCACAGGCGAGCAGGGTGATGTCGAAGCCGTCGGACTTGTAGACCACCACCCGCTGCCCGGGACGGACCTTGGCGGCCCACAGCCGGGAGGCGAAGTCGTCGATCAGGTCGGCGACCTCGGCCACCGTCGCCCGACGGCCCAGCCCGGGCGCGATGTCGAGGTCGTGGTCCAGGATCAGGACGTTCGACCCGTGCTTGGAGGCCGCTCGCTCGAAAAGCGTCCCCAGTCGAATTCCCTGGTTTCCTACGCGCTGCAGAAACACCTTTCCGCCCTCTCATCCACAGGAATGGATCGATCAGTTCTTTTCGATGACGAGCTTGATCCGGCCGAGGGTCTCCGCGAGGTCCTGCTCCAGCTTCCCGGCCCAGTCGGCGAAGAATCGCTGCTTCTCGTCGCGGTCCATCTCGGCGGTGATACCGCGGATTCCCTCGGTGGCGGTGCCCATCCGGAAGTGGTGCACCAGCAGGCTGCCGGCCGGACCGGCGGCCTCGATGTCGAAGGCCCAGACGCTGTCCTGCTTGCCGCCGGCGCTGTCGTGCATCGCCCAGCGGAAGGTGCGGCCGGGCTCGGCGGCCACCACCTCGGCGTGGGTGTGCCACTTGCCGCGGACCACCGGGGCCCAGGAGACGACCTCCTCGGAGCGGAGGTTCTCGCCGCGGAACACCGAGCCGACCTCGGCGGGGGCGCCGACCACCCATTCGCCGCCGAGGCATTCGGGGCTCCACTCGCCGCTGCGCGCGAGGTCGCTGATCACGGAATAGACGTCGGCCGGCTCCGCGGACACCGAAATCTCCGCGCGGACCTGGAAAAGCGGTGCATTACCGCTGGTGTTTTCGCCCATGGCCGAAATACTGGCGAGCGCCGCGGAGGGGGGTCAAAGGCCGTTCGGACGGTCCGTCAAGTCGAACAACAGAACTGACAGAGTCCCGCGGGGGCCTCGCGGGAAGCGGCCGAGGGCGGCCTCAGGCGGGCAGCTCCAGCGCGAAGTGGAACGCGCTGACCGCCATCCGCTGAGCGTGGTAGAAGCGGTGCGCGCCGTGGTTGGCGACGCCGGAGTCCAGCTCGATCCGCACGCACCCGGCGGCCACCGCGCGCTCCCGCAGGGCGGCCAGCAGCCACCCGCCCACACCGGTGGACCGGGCCCCGGGGGCGGTCACGAGGTCGTCGACGAACAGCAGCCGGCCGCGGCTGGTGGCCAGCACCCGGTGGCCGGCCACCGCCAGGCACCGGCCGGCCCCGTCGTAGGCCGCGGTGAACACCAGGCCCTGCCGGGACGCCTCGTGGGCGAAGGCGTCGAAGGCCGCCGCGTCCAGACCCGGCCGCAACGCCCTGATCAGCGGTGCCACGTCGGTCGCCAGGGCGCTGTCGCCGGGCCCGACGTCCACCGTCGTCAGTGTCATGGCGAGACTCCGATCACCCGGCCGCGGCGGGTCGGTAGAGGCGCAGGAAGGTCCGTACGCCGTGGGTGACGATCTCGGCGACCCGGGCCTGCGGCAGCGGGATCGCGCCGTAGAACGACGGCTGGGTCACGCTGATGAAGGTCAGCAGGTTGAAGTGGTCGGCGGCCTGGTGCGGGTCGTCCACGTCGAGCAGCCCGCGCTCGGCGAACGAGGCGAAGCGGCGGGTGAGTTCGCGGTGCGTCTCGCGCGGTCCGGCCTCCTGCCAGGCCTCCAGGACGGCGGGCCGGATCCGGGTCGCCTCGGCCTCGATGGTGCGCACCAGCGCCCAGTGGTCGGCGAAGGCGGTGAGCGAGGCCACCCGGTCGAGCGCGAAGTCGACCAGGTCCTGCTCCAGGGCGACGATCTTGCGCAGGTGCCGGTCGGCGATCTCGACCTGGGCGGTCGTCACCTCGCCGGCGCCGGCCAGGATCACCTCCTGGAACAGCTGTTCCTTGTCGGTGAAGTGGTTGTAGATGGTCCGCTTGGAGACGCCGGCCTCGGCGGCGATCACGTCCACGCTGGTCCGGGTGAAGCCCTCCCGGCCGAAGACCGTCCGGGCCGCCCGGACGATGGCCTGGCGCTTCTCCGGGAGCCCCCGGCGCACGGGTGCCTCCAGCGGCTTGTTGTCGGCGGCGGCCATCCTGTCCCTCTCCACGATCCCGATGGGTTGCACTGCATCGTGTAGTTTACTTCACACTTGACTTAAAGCCGAGTAGAAGTTCTACCGTCGGTCAGGAAGCTCGGACGATCGGTTCAACCGAAAGGGAAGAGGCATCATGGCCATCCAGCTGAACCACACCATCGTGCTGGCGCACGACCCCCGCGCGACGGCGGAGCTCCTGACCGGCGTCTTCGGACTCCCCGAGCCGAAGTCCTACGGGCCCTTCCTGGTCGTGCAGATGAGCAACGAGGTCTCCCTCGACGTGCTGCACCAGGACGGCGAGTTCACCGCGCAGCACTACGCCTTCCTGGTCTCCGAGGAGGAGTTCGACGAGATCTTCGCCAGGGTCCGGGAGCGCGGACTGCCGATCTTCGCGGACCCCTTCTACCAGGAGCCCGGCCGGATCAACCACTGGCACGGCGGCCGCGGCGTCTACTTCCGGGACCCGAGCGGCCACAGCCTGGAGGTGCTCACCCGGCCGTACGAGATCGGCTGAGCCCGACCCTAGGTCCCCGCCGTCCCCCGCCGCCCACGGACCTGACAGACCGTCCCGCGGCGGCGCGCGGCGGGGCCGCCCGGCGGCTAGCGTCGAGGACATGATCGGGATATCGGGGCCGGTGTTCCGGCCGGGTGACGAGGGTTACGACGCCGAGCGGCGGGGCTACAACCTCGCGCTGGACCACCGCCCGGCCCTGGTGGTGGGCGCACTCGACGCGGCGGACGTGAGCGCCGCCGTCCGGTACGCGGCCGGGGCCGGGCTGGGCGTCGCCGTCCAGGCCACCGGTCACGGCGTGTCGGTGCCGACCGACGGCCAGCTGGTGATCAGCACCGCCCGGATGGACGGCGTCCGGGTCGACCCGGTGGCCCGCACCGCGCAGGTCGGGGCCGGTGCCCGCTGGCACCAGGTGATCGCCGCGGCCGCCCCGTACGGACTGGCCCCGCTCAGCGGCTCCAACCCGGACGTCGGCGCGGTCGGCTACACCCTGGGCGGCGGCATCGGCCTGCTCGGCCGCCGGTACGGCTACGCGGCCGACCACGTCCGCCGGTTCGAGCTGGTCACCGCCGACGGCCGGCTGCTGGAGGTCACCGCGCAGAGCGAACCGGAGCTGTTCTGGGCGCTGCGCGGCGGCAAGGACAACTTCGGTGTGGTGGTCTCGATGGAGATCGACCTGGTACCGGTGGAGCGGCTGTTCGGCGGCGGGCTCTACTTCCCCGGGGAGTCGGCGGCCGAGGTGCTGCACGGCTGGGCGGCGTGGACGGCGACCGTCCCGGAGGAGATGTCCTCCTCGATCCAGCTGATCCGCTACCCCGACCTGCCGGTGCTGCCCGAACCGCTGCGGGGCCGCTTCGTGGCGCACGTGCGGATCGCCTGGTGCGGCGAGCCGGCCGAGGCCGAGCGGCTGGTCGCCCCGCTGCGGGCGCTCGGGCCGGCGCTGCTGGACAGCCTGCGCGAGCTGCCGTACGCGGAGTGCGGCTCGATCCACCACGAGCCGCCGATGCCGGTGGCCGCCTACGACCGCAACACCGCGCTGCGGGAGCTGGACGCCGCCGCCGTGGACACCCTGCTCGCCCTGGCGGGCCCGGACGCCGGAGCACCGGTCATTCTGGAGATCCGGCACCACGGCGGGGCGTACGCCCGTACGCCCCGGGTGCCGAACGCGGCCGGCGGCCGGGACGCCGGGTACATGCTGTTCTCCACCTACCTGGTGGAGCCCGGGACGCTGGCGGAGGTCCGGCGGGTGCACGGGCTGCTGCACGACGAGCTCGCGCCCTGGGGCACCGGCGGCTCGTTCGTGAACTTCCTCGGCATCGACGACACCGGCGCCGACCGGGTCCGGGCCTGCTACGACCCGGCGGACTACCGGCGGCTGGCCGCGCTGAAGGCCGAGCGCGACCCCGGCAACCTGTTCCGGGTCAACTACAACATTCCCCCGGCCGACCTGCGCTGATCCCGCGTCCGGCCCCGTCCGTGAGCCCTCGGCCGCCCCCGTCCCAGCTGCGGACGGGGGCGGTCTGTGTCGTTCCCCGATGCTTGGCTAGCATCTGACGGATCATCCGGCAGTACTACTTTTTCCACGGGGGAACGGCTGTGAGTTTCGCGGGCGAGCTGTGGGACGACGTCAAGGACCTCGGCGGCGCGGCCCTGGAAGTCGGCAAGGACATCGTGATGGCGCCGGCCGAGATCGCGCACTGGGCGCTGGGCAAGATGTTCGGCGACGCCGACGCCGAGCTGAAGAAGATCGCCGCCGAGCTGGAGGCGCTCGGCAAGGAGGTCGACCAGCTGGGGCAGGAGGTCAACTCCGCCCTCGGCAAGCTCACCTGGCACGGTGCGGCGGCCGACGCCTTCGTCCAGCACGCGCAGGGCCGGGTCAAGGAGCTGTCGGCGGTGGCCGACGAGCTGGACGGCCTGGGCAAGTCGATCGAGCGGTTGGCCGACATCTACTGATCCCGGTGCGCCGAGCGCACTGATCCCGGTGCGCCGAGCGCCGACTTCTTCCATCACAGCGCGCACGGCCTCCGGCCGGCGCGGTCGACCGGTACAGGGGGTACTGCCGTATGGGCACCGAGCAGTTCATGGTCCAGATCCACGAGCTCGCCAAGATCCAGCAGGACTGGGAGAAGCTCCAGCAGCGGATGACCGAGCTGAACGGCAAGCTCGGGCACATCAAGGCGACCATCGCCAAGGCCGCCGCCACCGACCTGGCGGCCAGCCAGTTCGCCGGCCTCCCCGGCTTCGCCATGGTGACCGGCCAGCTGATGAAGGACGTCGGGGACATCAAGGCCCGGGCCGAGCACCTCCAGGCGACCAAGGAGAAGCTCACCAAGGAGCTGGCCGAGGACGTCCAGAAGATCAAGTCCGTCATGGGCGAGTACCAGGACATCGAGCACAAGATCGAGGAAGAGCTCAAGAAGAAGCTCAAGGGCGACCACAGTCAGCCCAAGTCGCCGGGCGGCGGCGGCCCGCAGACCGGCATCGACGGCGCCGGCGGCTCCAAGGGCGGGGGCGGCGGCCACCAGCAGCAGCCCAAGTCCCCCGGGGGCGGCGGCAGCGGCGGCAGTGGTGGCAGCGGCGGGGCCCGGGAGGACTACCCGCAGGGCACCGGTACCGGCGACTGGAAGACCACCGGCAACTGGGACGCCTGGTCCCCCGGCAAGCACCACACCACCACCGGCGCCGGGGTGAAGGCCGAACCCAAGACCGAGGGCCTGTCCAAGGAGCGCAAGGACGCCGTCGACCGCGCCCTGGAGCGCATCAACCACCGGATCGGCTACAGCCAGTCCGCGTTCACCAACGGCTACCGCGACGACTGCTCCGGCTTCGTCTCCGCCGCCTGGGGCCTGCCCGGGCCGGGCCTGAACACCTGGGGCCTGATGAAGGAGAACGTCGCGCACCGGATCGGCAAGGACGACCTCCAGCCCGGGGACGCGCTGATCGCCGGCGGCCACACCGTGCTGTTCGGCGGCTGGGCGGACGCGGCGCACACCCGGTACATCGGGCTGGAGGACAACGGCTCCCAGGGCACCGTCTCCCAGGTCATCCCGTACCCGTACTTCCCGGGCAGCGCCGGCTCGGAGGCCCGCAGCGGCTCCCCGTACCTGCCGTTCCGCCGCAACGGGATGCAGTGACGGGCGTCCGGGTGACGGGCGCCCGGGTGACGGGCGCCCGGCGCTACTTGCGGGCGGGCGTCCACGTCATCCCGAGCCGGTAGGCGCGGGAGATCACGTCCTGGACGCCCGCCCCGTCCGCGGGCGTGAACCAGCGGACCTCGCGGTGGACGACCAGCTCGCCCTTCTGCCGGCGCAGCAGCGCGATGGCGCAGGCGTGCGCCCGCGGCGGGCAGTCGTCCAGCCGCACCTCGAACCGGTCCCCCCGGTCGGAGGAGAGGGTCACCACCGCGTCCAGCCCGCGGAAGTCGCCCGCCCCCTCGTAGATGTAGACGAACAGCAGCAGCTTGGCGAACTCGTCCTGGTGGTCCAGGTTGATCGTCAGGTTCTCGCCGGCCGACCGGGCGCCCGTCCGGTCGTCCGCGTCCAGCTGCACGTACGGGTGGTGGTCGAGTGCCCCGAAGGCGTTGCCGAGGGCCTGCACCACCGTCCGGCGCCCGTCCGCGAACGTGATCATGCACCCGAGGTCGAGGTCGATGTCCTTGGCGGACCCGGCCAGCAGACCGGCCCGGACGGTCGCGAACAGCCCCTTCGCCGCCTTGACCCGGGCCTGGGCGGCGGCCCGCGGCGAGGTCCAGTTCAGGTTCACCCGGATCGGTCCGGAGGTCACCCCGCGCTTGGTGAGCGAGACGGCGGGCGCGGACTTGGTCAGTACGACACGGCTCGGCTGCGACATCGGGGGTCTGCCTTCCGGTGGTGTCCGACAGGGCCCGGAGTCGGCAGAGCACGCGGTGCGGCTCGGCCGGACGCCCTCCGGGAGCCGAGAACATACGCCCGTCCCGACTGCTTCCGGCCAGGGTTGGCCGATTCGTGACGCTCTGACGCAGCGTCAGTGCGGGACGCCCGCCGCGGCACCGCCGGTGGCCCCCTCGGTGGTCCTGTCCGCGGCCTGGTCCGTGGCCTCGTCCGCGCCGTGCTGCGGGACGGTCTTCGCGGGTCCGCCCCGCGCGCGGCGCTGCCGCCACCAGGTGCCGAGCGCCACCGCCGCGACCGGGATCGCCACCGCGGCCTTGACCACGCCGTGGGCGACCAGCCAGCCGTAGCCCCAGTGCCAGCCGAACCGCCCGCTGAGCCACACCAGCAGGCCGGCCGCGCCGACCGTCAGTACCGCGGCCAGCGCGACGGCGGCCCTCTGCTGCCCCTGGGACGGGTCCGTGCCCCCTGTTGTCATGGCGCCACCCTACGGCGCCCGGCGGAGGGCCGATCGGATGAGAGGAGGAATAAAACATCAGTGAATGTCACATAATGTGATTAATTGTCACCTCCGATGTCATCCCCGTGCCGTCCCCACCGCCAGTCACCGACGCGAGGTCGCCCATGCCCGTACGCCCGAGAACGTCCGGCCGTCGCACGGCTGCCGTGCTCGTGGTCGACGGCGCGTCACCCGCGCCCCGGAGGCGCGGAGGGCCCGCGGCCGGCGGGAGAGGGCGGGGGTGAAGTCTCCGCGCCGACCCGTCCGGCCCCACCTCCCAGGGGACCGGCCGGGCCGGCGCGGTCAGGAGGAGCAGTGGTGTCGCAAATGTGTTTCGCCAGGGGGTTCGACACCGCTATACGATCACTCGGCCGGCCGTCGCCCAGTCGCGGCAGGGCTCATTCGTATTCACATCCCGGGGGAACGTTGAAGATTCGTCGTACGCTCGCCGCTGCCGTCCTGGTGGCCACGGCCGCCGCACCCGTCGTCATGGGAGTCACCCCCGCCTTCGCCGCGGACGCCGCCCCGGCGGGGCAGGAGCAGACCGACCCGGCCGAGACCAAGGCCGACGAGGAGAACCGGGCGGCGATCCAGAAGCTGCTCGTCTACCCGAACGACTATCTGCTCACGGCCCCGAGCGACTACCTGCGCGAGCACGCGGCGAAGGCCCTCGCCGGCACCCCGGCGGACCGGGCGCACTTCCTCGCGGCCGAGGTGGACGGGATCCGCCTGGACGACGCGCGGATCGCGATCCTGCGGCTCATGCACGCCGGCGGCCCGGTCCTCAGGAAGGCCGGCAGCGCCGCGCTCGACGGCACCGTCGAGGACTTCCGTGCCTTCCTGAAGACCGGCCAGTACACGGCCCGGACCGAGGACGAGAACCGCGCCGAGGTGCAGCGGATCCTCGACGACCCGAGCAGCGGCCCGGGGGTGCGCGAAGCCGCGCAGGAGGCGCTCGACGGCACCGCCGCGGACGTCGAGAAGTTCCTGAGGACGGGGCGGAGGTCGGCCGCGGAGCACGACGACCGGGTCCTGCTCAGCCAGATCATGTCCCGCGGTGGCCCCGCGGTGCAGAAGGCCGCCAACACCGCGATGTCCGGCACCGTCGAGGACGTCCGCGCCTTCCTGAAGACCGGCCAGTACACGGCCCGCGCCGAGGACGAGAACCGCGCCGAGGTGCAGCGGATCCTCGACGACCCGGCCACCGGCCGGCACGTCCGGGAGGCGGCCACGAAGGCGCTCGACGGCACCGCCGCGGACGTCGAGCACTTCCTGAAGAAGGAGCTGGAGCCGCTGCGGGCGAGCGACGACCGGATCCGGGTCTCCCAGATCGTCGAGAACGGCGGCCCCGAGGTCCGGCAGGCCGGCAACGCCGCGCTCAGCGGCACCATCGAGGACGTCCGCGCCTTCCTGAAGGAGGGCCAGTTCACCGCCCTGGCCAAGGACAAGGCCGCCGCCGAGACCTCCCGGGGCACCTCCGGCACCACCGCGGTCACGCCCGCCTCCCTCACCACGGGCACCACGGGCACCACGGTCGGCGCCGTCACCACCACGGACACCCCGTCCGTCGCCGGCTCCCTGGCCTCCACCGGCACCACCGCCCCGCTCACCGAGCTGGCCGCCCTCGGCGCCACGGCCGTCGCCCTCGGCGCCGGCACCCTCCTCGCCGCCCGTCGCCGCCCCCAGGCCTGACCACCACCTGACCGCCCCCGCCGGGATGGCCCACCACGTACGCGGGCATGCGGAAGGCCCCACCGAGAAGTCTCGGTGGGGCCTTCCGGCCGGTCGGCCCCGGCGGCCGGCCCCGAAGCGTCGACCTCCCGCGACCAGGGCCGGGCCGGGAGGTCAGACCGGGCGGACGAGCTCCCAGGTGTCGACCGCGAAGTCCAGCGTCATGCCGTGCCGCTCGTAGAGCGACAGGGCGCCCGAGCTGTTGTCCGTGTCGACGCCCAGGCCGACCCTGGCCCGGCCGAGGGCGGCGTAACGGGCGAAGAAGTACCGGAGCAGGTAGCTGCCGACACCGCGCCCCCGCGCGGTGGCGAGCACGCCGAGGTTGGCCGTCCACCCCATCGTCGTACGGTCGTTGCGGGTGCGGATGGCGGCCACGTCCACCCCGTCCAGGGTGGCGATCCAGACCAGTGACCAGTCGGCCCGCTCACCGTCGACGTCGTTCAGCCACTGCTCGTAGCTGCGCGGCTGGAAGTCGAAGTGCTCGGCGAAGCTCTCCTGGAGCAGCCGGTGCGCGATCCGGCGGTCCGCCTCGTCGGTGCAGTCCCGCAGCGTCACCCCGGCGGGCGCGGCGGGCAGCGGGTGCTCGGAGGCCTCGATCCCGCGGGCCATCACGTTGTACCGGCGGACCGGGCGCCAGCCCCGGGCGCGCAGCGCGTCGGTGTCGACGGTGGGCTCGATGTTGAGGTGCATGTGGACCACGGCGCGGTCTGCGCCGTTGCCCGCGGCCTGCTCGGCGGCTCGGGCCTCCATCAGGTCGAACAGGTGCTGCGCCCCGGCCTGCTGGTCCGGCAGGACGTACTGGCACATGTCGATCCGCTCGGCGCCGGAGTCGTCCCAGAGCAGGCCGTAGCCGACCAGTCGGGCGCCGTCGAAGAGCAGCCAGGAGTCGGTCGCCAGGTCTCCCTCGGGGTGCCTGAGATCGGCTTCGATGTCGTTCAGCTCGGTGTCCGCGCGGCCGATCTCCAGCAGGTCGATCTCGTTCAGCAGTGCACAGACGGCCTCGGCGTCGCCGAGGGTCGCCGGGCGAACCGCCAGGCCGGCGGGGAGCGTCCCAGTCGTGGTCATGCCCGTCAGCCTTCCACCGCCCCCAGGACGCCGCGAACGAATTTTCGGTCGCCCGGCCGGTACGCCGCGGCGCACCCCGAGCCGTCGGCGTACCGGCCGGCCCGCACGGCACGCAAAAGGCCCCACCGAGAGATCTCGGTGGGGCCTTCGTGCTGTTCAGCAGCTGTGGCCAGGGCCGGGGTCGAACCGGCGACCTTCCGCTTTTCAGGCGGACGCTCGTACCAACTGAGCTACCTGGCCGTACTGCACCGCCTCTTGCGAGACGAGCGATCCTGACGGGACTTGAACCCGCGACCTCCACCTTGACAGGGTGGCGAGCTAACCAACTGCTCCACAGGACCTCGTGCGGATCTCATCCGCTTCAGCACCTCGCGGCACTGACTTTACTACGGTACTACCGTGCCCCCAACGGGATTCGAACCCGTGCTACCGCCTTGAAAGGGCGACGTCCTGGGCCACTAGACGATGAGGGCTTGCGGCCCGCCCGGCTGGTTTCCAGCGGTCGGGGACGTGAGAAGCATATGGGATGCCGGGCGGGAACGCCAAAACGGTTTCGGTTCGGCGGGTCCGGGGGCGCGTGGGGCGGGTGCCGGGTCAGGACCAGCCGAGTTCGTGCAGCTCGTGGTCGTCGAAGCCGAAGTGGTGGGCGACCTCGTGGATGACGGTGGTGCGCACCTCGTCGACGGCCTCCTCCTGGCTCTCGCACAGCCGGAGGGTCGGACCCATGTAGATGATGATCCGATCGGGCAGCACCCCGGCGTACCACTCGCCGCGCTCGGTCAGCGGGGTGCCCTCGTAGAGGCCGAGCAGGTCGGGGTCGGCCGGGTCGGGTTCGTCCTCGACGAAGACCGCGACGTTGTCCATCATGGCCGCGAGCTGCGGGGGGATCTGGTCGAGGGCGTCGGCGACCAGCGTCTCGAACTCGTCCCGGGTCATCTCCACCGCCCCATTGTCGGGTGTGCCGTGACGAGGTGCCAGGTGATCGGCGACAGTGGTTGACTGAAACCGTGCGTTCGAGTCGTACCGGCCGGGGGCCGGGAGCCGTGGTGCCGGTGCGCCCCGCGCTGCTGCGCGGGCAGGGCCCCGCGGTGGCGGTGGTGGCCCTGGGGGGTGCGATCGGGGCGACGGCCCGGTACGCGGCGGGCCTGCTGTGGCCGACCGCGCCGGGGGCCTTCCCGTGGACGACACTGCTGGTCAACGCGGTGGGATGCGCCGCGATCGGGGTCCTGCTGGTGGTGATCGCCGAGGTCAGGGCCGCGCATCCGCTGATCCGCCCGTTCCTCGGGACGGGCGTCCTGGGCGGTTTCACCACCTTCTCGACGTACGCCGTGGACGTCCAGCAACTGATCGATCACGGCGAGCCCGGCCGTGCCCTCGCCTACCTTCTCGGCACCCTGCTCGCGGCGCTCGGCGCGGTCTGGGCGGCGGCGACGGCCACCAGGCTCGTCCTGCGGAGGAGGTCCGGATGACCGTGCGCGAGCTGAGGGCGACCGTGCTGATCGGCGAGAACGACACCTGGCACCACCGGCCGCTCTCCTCGGAGATCGTGCACCGGGCGCACGCCGCGGGCCTGGCCGGCGCGAGCGTGTTCCACGGGGTCGAGGGCTTCGGGGCCGGCTCGACCGTGCACACCGCTCGGCTGCTGTCGCTGAGCGAGGGCCTGCCGGTGGCGGTGGTGATCGTGGACGAGGCCGAGCGGGTCCGGGCCTTCCTGCCGGAGCTGGACGCCGTGATCGGCAGCGGCCTGGTGGTGCTGGACGAGGTCGAGGTCGTCCGGTACGGCCTGGGCGGGCGCGGGGAGGACGGCGGGTGAACTGGCTGCTGGTGGTCGCGGGCGCGGCGGTCGGAGCGCCGCTGCGGTACCTGACGGACCGTGCGGTGCAGGCCCGGCACGACTCGGCCTTCCCCTGGGGCACCTTCGTGGTGAACGCGGTCGGCTGTGCGGTGCTCGGACTGCTGACCGGTGCGGTGGCCGCCGGGGCCACCTCCTCCCGGGTCCAGCTGCTGCTGGGCACCGGCCTGTGCGGGGCGCTCACCACGTACTCGACCTTCTCGTACGAGAGCCTGCGGCTGGCCGAGACCGGCGCCCGGTTCTACGCCGCGGCCAACGTGGTCGCGAGCGTGCTGGCCGGCCTGGGCGCCGTGTACACCGGGACGGCGGTGGCCCGCGCCCTGTGGGGGTGATCGGGCCGGTGGCAGGGCCGACCGGGCGGTTGCCCGTGTCCGCCGGGCCGTACGCGCGTTGGGCACCGAGAGCGAAGGCCGGCCCGGGTGGGCGGGCGCGGGAGGTGGCGCGGTGGTGGCGGATCGTACGGGGCTCCGGCGGGCGGCGGTGGGCGTGGTGGCCGCCGCACTCGCCGGGTTCGGTTTGAGCGGCTGCATGTCGGTCGGGTCGAACTCCGCGGACCAGCAGGGCACCGTGCGCCCGTCCGGCCAGGCCGGGGCGTCCGGCAAGCCGGGCGCGGCGACCGGGGCGGCCCGAAACGCCGGGGCCGGCCAGCACGGCGAGCACGCGGCCGTGGTGTCGGTGGAGGGGGTTTCGCCGGGGACGACCCCGGTGCCCGGGACGGTCGGCAGTGCGCCGCTGCCGGGCGAGTCCGCGCCGGTGGTGGCGCCCGTGGTGGTGCCGGGGGTGCCCAGCGAGTCCGCCGGGCCGACCGGGAGCCCCTCGGGTCGGCCGAGTCCGGTCGCGAGCCCGTCCGGAGTGTCGCATCCGTCACCCAGTTCACCGGCGAGTTCTGCCGCTCCGTCTGCCACACTGGACCCAGAACCATCCACCAGTAACTCAGGATCCTCGGCTCCGAGTGCGACCGCCTCCGGGCATTAGCGCCCTGGCCAGCAGGTTTGCCTTTGATCCCGAGGCTCCTCTATGGTGGTAGATCGTTCGTTTGATTCATTTGATTGGCGCCTCTTCTTCACCCGGCGCCCTTGGCGCGTTCCGGCGATCCGTGGCTGACCGCATAGAGGCGGTCTTTACAGAACCCCGGACTTTGGCGCGTGCCACTTCCGGAAGGTTTTGCATTGTCTCTCGTTGACGACACCCGCTTCGCCATGCCCGCGAACGGGTCGGACGCCACCGACACCGCCCTCACCGACACCACCGAGGCCGCCGAGGTCGAGACCGCCACCGCGGTCGACCTGGCCGCCGAGGTCCTCGACACCGTCGAGGACGACGCCGCGGACGAGACCGCCGCGGCCGCCGAGCCCACCATCACCTTCGGCGACCTGGGCCTGCCCGACGAGATCGTGCGCGCCCTCGCCAAGCGCGAGGTCGTCACCCCGTTCCCGATCCAGGCCGCGACCATCCCGGACGCCCTGGCCGGCAAGGACGTGCTCGGCCGCGGCCGCACCGGCTCCGGCAAGACCCTGAGCTTCGGCCTGCCGCTGCTCACCCGCCTCGCCGGTGGCGAGCGCACCCGGCCCAAGCACCCGCGCGGCCTGATCATGGTCCCGACCCGCGAGCTGGCCATGCAGGTCGCCGACGCGCTGGAGCCGTTCGGCTCGGTGCTCGGCCTCAAGCTCAAGGTCGTCTGCGGCGGCACCTCGATGTCCAACCAGATGTACGCGCTGGAGCGCGGCGTGGACGTCCTGGTCGCCACCCCCGGTCGTCTGCGCGACCTGATCAACCGCGGCTCCGCGAAGCTCGCCGACGTCCAGGTCGCGGTGCTCGACGAGGCCGACCAGATGGCCGACATGGGCTTCCTGCCCGAGGTCACCGAGATCCTCGACCAGGTGCCGGCCGGCGGCCAGCGCCTGCTGTTCTCCGCCACTCTGGAGAACGAGATCGACACCCTGGTCAAGCGCTACCTGAACAAGCCGGTCACCCACGAGGTCGACCCGTCGGCCGGCGCGGTCACCACCATGACCCACCACATCCTCGTGGTGAAGCCCAAGGACAAGGCGCCGATCACCAACGCGATCGCCGCCCGCAAGGGCCGCACGATCATCTTCGTCCGCACCCAGATGGGCGCCGACCGGGTCGCCGAGCAGCTGGTGGAAGCCGGTGTGAAGGCCGACGCACTGCACGGCGGCATGACCCAGGGCGCCCGTACCCGGGTGCTGGGCGACTTCAAGGACGGTTACGTCAACGTGGTCGTCGCCACCGACGTCGCCGCCCGCGGCATCCACGTCGACGGCATCGACCTGGTCCTGAACGTGGACCCGGCCGGTGACCACAAGGACTACCTGCACCGCTCCGGCCGCACCGCGCGGGCCGGCCGCTCCGGCACCGTCGTCACCCTGGTGCTGCCGCACCAGCGCCGCGGCGTGTTCCGCCTGATGGAGGACGCGGGCGTGGACGCCTCGCGCCACATCCTGGACCACGCCTTCGACCCCGAGGTGGCCCGGATCACCGGCGCCCGCTCGCTGGTCGAGGTGCAGGCCGAGTCCGCCTCCGGCATCGCCGGTGCTGCGGAGCGCGAGGTCGCCGAGATGACCCGCCAGCTGGAGCGCGCGCAGCGCCGTGCCGCCGAGCTGCGTGAGGAGGCCGACCGCCTGGCCGCCCGCGCCGCCCGCGAGCGCGCCGCGCTCGGCATCGAGGACGAGGAGCCGGCCGCCGAGGCCGGTACCGACTCCACCGAGCCGGCCGCCGCTGCCGAGACCGCTCCGGCGGTCGAGGAGGAGCGCGTCCCCGCCTACCGCGAGCCGCGCAACGAGCGGTCGTCCTTCGGCCGTGACCGCGACGAGCGCGGTGGCCGCGACCGTGACCGTGACGACCGCGGCGGCCGTTCCTTCGGCCGCGACCGTGACGACCGTCCGGCCCGTTCG
>NZ_JBIURH010000026.1:19214-105554 GCF_044740765.1 Kitasatospora sp. NPDC088346
TCGTTCGGTGACCGTGACAACCGTTCGGGTGGCTTCAACCGGGACAACCGCTCCGGTGGTTTCAACCGTGACGACCGTCCGGCCCGTTCGTTCGGTGACCGTGACAACCGTTCGGGTGGCTTCAACCGGGACAACCGCTCCGGTGGTTTCAACCGTGACGACCGTCCGGCCCGTTCGTTCGGCGACCGTGACAACCGCGGTGGCGGCACCGGTGGCTTCGGCAACCGTGACCGGGACAACCGCTCCGGTGGTTTCAACCGTGACGACCGTCCGGCCCGTTCGTTCGGTGACCGTGACAACCGCGGTGGCGGCACCGGTGGCTTCGGCAACCGTGACCGTGACGACCGTGGCGGCCGTTCCTTCGGCAACGACCGTCCGGCCCGCTCGTTCGGCGACCGCCCGTCGTTCGGTGACCGTGACCGCGGCGCCGGCAGCAGCCGTCCGTTCGCCCGCCGCGACGACCACCGTTCCGGTGGCCGCCCGCAGGGCTTCAACCGCGACGACCGTCCGGGTGGCCGCTCCTTCGGTGGCGACCGCGACAACCGCTCGGGCGGCTTCAACGGCGGCGACCGCAAGCCGCGTTGGAAGAGCTGACGACTGACGGCGCGACCGCGCCACCGCACTGAGGCCTGGGGCCGATCCACTCCGGTGGGTCGGCCCCAGGCCTTTTGCGTGCCCGCGACCGGCGGGGGACCTGGCTGCGGGCCTGGCCGCGGGCCTCGCATTCTCCGAATGAGAACAACTCGGTGGCGGGCCGCCCCCGCCTCGCGTACGGTCGCCGGTATGAGCAGCAGAATGCATCAGGTGGCGGTCGAGAACGAGGAGATCGCCGAGCGGGGGACCTACCGCACCCGCGCGGGGGCGACGGTCGGGATCGGCGAGCCGCTCGCCCTGGCCCGCGCCGGGACGGTCTCGTACGGGTCCGACGAGCCGCTGCGGGGCGGGGAGCGCGGGCCGCTGCGCGGACCGGTCGAGGTGACCTCCGAGGGCAGCATGCAGGCCGCGCGCCGGCTGACCGAGGGCGGCGGCGAGCACGTCGCGGTGCTGAACTTCGCCTCCGCGCGCAACCCCGGGGGCGGGTACCTGCGCGGGGCCAAGGCCCAGGAGGAGGACCTCTGCCGGTCGGCGCTGCTGTACCGCTGCCTGCTGGAGGCCCCCGACTACTACGAGGCCCACCGGGCCTCCACCGACCTGCGCTACAGCCACCGGGTGATCTGGTCCCCCCGGGTCCCGGTGGTCCGCGACGGGCACGGCGACCTGCTCGCGGAGCCGTACACCGTCTCGTTCCTGACCTCGCCGGCGCCCAACGCGGGCCAGCTGGCGCTGCGTTCGCCCGGGAAGCCGGTCGACGTGCGCGGCGTGCTGGCCGCCCGGGCCGACCGGGTGCTGGCGGTGGCGGCGCAGCACGGGGTGCGGGAGCTGGTGCTGGGGGCCTGGGGGTGCGGGGTGTTCCGCAACGACCCCGCGGTGGTGGCGGAGGCCTTCGAGACCGCGCTGACCGAGCACGGTGCGGCGTTCGACCGGGTGGTCTTCGCGGTCTGGGACCGCGCGCCGGTGTCGGCGAACCGGGCGGCCTTCGAGGACCGCTTCGGGCCGGCCGGCGAACAGGTCGGCTGAGCGGCGGGTCGGCTGAGTGGCGGGTCGGCTGAGCGAACGGGTCGGCTGCGGCGCGCTCGGCCCGGCCCGGCGGTCAGGAGCCGGTGGTGAGCACCGAGGCGGCCACCACGACGCCGGTGACCGTCAGCACGGCCGGCCAGGCGCCGATGCTCCGGGCCAGCGGGTGCGAGCCGCCGAACGCGGCCACGTACAGGCCGGTCAGGGCGGCCGCCGCGGGTGTGCCGGCGGAACGCCGCCAGCGCACCGCCGCGACCGCCCCGGCCGTCGCCAGGACGGCGCCGCCCAGTTCGCGCCGTCCGGTGCCCCGGGCGGTGCCGTAGCCGCCGATCAGGCCGGCCGCCGCGATCGCCGAGGTGGGGATGCCTGCCATGGTGCGCTCCTGGTTCCCGTCCGGTGGTGCCGTCCTGCGAGCCTATGCCCGGTCCGGGGCGGGGCGCCGCCGTGCCCGCGTGCGATGCTCGCGGGATGAGCACTGCCGCCGCCGAAGCCCTTTCCGTCCTGTTGCTGGTCCTGGTGCTGGGCTTCGCGGTGGTCCGGCCCCGGGGGTGGCCGGAGGCGGTGGCGGCGGTGCCCGCGGCGGTGCTGTTGCTGGTGGTCGGCGCGGTGCCACCCGGTGACGCCTGGCAGCAGACCCGTGAGCTGCTGCCGGTGGTCGGGTTCCTCGCCGCGATCCTGGTGCTGGCCCGGCTCTGTGCGGACGAGGGGCTGTTCGAGGCGGCCGGGCGGATGGTGGCCCAGGTCTGCCACGGCCGGCCGGTCCGGCTGCTCGGCGGCGTCTTCGGGGTGGCCGCCGTGATCACCGCCGCGCTCAGCCTGGACGCCACGGTGGTGCTGCTGACGCCGGTGGTGCTGGCCACCTCGTCCCGGCTGGGCGCCCGGCCGAAGCCGCACGCGTACGCCTGTGCGCACCTCGCCAACTCCGCGTCCCTGCTGCTGCCGGTGTCCAACCTGACGAACCTGCTGGCGTTCACCGCGAGCGGGCTGAGCTTCACCCGGTTCGCGGCGTTGATGGCGCTGCCCTGGACGGTGGCGATCGGCCTGGAGTACGTGCTCTTCCGCCGGTTCTTCCGGGCCGATCTGGCGGCCGGCGCGCCGCTGCCGCCGCCGCCCGGGCGGCCGGCGGTGCCGCTGTTCACCCTGGTGGTCCTCGGCCTGACACTGGCGGGGTTCGCGGTCGCCTCGCCGCTCGGGCTGAACCCGGCGTGGGCGGCCCTCGCCGGTGTGGTGGCGATCGGGGCACGGGCGCTGCGGCGGCGCGACACCACCGTCCGGGAGCTGGTGGGGGCGGCCGGGCTGTCGTTCTGCCTGTTCGTGCTGGCGCTGGGCGTGGTGGTGGAGGCGGTGGTGGCCAACGGGCTCGGCGACTGGCTGGGCGAGTGGCTGCCGACCGGTGACGGGCTGCCCGCCCTGCTGGCCGTCGCGGGGGTGGCCGCGCTGCTGGCGAACCTGATCAACAACCTGCCGGCCACCCTGGCGCTGGTCCCGCTGGCGGCGCCGGCCGGCGCGGGGCCGGTGCTGGCCGTCCTGATCGGCGTCAACCTCGGCCCCAACCTGACGTACGTCGGCTCGCTCGCCACGCTGCTGTGGCGCGGCGTGGTCGGCGGGCTCGCCGAGCTGTCGACGTTCACCCGACTCGGGGTGCTGGCCGTCCCGCTGACGGTGGTCGGTTCCACGACGGCGCTGTGGCTCGGGCTGGGCGTCCTGGGATAGCCGGGCCGCCCTCCGATCCGGTTTTCCGCCGGACGGCCCGCGCCGGACGCCTCCCTTGATCCATACTCGCCCCTGTGACCACCGACCTCGAACACCGGGCCGAATCCGATCTCCGGGTCAGCCCGCTGGAGTTGTTCTTCGACCTCGTCTTCGTCTTCACCGTCACCCAGCTCACCGCGAGCCTCGCCCACCACCTCACGGCCGGTGGGCTGGCGAGGGTTCTGGTGATGCTCGCGGTCATCTGGTGGATGTACGACGCGTTCATCTGGCTCACCAACGCGATGCCGCCGACCACCCACCCGCGGCGCGGGCTGCTGCTGACCGGCATGGCGGGCTTCCTGGTGGTCGCGCTGAGCGTCCCGCACGCCTTCGAGGGCAGCGGGGTGGCCTTCGGGCTGGCGTACCTGCTGGTCGTCGCCGTGCACACCGGGATGTTCGCCGGCGCGGACGTGCCGCTGGACTCGGTGCTGCGGATGGGGGCGCTCAACCTGGTCAACGCCGCCCTGGTGGTCACCGGGGGCTACCTGGAGGGCACCGCCCAACTGCTGCTCTGGGGCGCCTCGGTGGGCGTCCAGCTGGCCATCCCGTACCTGGTCGACCTGCCGCGGTTCCAGCTGCGGGCCCCGCACTTCGTCGAGCGGCACGGGCTGGTGATGATCGTCGCCTTCGGGGAGTCGGTGATCGCGATCGGCGTCGGTGCCGGGGACGCCGAGATGTCCGCCCCGCTGGTCGGGGCGGCGGTGCTGTCCCTGGCGGTCTGCGTGGCCCTGTGGTGGGCGTACTTCGGCCGGGACGACGACGAGTACGCGGGCCGCTACCTGGCCGCCCTGCCCGGCGCCCGCCGCAACCAACTGGCCATCCGGGTCTACAACATGGGCCACTACGTGCTGCTGCTCGGCGTGATCCTGCTGGCCACCGGCGCGAAGTCGGCGCTCGCCCACCCCGCGCAGGAGCTCGCCACCGCCCCGGCCACGGCCCTGGCCGGCGGGGCGGCGCTCTTCCTCGTCGCCAACGCCGCGATCCGGCGGACCCTCACGCTGGCCCCGAACACCGTCCGGGTGATCGCCGCCGCCGCGGTGGCGGCGACGATCCCGCTGGGCACGCACGTCTCCGCGCTGGCCCAGGTGGCCGCCGCGGCGGCGGTGCTCGCGGCGGCCGTCGGGTACGAGGAACGGGCGGCCGGGGAGCGGGCCCCGGCCGCTACGCGGTGAGCAGCGCCCGGACGCGGTCCAGCTCGTCGCGGGGCACGCCGTGGGCCGCCAGGTAGTCCTCGATCGAGCCGTGCAACTGGTGGATGCGGTCCAGCGCGGTGTGCAGCCGGTCCGCCACGGCGGGGTGGGCCAGGTGCTGCTCGCCGAACTCGTCGAGGTAGGGGACGGGCCCGGCGTCGAGGCCGAGCCCGGGGTTGGAGCGGAGGTAGTCCGCGGTGATCTCGTCGAGGTCCAGCCCGCCCAGGTGCTGGAGGACGGCCACCGTCAGGCCGGTGCGGTCCTTGCCGACCGCGCAGTGCACCAGCACCGGACCGCCGCCCGAGGCCAGCGCGCGGACGGTGGCGGCGACCGCCGCTCCGCCGACCTCCGCCATCAGCCGGTAGACCGCGAACTGGTCGCTGGGCCACGGGTTCTCGGCATCGAGGCGGTCCGGGAGCAGCGGGACGTGCAGGTACCGGTGGCCGAGGTCGTGGTGCAGGTCCGGGGCGGTCGCGAGCTCCGCGTGGGTGCGCAGGTCGACGACGGTCCGGATGCCGAGCGCCCGCAGCCGCCGGGCACCCTCGGCGGTGAGGCCGGAGAGGGCGGCGGACCGGTAGAGCAGGCCGGGCCGGAGCCGGCCGCAGGAGGCGTCACGGAAGTTCCGTACGTCGGGGATGTCCAGGAGGGCAACGGCAGCGTCGAACCCGTGGTCGGTCATGCCCTCACGCTAGCGCCGGCGGACGGCCTGCCGGGGACTCGTTGCCGACCTGTGCCTCAACGGCCGCCGGCCACGTCCAGGAAGGTGCCGGTGGCGTACGAGGCGGCCGGCGAGAGCAGGAAGAGGATGGCCTCGGCGACCTCCTCGGGCCGCCCGCCGCGCCCCATCGGCAGCTGTGGTGCGACCCGGTCGACCCGGCCCGGTTCCCCGCCCAGGGCGTGGATGTCGGTGTGGATCAGCCCGGGGCGGACGGCGTTGACCCGGATGCCCTCGCCCGCGACCTCCAGGGCCAGGCCCCGGGTCATGCTGTCCAGCGCGCCCTTGGAGGCGGCGTAGTCCACGTACTCGTTCGGCGACCCGAGGCGGGCGGCGGCCGAGGACACGTTGACGATCGCGCCGCCCCGGCCGCCGTGGCGGGTCGACATCCGGCGGACGGCGGCGCCGGCGCACAGGAAGGGCCCGGTGATGTTGGCCGCCCAGATCCGGGCCAGCCGGTCCTCGTCCAGCTCCTCCAGCCGGGCCTGCCGCTCCAGCGTGCCGGCGTTGTTGACCAGCGCGGTGAGCGGGCCCAACTGCTCGTCCACGGCCCGGAACAGCCGCTCGACCCCGGCGGCCCGGCTGACGTCGGCCGCCACGGCGACCGCGGTCCCGCCGTCGGCCCGGATCCCGTCCACCACCGCGCGGGCGGACGCCTCGTCGCTGCGGTAGTTGACGCACACCCGGTACCCGCGCCGGCCGGCGAGCCGGGCGGTGGCGGCGCCGATGCCGCGGCCACCGCCGGTGATCAGGACGGTCTCGGACGGCATGCTGACTCCCTCGCGCTGACGGCCAACCGCCCCCGACCGTAGCCCACATACCGGAATTCCCGGCCGGCCCGGCCGCGCGTCGCCCACGATGGCCGGCATGACCACCGAACCGCCCCCGCCGCGGCCCGCCCCGACCCGGCCGCTCCCGCCGCGGCCCGCCCCGACCGCCGCGCCCCGACCGCCCCGGCTGCGGGCCGCCTCCGCCGAGCCGGCCGACTACCTGGCCGCCGACGAGGTGATCGACCACGGGCACCCGGAGATCCGGGCGCTCGCCGGCCGGCTGCGCCGGGACAACCCGGCGGAGAGCGCCCGGGCCGCCTTCGAGCACGTCCGCGACCGGGTGGCGCACTCCGCCGACCTCGGCCGGTGGAGCGGCGCGTACCGGGCCTCGGACGTCCTCGCCGCCGGGGACGCGATCTGCCACGGCAAGGCCCACCTGCTGACCGCCGTCCTACGGGCCCAGGGCATCCCGGCCGGGCTGTGCTACCAGCGGCTGGACGTGCTGCACGCGATGGTCGCCGCGCACTGGCCGCAGCCGGCGGGCGGCGGCGCGTGGGTGCGGCTGGACCCACGCGGCAACAAGCCGGGCGTGGACGCGCGGTTCGCCACCGACCCGGCCGCGGAGCGCCTCGCCTGGCCGGTCGACCCGGCGCGCGGCGAGTACTGGTACGACACGGTCCACCCCACCACCCCGGACCGGCTGCGCACCGCCCTGGCCGCGGCCGAACCGGGGCGGACCGGCTACGGCTACTACCTGCCGGCCGAGCTGTGACCCGGCCGCCGTCGTGTTCAGGAGCCCGCGGCCGCCCGCATCGCGGCGATCCTCGGCGCGCGGCTCCTCGGTGAGTCCAGGCTGAAGCCGCGGGCGTCGCCGAGCTGGTCCCGGACGAACTCCTCGGTGCGGCGGACGGCCTCCCGGAGCGCGTCGTCGAGCGGCACGAACAGCTGGTGCACGATCTCCCGCCGCTCGGTGTCGTACTCCCAGAACCCGACGATCCGGCCGCGGTCGACCACGACGTGGGTCTGCGGATCCGCCTCGGAACCGAACACCCGGCCCTCCCTGGCCGCGGGGACCGGCCGCCCGGCGTCCGCCGGGTCGAGCAGACGCGACAGGTCGCGGTGCAGCAGGTGGATGCCGTCGATGCCCGCCAGCAGGGCGTACCGGGGCTCGGCCGGCGGCCGGAACCCGGCGAACTCCTCGGCGAGTTCGGCGGGCATCAGCAGATCGGTGCCCGGCACGGCGGTCAGCTCCAGCGGCCCCAGGGCGGCCTTGGCGGTGGCGGCGGTGAAGCCGGAGAACCAGCGGAAGTGCCGGACCGAGGCCGGCGCGGCCCAGGAGAAGTAGCGGTCGGCCAGTTCGGCGGCCGACCCCTTCACCGGCTGGTCCCAGTCGACGTACCCGTAACGCTGCTGGTCCAGACGGCCGTTGGTGGGCACCCGGCGGATCCGGCCGCGCGCCTGGAGCAGGCCGAGCGCCAGCGGGAGGGTGGTCGACAGGCCGCGCTTCTTGCCGGCCTCGCCCAGGCCGCGGACGGCGTCGCCGACCGCCTCCCGGATCGCCGGGGGATCCAGCGGCCGGTCCGGGGACAGCGCGCCGGCGACGGCCAGGCACAGCTTCTCGACCTCGTCCTGCGTCACGCCCAGGTGCCTGGCCGCGGAGGCGATGTCGGCCTCCGGTGCGGCCGCCCCGGCCGCCAGCCCGAGCGCGAAGTCGGCCGCCGGCAGGACGTACGTGCAGCCCCGGGCGGACGGCAGTTCGTGCACCTGCAGCGCCTCCACCGCCGCGTCCACGGCCGCCCGGTCCAGCCCGGCGCGGGCGAACAGTCCCAGGTACGGGGCCGCGCCGCCGACCGAGCGCGCCCAGCCGGTCGCGGCCAGCACCTCGGCGGCGGACGCGCCCTCGTGCGCGCCGTCCAGCCACTGCCGGTGCGCCCACCAGGCGCGGAGCTTCACCGTCAGGGCCGGGTCGGGCCCGGGTTCGAGGTCCGGTCCGGTGTCCGCCGGGGTCCCACTGTTCGCCATGGGGCCAGTATCGGCGGGCGGCCGGGCGGGAGCACGCAGCGACGGGCCGACAATTCGTTCGACCCGGAGCGGCGGTCCGGGGGAAACTGCCGGATGACCGGCGGCCGTTGCGGCCCGCCCGGCCCCGACCGCCGAGGAGGCGACCACCCGTGCACGTCCTGCTCTCCGGCATCGTCGGCTCCACCGCGTACGGGCTCGCGCACGCCGGTTCCGACATCGACCGGCTCGGCCTCTACGCCGTCCCCACGGCCGAACTCCACGGCCTGCACAGCCCCGCCGAGTCGCACGTCACCACCGCACCCGACCGCACCCTGCACGAGGCCGCCAAGTGGTGCCGCCTCGCCCTCGGCTGCAACCCGACCGCCTCCGAACTGGTCTGGCTTCCCGCGGACCTGTACGAGGTGCGGACCGACCTCGGCGAGGAGCTGATCGCCCTGCGGCGCACCTTCCTCAGTGCGAAGGCCGTCCGCAACTCCTATCTCGGCTACGCCGCCCAGCAGTTCAGGAAGCTCGGCAGCCGCGACCGGTCGGATCCGCAGGGCCTGGACCGGGCGGCCAAACACGCCCGGCACCTGGTCCGCCTGGTCGGGCAGGGGCTCGCCCTGCACGAGACCGGCGAGCTGACCGTCCGGCTCGCCGAGCCCGAGCGGGTCCGCGCCCTCGGCGAGCGCTTCGCCCGCACCCCCGACGACGCGGCCGCGCTGCTGGCCGAGGCCGAGGCCCGCTTCGACCGCCCCGGCGTCCTGCCCGACGCCCCCGACCAGACCCCGGTCGAGGCCTGGCTGCGCCAGGTCCGGGCGGTCCACTACACGCCCGCCGGGTGAGCTCCGCCCGGGCCGTGACGCGGCCGGAAATACTGTTGGCCACGACGGCGTGATCACCAGGTAGGATCGGCCCCGCAGGTGCCGTATCCTCGCGGATCGGCGCCGGTCGGCGGGCCGCTAGCTCAATTGGCAGAGCTGCGGACTTTTAATCCGTAGGTTCAGGGTTCGAGCCCCTGGCGCCCCACCGTGAAGGCCCAGGTCAGATCCATCTGACCTGGGCCTTTTCCATTCCCTTACATTTGGCGACCCGGGATTGTGACCGTGTACAGCCATGGGTGTGACCATGATGTGTCCGCCACTGCCTGCCCGCCACATCACTGTCTGACCGGGCGTCAGAAAGCCTCCCGATTCGTGTCGCCAGCTGGGCGTTCGTGCGACGACGTCTCTTGTTGGAGTGCTACAACGGCCCCCGCCCTCCACCGGTAGGGTGGAGGCGTGGACAGCACCGGGGACGGGAACGCGTTGGAGACGCTCGTTGCGCAGAGCGCCGGCGTGCTGCTGACGATGGGCCTGAGCGCCGAGCCCGCTGCTGTGAGACGCGTGGCGGAGGTTCTCGCGAAGAACGTCTCCGAGGGCAGTGGGCTCGACATGGACGACGCCGTCCAGTGCCTGACGCCGGAGGGCGTCGCGGACGCGATTGCCCGCGCTGCGGAAGGCGACGACCAGGCCGTGGCGGTGCGTCCCGTCCGCGCGCGGGACGGCGCCGTCGCCGTTCCGCCGTGGGTCTCGGGCCGGCTCGTCATGGCCTTGGCCAAGATCGCGCAATGGGCCGGCCCCAACGGCGCGACCCGCAGCCAGCACCACGCGTTCGACCTCTCGGTCGAATTGGGCGATGCCTTGCTGCACAGTAAGGATTCCGGTCTCATGGAGATCCACCTCGACCTGCTCGCCGAGGTCCAGAAGTTGGCAGAGCAGGCAGCGGACCGGATCGAATCCGGTAAGTGGTCCCCGTGTCCCTGCGGGCAGCGCCACGACGGGGAGGACGTTCCGCAGGCGTTCGTTGTCGCGTTGCGATCCGACGCCGAACTGGCCGGTCGCCTCCTGTCCAAGGCCGAAGGCGACTGACAGGGACGACCCCGAGCCAAGTCCGGGAAATCCCCTACGGGCTTGTCCCCCAGTCTGGGACAATCCCGTACATGTCGCGCAACACCTCCACATCTGAAGACGACGCGAAGCTCCGGCTGAGCGGTCCCGACCGGGACCGGCTGAAGGCCGTCGTGTTCGACGCCAACGCCTACAGCGCTGCTAAGCCGGACCTCGGCAACCTGGCGCGGATCGCTGAACGGCTCGCGGCGATCGGTAAGGAGACGTGGGTCCCCCTGCCGGTCGCCTGGGAGTGGGCCGAACACCTCGCCACGGACTGGCAGAAGACCAAGTCCGCCGTGCGGGAGGAGCGCCTGAGCCTTCGGCGCGCAGGACTGGAAGCGCCCGAGCCTGCCTACGACAGCCGCGAGGCGGTGATCGACGCGGCCCTCGCGAAGATCGCCTCGACCCCCCATGTGAAGATCATCGAATTGACCGAGTCCAGCGCGATAGAGGCGTTGAAGGACCAGATCCTTCTGCGCCCGCCGGCCAAACGCAAGGGCGAGACCAAGACCGGGGCGGCCGACAGCGCCTGGTTGAGGGCCGTGCTGGAGAAGCTGCCGCCGGAGGAGCTCCTGATCGTCTCCGCTGACCGCGACGTCGCCGCAGCCTTCGTGGCCTGGAACAAGCCCGCGCCGCCGATCCGGACCAGGGAGAAGCTTCGCCAGAGCCTCTTCGGCGTGACGGTCGACGACGATCACGCGCGGCTCTCCGTACTGCGCTACCTGCTCGGCGGACTGCCTGTGGAGAACCTCGGCACCACGAACCTCGACATCGGGCGCACGACGGGGCTGGCCGCAGCGGTCACCCGGAGAATCGAACGCGACGGGCCCGACGTGCAGGTCCTCAGCCCGAGCGTCACCCGCCTGGTCGCACTGGCGGGTCTCTACGACATCGTCCTCGAACGTGACGTATCCACTGAGACACCGGACGGCCACGACCCGGCCGTCGCCGGCCGTCCCGGCGAACTCGGCGTGGCCAAGCACGACATCGTGTACGCCACGGCGATGTTCCTGGCCGAGGGCGAAGCGGCGGTCGCGTGGATGCTCGATGATGAGGAAGCCCAGCCCGAGATCGTCCCGTACGACAACGTCCTGGTCCGGGCGCAGCTTAGCTTCCACTTCACCGATGCCGTGATCACCAAGGTTGCGGCGGAGGCCGACTCCGTCGCGATGCTCGCGGAGCAGGTGTACGGCGATGACGACGACGGTGTGACCGAACTCGCCGAGGCACTCAGCTGCGTTCCGGGCCTCGATCTGGACGAGGACGTTCTGCGCGATCCCTCGACGGACGAGTACGGGGCCATTGCCGGGACCGGCGCCCGGATCGAGGTGAGAACGAAGCGCGACGGAGACACGAGGGTCGACCTGACCTTCCACCAGGGGGACACCTACACCGACGCCTCGGTCGAGTTTACGTACAACCCGGACTCCTGGTGGGGAGGGAGCCGTGACGGTGTCCAGGGTTCGGACGCCTATCAGGTGACCGTGGACGGGCGCGGCCTCTCGCACGCCCACGGCGTCTGGGCCGTCCCGGCGTGGATCATCGGTCAGGTTGACTGGACCGTGTCCGCGGAGGTGGAGTCGGACGAGTAGACCGCCGCGGCCGGTGGGTCGGCGGCCCACCGGTCACCCGTGCGCCCTGGTCAGGCGGCGACCCGGTCCACTCGCGTGACCCTGCACTGGATCGCGCCGCTGACCTCGACGATGTCGGAGACGTCGGTCTTCACGAGCTGCCCGGGCGTGACAGCCGCGGAGGAGACGATGCCCTCCCCGAGCCGGGTGCCGGACGGGTTGGTGAACTCCACGGAGACGAAGTAAGTCGACGCCTTCGAGGTGTTGTTGCGGATCTCCAGGTGCGCGACGGGGAACTTCGCCGCATTGGTCTCGCAGCCTGCCACGGTGACGTCTGCGGCCGGCGGATGGTCGGTGTTGTTGGACCCAGTGAGCGGGCCGGACGCGGACGAGGATGCCGGACTGCTCGGCCCGCTGCCGGACCCGCCGACGGCCACCACGATCGCGACAATCACCCCGACGACCAGCAGGACTCCGAGGCAGCCGCCGACCAGGCAGCCGCGCCCGAACCGGGAGGTCTTCGCCACCGGTGGCGACGGGGGTGGCGCACCGTACCCGTGCTGAGGCCCCCAGCCCGGCTGTTGCGCTGGCGGAACCGGGCCGCCTGGCCCGGGTCGCGGTTGCCCACTGGGGTCCGGATTCGGCTCCTGCTGTGCCATGGCCGCCAGCCCTTCCGTTGGTGGACGATCGACACTACGCGCAGGTGTGCCCAGCAGCCCGCCGGCAAAGTCCGTCCGGGTGACGGCGGGGCCGGACCGTCCTGGGCGACCATGAAGGGGTGAACGTACCCGTGACACCGCCCCCGCCTCCTGGCGGCCGACGTGGCGCACAGCCGATGCCCGCGTGGAGGGCGGTCTGCGTGCAGGTGGACGGCCGGTGGCGTGTCGGTCTCCTCGACGGGTGGGCCCCGGACCCACGGTCGTCATCGGGCTGGGCGGCGGCCGTCACGTGGGGACCCGATCCGCAGCACGACCGGGGGCTTCTGCCCTACGACCCGGTGTCGATCGTCGAGGTGCCGCCTCCCGCTGGGCCGCCCCGCTCGGATGCTGTCGAGACCGGTGCTCCCGGCGCCGAAAGCCTCAGCTCCACGGCGGCCCCATGGCTGCCGGTGTGGATCGGAGTGGCCGGCAGGTGGCACCTCGCCCGCCTCGTCGCCTGGCACCGGCCCGCGGATCCGGGCGCGCGGTGGACGGCGACGGTCCGAGCCTCCGCGGACGAATCCGCGCCCCTGCGGCACATTCTCTTCGATCCCGCTTCCGTCGAGCCCGTGCGGAACCAGCCGCCGACGGCGTAGGAGGGCCGGTGACCTCTTGATCATCACGTCATTGATCGGGAGCTGGGTGTCACGGGCGACCTGATCGGCGACGACGGCCCTGCGCCGGAACTGGAGCGGGCATAGAAGGCATGGACATGATGAAGCGACCCGAGTGGGAGGTGCGGCCGGTGGCAGCGGACCCGATTCGGCCCGCAGGGGATCTCGGCGCGCGCGTCCTGGCGGGCGGACAGCTCGACCTGGCCCTCGCCGTGGGCGCCGGCGAACGGGTCCGCGCCGTCCTGCGCGGCGAGGTCGACCTCTACGACGCCGAGCGGCTGACCGAGTCCCCGGTGACGATCGCCCGCGCCTGCCCCGACGGGGTCGATGTCGATCTTTCGGAGGTGGCGTTCCTCGACTGCGCCGGCCTCTCGGCCCTCCAGGAGGCCCAGGCCGAAGCGACTGCACAAGGCTGGAGCCTGGTCCTGCGGCACCCGAGCCCGGCGGTGGCGCGGCTGACGCGGCTGGTGTGCCTGCCGCCCTTCGACTGACCGCCTCCGGCCCTCGCGCCGGGTCCGGTCACCGCCCGTCCCACCCCGCCCGGGGAGAGTGCCAGGGCCGGCGGGGCCAGCGGATGCTGATAGAGATGGAGGCGTGGAGACGATCGCCCCCATCTTGCCTGTCCTGTTCGTCGGCGGCCTGGTCGCCCTCGTGGTCGTTACCACCCGCTCCCGTCGCCGACGGGAGCGGGTGGCGCTGGCGGCGCAGTGGGATTGGATGCTGCGAGAGCGGGAAGCACGCCGACCGACCGGGGTGCGGATGCTGCAGGTGGAGTCCGTCTACCAGCGCGCGCGCCGCGGATCGAAGGCCCGCGTCCGGTGGTGCGACAGCGGAGCGGTCCAGGACGCCTGGTTCCAGGGCTGGCATGCACCGCCGGGAGCCTTCGTGCTGGCGGTTGGGCAAACGGGGTGGGGGCCGCACAACCAGATCCGCAACGTGTTGTACGTCGGCCCCGGGCAGGTGTACGGGTGGGCCCCGGCGGCGGCCTCCGTGGCCTGGCAGAGGCTCCAGGCCACGGCATAGGCGGTCCCTACGGCGTCGCGGCCGAGCGGGCTGCTGATCGCCGGAGCCGGTGCTCGTCCAGCAGCTGCTGGAACACGGGGCTGCCGGGCCGCGTGAACACGAACTCGACGGCGTGCACGGCCTGCGCGAAGTTCACCGCGGAGACGATACGGCCGTCCACCGGCAGGTAGCCGTGCTGCGATCCCAGTGCGGCAACGTGCCGAGGGCCGAGGGGCATGACGACCACCTCGGCCAGCTCCAGCGGGACGCCCACCCGTTCCGTCAGCTGCCGGCTGCCGACCGTCACGGCCGGTGCGTCGCCGAGGATGAACTCGTGCCGCGGGTCCCGGGGGGTGAGGACCTGCAGGTCGGCGGAGGCCGTGAACCAGGTCGCGTGCTCGAACAGGAGCTGGGCCGCGATCCGGAACAGGATGCCGCTGTCGACCGGGTCCCCGGTGTGCCCGGCCGCCGTGAGCGCAGCGTCCACCTCCACCCGGTGCTCCCGACGAACCGCTCGTGCTGCTCGCGGAGCCGGACGTTGCGCACGAGGTGAAGCGCCACCAGGCGCTTCACGGCGTCTACCAGCTCCGGGTGGTCGAAGAGGGTGCCGCCGGTCACGGCGTCGAGGACCGGGGGGATCAGCTCCTCGACCTGGACCTTCCAGAACCGCTCGATGCCCGCCGAAGCCTTCGGCACCCAGTCCCGCGCGTAGCCGGCCCCGGCGGGTGCGGTCTTCCGCGGGAGGCGGTCCAGGAGGTCGATTCCGAACGGCTGATGGCGCGGGACGCCGTCCGTGTCTGGCGCCGTCCAGGCCTTCTGCAAGGCCGCCGACACCATGTGCTGTTTGTGGACCGGGGCCTCGGTGAGCTCCGGCGCAATCTCGGCGATTCGACGCAGCAGCACCGCAGGCCCGAAGGCCGGGCCAGGCCCCTGGGGGTGTGGGATTCGCGTAGACACGCCTGAATGCTACGCATCGTGAAGTGGCAGGTGCACTCGGTTTCCGGGTGCGGGGGTTGCTTCGGCCTCCGAGGCCTCTCCGCTCCGCGCCGCGGCCTGTCTGCGGGTCAGCTGCCACACCTGCTCCTCGCCCGTCTCGCCGGGGGCGAGGCGTTCGGCCGGTCGGCGTGCGCAGGCGGTGAAGCCTAGCCTTGCCGGTACCGCGCCGCTGGCCCGGTTGGCTGGGTCGTGGACGATCTCGACGATCTCGATCCCGGGGAGGAGGAATGCCTCGCGCACCAGGACGCCGCCCGCGCGGGTAGCCAGTCCGCGGCCGGTTGCGGCCGGGTGGAGCCAGTAGCCGATCCCCATGACCCCCGGCTGATCGCTGCTGCGGAAGAGCTGGCAGGTGCCCGCGATGGCGCCGCCGTCGATGACGATCGCGTAGGTGAACGCCGTGCCCTGGTGCCACCGTTCGCTGCGGTGCAGAAGGAAGTCGCGCGTGGCTTCGAGGCTGTGGTCGGCGATCCACGGCATCCAGGGCCGTAGATGCTCCTGGGCTTCGTCGATGACCCGGAAGAGCTCGGGCAGGTCCGCCTCGCCGTTGAAGCAGCGCAGCGCAGCGACCCGGTCCAGGGTGATCAGTTCGGGGGGAGTGTCCATGCCGGGAGGATCACGCGGCAGTCGCGCGCGGACAACCGGTTTCCGCGTGGCTCTACGGCTGCGGGGGAGGGGTTCCGTCCCGCGTCTCCTCGGGGAGGGTGAGCTGGCGGTGGAGGTCTGCCGGATACAGCGCGTCTCCGGTCGCGATTTCCAGCAGGACGATCGTTCCGAGGTCGGGGAGCACTTCGCCCCGGCGCAGCGCCCCGATGGTCGGGTGGGACAGTCCGGCCCGGCGGGCGAGGGCGCGGTCGGAGAGATTATGGGCGCGCATGGCCGCGTCGAGGTTGCGGGCGAACGCGAGTCCGGCCTGGGCGCTCGGCGGGGCCTCGGAGGTCAGGACCACCTCGGGCCACTTGCCGGAGGCGACGTACCGCGCGGGAGGCTGGTGCAGGGGGCCCCGGGGCATGCACCCCTCCCGTTCCTCTTCCTCCAACGCTGACCCCCTTCATTCTTCCCTGTCGGCTGCGGCGGTGCAGCGCGCCCCACCTGTGGTAAATGTATCTACCAGTCGTGGACGTTTGTTCGGGAGTGGGGGGTGTCGTGGGCGGCCGGACCGGAGCCATGTACGCGGGCATCGACTGGTCGGAGGGCCTCAACGACCTCGCCGTCGTCGACAGCACCGGGGAGGTGGTGGCCAGCGCCCGCATCCCGGAGACCCCCGAGGGTTTGCGCGAGGTCCTGAGCCTGCTGTCCGGGTTGAAGGCCAGCCACCAGCACAGCCGCCGCCACGTCCCGGTCGCGATCGAGACCGGTCGCAGCCTGCTGGTCGCGGGTCTGCGGCAGGCCGGCCAGCCGGTTGTGGTCGTGCATCCGACGGTGGTGGCGGCGTACCGGCAGACGGCCGGGCCGACGCGGAAGAAGTCCGACCGGGAGGACGCTGCCTTGCTGGCCCAGATCCTTCGGACCGACGGGCATCGCCACCAGGAGCAGCCCCAGTCCACGGACGACGCCGAGGCGGTCCGCGCCCTCGCGCGCGCCCAGCTCAAGGCGTCCCGTACCCGCCAGTTCCACCTGCTGCGGCTGCGCTCCCAGCTGCGGCTCGTGCACCCGGCCGCGCTGACGGCCTGGGACCACCTCCCGGGGAAGATCGGCCGTGGAGAGGCCCGCTCGGTGATCGCGGCGGCACCGACCAGCCGTTCGGCCGCCTGCCTGAG
Source organism: Kitasatospora sp. NPDC088346 (assembly GCF_044740765.1). Classification (NCBI taxonomy): domain Bacteria; kingdom Bacillati; phylum Actinomycetota; class Actinomycetes; order Kitasatosporales; family Streptomycetaceae; genus Kitasatospora; species Kitasatospora sp. NPDC088346. The sequence continues at coordinate 35,826 of NZ_JBIURH010000026.1, forward strand.
CAAACGCCGCCTGTACGACCTGTTGGAGACCGGCGGCCGGACCCGTAACCTCGACGACCACGCCGCGCGACTGTTCACCGAGTTCCGCCGCCCGGTGCTGATGCAGACCCCGCTGCTGGAGGAGGCGCTGGGGCACGAGGTACGGGTCTGCGTCGAATTGCTGGACGTGGCCACCTCGACGGCACAGCGCCTCGCCGCCCTCGCGGTGGAGGCGTTCGACCGCCACCCCCAGGCCGACATCTACCGCTCGTTCCCCGGAGTCGGGGAGCTGACCGGACCCAGGCTCCTCGGCGAGATCGGTGATGCGCCCGCCCGCTTCGCCTCGGCCCGGGGGCTTCGGGGCTACGCCGGGGCAGCGCCGCTGACGTGGACGAGCGGGGGGAGCCGGGTGGTCTTCCACCGCCGCAAGGGTGCCAATAACTTCCTGAAGACCGCCGGCCACTACTGGTCCTTCTCGGCGATCGGCCGCTCGCCCGGTGCCCGCGCGCACTACGACCGGCGCCGCGCGGCCGGCGAGCGGCACACCGCGGCGCTGCGGCACGTCTTCGGCCGGCTGCTGGGCTGCCTGCACCACTGCCTGACGCACGGTGAGACCTACCGCGAGGAGGCCGCCTGGCCGCACACCGGCACCTGATCGCCGCGGCGCCGCCGACGGGCGGCCGAGGGACACGCCTGATGATTCAACCCGGGCCTTCGAGCCCTTCAGCGGGAACGGCACCCTCGGCCGCCTCTCGGCCGAACCACGGCCGGCAGAACGCCCCTGGGAGACACCACGATGGACGAGAGCTACCTGAACGAACTGTGCGGCCACCTGACCGGCTCCGCACCCCTGCACGGCGATTGGATCACCAGCGCCCGATCGTGGGCAGCAGCCCCGGACGGCCGCGTCCGCGGTGCTTGGCTGCGGATCCTCTCCGAGCCGCACCGGCTCTACCGCGCCGCGCTCGACGCCGCCCTGCCGCTGCCCCTGGAGGGCCGAGACAGCGGTGACCCGTGGCTCCACGTGGTCCAGGACAACGCCCTGGCCGCGGTCCTCGCCGTTCACGCGGCGTTCGCCGTCACCGCGCCTCGCAACGAGGCCCACCAGGCGGGAGGGCCGAGCATCGGCAGCGTGCTCGGCGAACAGCACAAGCGTGGCGCGGTCCACGCCGCCTCGCTCGATGCCACTGTCGCGTCCCTGGCGCGCGGAGGCCGCGACGCCCTCATACGGACCGTTTCTTTGGCCGGGCGGGCGCGGGGATCCCGGGTCGACCTGCGGACCGTCGCGGCCCTCGCCTACAGCCGACCCGGCCAGGCCCGTCCCCATCTACTGACCACGAACCCCACCGGCCACTGGCCCAACGCCCTGGCGAGCAGAGACCATTGGAGCCCGCTGGAAGAGATCGTCCGCGACGCGCTCAGTGCTCGACAACGCTGACCGGCGCGAACGGCTGCGCCGACCGAAGAGCCGGCGCTCCGGTGCCAGTCCGTCCCCACGGGCCAGGAGGGTCCGCGTATCGGGGCGGCTTCGAACCTCGGGCGCCCGCCGCCGCACTCGCAGGACACCGCGAGGACCTCGGCCTCCCGCCCGTTGATCTGGAAGCGGAACCTGCGTTGGAGTCGCAAGCGGGTTCGCCGGCCGGGCCGGACCGGTCGGTCGGGTTCACGATCACGGTGCGTGCCCTGCCTCGTGCGGTTCATGGGCCCGGTGTGCCGGGACACGCCACTGCCCCTCCTCCGCCGGGACCGGCGGAGGAGGGGGCGAGGGAGGTCAGGTGCTGGTGTCGGCGAAGCTTGCGAGGGCGGCTGCCGCTGCCTCGGGCGCGTAGGCGGAGGTGCGCCGCCGGGCACGGGGCACGATCGCGACGACGGCCTCGGCCGCCTCGTAGGCGAGCTCGTGCATGACGGTCTGGTAGATGTCGCGGGTAATGGTCGTGCTGGAGTGACCGAGCATCTCAGAGATGATCTTGATGTCCACCTTGGCGGCGAGCGCCAGGGTGGCGGCGACGTGGCGCAGGTCGTGGAGCCGGATCGGAGGCAGGCCCGCCGCCTTGACCAGGGCTTCGAAGAGGTCGGTCAGGCGGCCGGGGTGCAGCCATTCGCCGGTGTCCTCGGTGAAGCACCGGCCGTCGCGGTTGGCCGCCGCGTTGCCGGCTGCGAGCAACTCCTTGGCCTGGCGGCGCTTCTGGTCGCGCAGGACGCTCGACGTCTCGATGTCCAGGGCGACGGTGCGCACGCCCGAGCGGGTCTTCGGGGCGCCCGGAAGGATGTCCCAGCCGTCCTGGCCGAGCTGCTCGGCGACGCTGAACCGCTTCGCGTCCCAGTCGATGTCGGACCAGCGCAGGCCGCACGCCTCGCCGCGCCGCAGGCCGCGGAAGGCGATCACGTGGAACAGCGCGTACAGGCGGTGGTTGATGGAGACCAGGTAGTCCAGGAAGGCCCCGACCTGCTCGGGGGTCCAGACCATGACCGGCGACGGCTTCTCACCGGTGATCTTCCACTGCTCGACGCGTTCGGGGGTCCAGAGCAGCGCCTTGGGGTTCTCGTAGCGCGCCAGTTCCACGAACTCGCAGGGGTTGAACGGCGGGATGACCCTCTGGCCGATCGCGACGTTCAGGGCCGCCCGAAGAGTGGCGAGGATGTTGCGGTGGGTGGGGGGGTTGGTCAGGCGCCGGAACGGCGGCATAGCGGCGATCTGCTCGCGCAGCTCCTTGCGCCGCGCCCGGTTCTCCGCACCCTTGTTGGGGACCGTCGCGAGCAGGTCCAGGGCGGCGCGCCGGGCCTTGTTGGCCGCGTCTAGCTCGATGTTGGACGAGGCGATGGCGTCGAACATCTCGTTGATCTGGTCCACGCGCAGCGCGCGCACGGGCAGGTCGCCCAGATGGGGCTTGAGATGGCAGCGGATGTCGACGTCGTAGCGGTCCGCACCCCGCTTGCGCAGGGACTTTTTCCCCTTGAGCCACTTGTCGAGCCACTCGCCGACCGTAAGGTTCGAGGAGAGGTCCTGCTGGGACTCGTAGCGCTGGCGCAGGTCGTCGTAGTCCGGAAGCGGCTTCTTGCCGGTTGCGCACTTCTCCAGCACTTCGCTGATCGCGGTGCGTGCCGCCACGTTGTCCTCACCCCCGATCGACAGGAGGGCCTTGACCGTGTTCAGGTGCTTGCTCGCCTCGGCACTGTTGGCGAATCCGGACCGGCGGTAGCGACGGCGGCGGTCCAGACCGTCCTCGGTCTTGGCGGGAGCCAGCTCCTGGTCGACGTACCAGTTTCCGTGCCGGCTGTTGCGCATTTTCGGGCACGCGCTGCCCCAGGGCTTGCCGGTCTCTGGGTTGCGGCACCCGCAGCGCCGGTTGACGGAGCCCTTGAGCGGCTTCACGAGGCCGCCCCGGCGGGGTCGACGAAGACGATCTCGGAGGGCAGGGGCGGGGGGAAGGCGCCCAGCTCGCGCAGACGTCGGCGCTCGCTCAGCACGTCCTCGCGGTCGCGCCGGGCCACGTCCTCCAGCTGCTGGGCAGTCTCGCTGGCGCGCTGGTAATCGTCCGGCCCGGCGAGCTGAGCGTCCCGTCGACGCTCCACGGCCTGCCCGGTCGACCACACGGCGGTGCGCACCAGGCGGTCGTGGCGGCGCAGGACGCTGAGGGCGGCGACGGGCCCGTCGCCCTCTGCGGGGGACGGCCACTCGCCGGTGATCCAGGTGAGTGCCTCGGCTGCCGGGACCTCGACGTCGGGTGCGATGTGGATGCTCTCCTGCTGATCGAGCGGGGCGATCAGCAGGACTGGCGGCACCTCCAGTGCCCGGGCGAGGACCAGGAGCTCGGCGAGGTTCAGCGGAGCGTCCCGCTTCCCCGCCTCCAGCCGGGACACGGACGGGCGGCTGATAGGGAAGCCAAGGTCCGTGCACCTTTGGGCGACCGCCCCCGCCGTGAGGCTCAGCTCCGCCCTGCGCTTCCTGATGGCGGCGCCGCTCATGCTCGCCAGTTGCTCAACCCACTCGCTCTGCTCCATAGCTGAGCAGTATTCCATGTCGCCTGCTCACTGGTCGAGCATGTGATACCAATTTTCCAGTCGGGTAACCCGCTCGGCGTATCAGTGACCAGCAGGAGGCCCCCATGGCGTCGAGCACCAGCGACCGGTTCCACCCGGCCATGACCATCGCCGAGCTGATCAACTTGCCCACCTGCGTCACCCTCACAACTGCCAACCGTTCCCTCGGCCTCGGCCGCACGGCCGGGTACGACCTCGCCAAGTCCGGCCAGTACCCGGTGCCGCTCATCCGCGCGGGCAAGGCCTACAGGGTCTCCACCATCGAGCTCGCCAAGGTTCTCGGGCTCACCGTGCCCGACCGGGTCGACGTGCCCGCCAAACTGCGTGCGACTGCGGCCTAGGAGTTGCCGGACCCGGCCAGGCGCTGGCCGGCGATCGCGTCAGGCCGCCTCGGTCGAGGGTGAGGCGGATTCCTCGGAGAGCTGGGCGCGCTCCCCCCACGGAAAGGACCACGCGGCATTAGGCGCGAGCAGTGCCTCCAGATCGGTGGCGCTCGAATCGCGGCGGTGCGGGCACGGCCAGCCGGCGCACGTGCCCACCGGGCGGTACCGGGTCACACCCAGGCACTCGCCGCACGTCATCCACTTCACCCGGGGCTCGGGAGATTCCGACCGCGCCACTCAAACTGCCCTTCCTGTCGCCCCTCCCTCGACGGTAAGGGCACGAAGGTCCGGCCCGGGGTGCTGGGCAGGAGAAGTGGCGACCCTCACGCGCCCAGCAACGGAACGGGCCGCACGGCAGACAAGCCCGGAGGCTCTCCCTGGCCGGCCGCCTCGTGACCCCGGCTTGGGCGCCCCCACCCGTCAGCTGGCGAACTCCACCAGCGGGTCGGTCACGACCTCGCGCCAGCGTTTGCGGTGGCCGCCCGCGTGAAGGCGGAAGTACACGGTCTCCCGCGGCACGTCGCGGGCCGTCCCGAAGTGCCCGCCGATGTTGTGCGCCAGGAGGTAATGCACGAGGACCAGGCTGCCAGGGGCTCCGGTGACCTGCACCGGCTCGCCCAGCTCGACGGGCGGGTAGGGCGCCGCCGTGGCCAGCGCGTCCGCACCTTGCTTACGCAGCCACGCCGCGGTGCGCAGGTGAGTGCCCGGCCACACCCACAGGTTTCCCCGGTCGCGGTCGCGCTGGTCGGTCAGGAGCAGGCCGGCGAGCACGGTGAACGTTCCCGGGCGGCCGTCCTCCTCCGTGGGGGTCAGGCCGTCGATGTGCGGGGCGCCGGGGTGGCGCGGGTGCGGGGGCAGGGTGAGCGCAAGTTGCGCGACCTCCGGCTCCGCCAGCCCGAGGCCCTCCCGCAGAAAGGGACGGATGGTGTCGGCGACGGCGCTGCCGCCGTACAGGGCGCGCAGTTCGGGGTCCTGTGCGAGTACGGGCCACAGGAAGTACGGTCCGGTCTGGCCGTCCTCGGGCGGCTGCTGGTCGACGTACCGGGCGACCAATGTGCGCCAGGCAGCCACCTGGCCGGGCGTGAGGATGTCGGGTACCACGGTGTACCCATTGCCGCGAAATTCGTTGAGGTGATGCGGAGTTGATGTCTCCATCCGTAGATGGAAGCGCGCCGCCGCTGGTGGCGGCAACAGGATTTCCGTAGGCCCGTGCAGGGCCGCGGTCCGTTGTCGAGGCGCGGGTTGCACGGGCCCGCGCGAGGTCGTCGTGCGGGCGGGGCCGCCCACAATCCGCCAACGTCGCTGTCGGGAACCACCAGCGGCACCGTGCTGTGCCCGGTGCCGACCCGCAGGTCGGTCGGTGGTTTGCGGAGCGCGGGGTGTGGCCGGTTCAGGCGCTGCGGTCGTCCTGTTCTTTCGCCTACGTTCGAAGACTGCTCATCGGGGCGTCGGGCCGTTCGCGCGGCTGAGGTCGATGGTCCCGTCGGGCAGGGAAGGGAGGTGACCCCGATGGACGAGGACGACCTGCTGCTGGCGGTCGAGCAGCTCTCCGGAGCGCACGACCGGTACGAGGCGGAGCGCTCGGACGTCACCAGCTCCGGCAACAGTGCTGGTGACGACGGCGAGAACCGCGACCTGAACCTTCCCCGAGGCTAGGAGACCGCATGGAGCACCGGCTCGTCGCAGGCATCGAGAAGGCGCTGGGCTGGGACGGGCCGGGCGCCATCGGGCGCGCGTTCGCCCGCGGGCAGCTCCCGGAGCCGGACCTGGCCGCCCAGCTGATGACGCCGCACCGCCTCCTGGATCTGGTGATGCGAAGGCACCTGGCCAACCCACAGTTGCGCTGCTACGCCGCCGGCGAGGAGCTTCACCCTTCGGAGTACCTGACCGAGGTGGTCAACCGGCGGCGCCAGGCGGTCAAGCAGGCCGACATGGCCTCCCTCGGAAGGGTCCTGTCCGCCGGCGGTTCTCTGGTGCTCGACAGCGTCGACACCTTCGACCCCACCCTGGAGGTGGCCTGCCGGGCGTTGGGGTGGTGGTCGGGCGAACTGGTCTCGGTGAACGCCTACCTGGGCGTGGGCGACACCGCCGGCTTCGGATTGCATTGGGATGATCATGATGTTGTCTGCGTCCAGGTCTCCGGCCAGAAGGCGTGGGAGGTCCGCGGCCCGTCGAGGCCGGTGCCGATGTACCGCGACGCCGAACGCAACCTCACCCCCGCCGAGGATGTCCTGTGGGCCGGCGTGATGAACCCGGGCGACGTGATCCACATCCCCCGCGGTTACTGGCACACCGCCACCCGGGTCGGCTCCGGCGACGACGGGCACACCCTGCACGTCACCTTCGGCCTTACCCGCCGCACCCCGGTCAGCTGGATCGCCGCCCTCGCCGACACCGCGCGCGCCGACCAGCTCATGCGCACCGACCTGGAGACCGCCGACGGCGTGCCCGCAAACGACCTGCTGGTCGCCCGTCTGGCCGAACTCGCCCGCGAGCACGATCCCGCCACCTACCTCGCGGCCACCCGCGCTAACACCCCGCCGGCCCGCCACCTCCCGCACATCCACGCCCTCGGCCCGCTGGAAGCCGTCGCCGCCGTCACCGAGTTCGAACCCGAGATCACCACCACGGCGGCTGGCGTCGTGGTCGTCGCCGGCGGCAAGCGCCTCACCTTCCGGCCCCGCGCCGAACAGCCCCTGCGAACCCTGTTGTCCGGTCACCCGGTCCACCTCGCCCACGGCGGACCCGACCTGGCCGCGCTCGCCGATCATCTCGTGAAGGAGGGCCTGTGCGCCCCGCTGACCGGCGACTCGCCCTCGGGCTATACCGGGCTGGTCCCCGCCGTCACCTACTCGCCGCAGCCCTCGACCTCGGCGTAACCGCCCTCGACACCGCCACCAACTACCAGCACCACCAGGCCCACCGGGTGCTCGCCGACCAGGCCGGGCAGCTCCTGCATCGCTTCGACCTGACCACCAAGATCGGCTACTTCCCCGACGGCCACGACCTCGACCCCGACCGCCTGCGCGCCGCCGCCGACCAGGCCAACCGCGACCTGGGCCGCCCGCCGGACACCCTCCTCCTGCACAACCCCGAGCACGACCCGGCCGGACTCGCCCGCGCCTCCGAGGAACTCGTCCGCCTGCGCGAGCGGGGCCGCATCCGCCGCTGGGGCGTCGCCACCTGGAACCCCGCCCCGCTCCTCGCCCACCTCGACGGCGTACCCCGGCCGGACGTCCTGATGACCCGCGCCGGACTCGCCGTCCCCGCCCACATCCTGGACGCCGGCGACCGGCTCGCCGAACACCTGCGCCCCGAAAACCGCTGGGGCATGGCCCCCTTCGGCGGCAACCCCGCCGACCCCCTCTGGAAGCAGCTCGACACCAGGCCCTTCCTCGCCGGACGGCGCACCGCACCCGCCCTGCAAGCAGCACTCGCCATCGCCTACGGCACACCCGCCGTCGCCCGGATCGCCGCAGGCACCTCCGACCCCGCGCACCTCGCCGAACTCGCCACCGCCACAACCGACATCGAGACCGACCCCGACACCCTTTCCCGCTACCGGACACTGCTGCGCGAAGCCGCTACGGTGCGAGAACACCGCGAGGCAGGAGGGGACAACGCCCGTGCAGCAGAACCTGGATGACCTGTCGACCGTCGACCTGGAGGAGGTCCTGGATGCCACCGAGAGCCGCCTGGGCTGCACCCTCCAGCGGAAGGCCGGCCACTACTCGGCCCACAACGGCTCCGCCGGGTTCCCCACCGCAGCGGGCACCTGGGTCCGGCTGGCCTGGCGACGGCCCGACCGGCTGAACAGCCAGCGCTGGAACGGCTTCGAAGCCGCCGCCGCCCTCGCCGGCGTTCCCCGGCCCGAATGGTTCGCCGCGGCCTCCTGGACCGACACCCGGCACGGTGTGGTCTGGCGCGCCGACGAGATGACGCACATCCCGGCCCGCTCCATCTCCCAACGCGCCGACCTCACCACCGACCCGCACCTGCCCGAGCAGTGGTGGACCGACCTGCGCGCCGCCCTCGACTCGCTCGCCGGCCACACCACCGACCGCCTCTGCATGCCCCAAACCCACCTCACCGCACGCATCCGCGAGATCTACGGCGACACCGTCGACACCACCGTCACCGACTGGGCCTGCGCCCACGGAGACCTCGGCTGGGCGAACCTGTGCGGCCCCGACCTCGCCGTCCTCGACTGGGAGGACTGGGGCAACGCCCCCGTCGGCCTCGACGCAGCCTGCCTCTGGGCGGCCTCCCTCCCCCAGCCCGCCGTCGCCGACAAGGTCCTGGACCTCTTCGCCGACGTCCTCAACACCCGCTCCGGACAGCTGTCCCGCCTCCTGCTGTGCGCCAACACCGCCCGCGCCCACAAGCGAACCGGCACCCCGGGGCCGCTCACCGAAACCATGGCCCGCACCGCCGACGAACTCCTGGCCGAACTCACATGACCGAGCCGCGCGCCCACCTCCTCGCCAGGCCGCGCGGCGCGAGGGCGGCCCGCCCCGGCATCGGGGTGCAGTCCGCAGTCGGATTCCCCGGCCGCTGACCCCAGCACGGGGTTGCCGCGTGCGGCGGAATGGCGGCAGCTGTTGTACGTGGCCGGGCATAGTGAGGGCAGGGCTGCCGAGAAGGGGACGAGAGTGGTCAAGAAGAAGAGGCTGTGGTGGAGGGCCGGCGCGCTGGCGGCGCCGGCACGATCGGCCGGATGGTCGGACGCGCTGTGGCGGGGGGCCGAACTGGTTGAACCCCGTTGGGAGGACGACGAGGGCCCGTACGACTCGTACGCCGTCCACGGGCTGCAAGCGCTGGCGCTGCTCCTGCTGGCCGCTGCCGATGAGCACGCCGGCCGAGTGAGTGATGTCCCCGAGACGGAGATCCGGGCCACGGCTGGCGACCCGGTGCGCGCAGCCGCGGTGGTCGAGGGGTTCGTCGCCGGCCACACAGGTGTCCCCGGGTACGAGTGGCTGGCGCAGCTGGCCGAGCCGCTGCTGCGCGAGCACATCCCGCTGCCGGACATGTTCGAGGTCCCGGCCGCGCTGACCGACCGGCGCGGAACCCCGCTCCAGTGGGGCTTGGAGTGGCTGGCCTGGGCACTGGACGGTCCGGAGGCGCAGGTGCCGGCCCGGCCTCGCCCGTGATCCGCAGTGGCCTGCCGGACGCGAGCGGTGCCGCTCGCGCCCGGCAGGTGCGTGCGCGGGCTCAGCCGGCGGGTGGCCCGCCCGCCGTGAGGTCGAGGTGGGCGAGGGCCTTGTCGTCGCTCGGCTTGTAGCGGGGCCAGGTTCGGCCGTGGGCGTCCTGCTCCTCGGCCCGGTGGATGGCGTCGACCAGGGCCTGCGGCCCGTCGGCGCGGCAGGAGGCGGCCAGCTCCGTCCATGAGTACAGGCCGTAGTCGTCGACCGCGCTGGACACCCCGTCGGTGGCGGCGAGGATTTGGGCGATCTCGGCTCGTGGCCAGGTGGCCGTGACCGCCTGGCGGCCGGCCTCCGGGACGGCCTCGGCCACCCAGTAGCCGCCCGGCTGGTTGATCCATCCCATCTGGGCTTCGCGCAGCTCGACCAGCAGCTGGTGGTGCCGGGTGTCGAAGCCGCTGCCCGTGGCCAGGCGCCGCCGGTACTCGGCGGCCTGCGGGCGGGTCTCGACCAGCTCGGCCAGACGGGTGTCCGTGAGCGTTCGCACCGTGCCGTCGTGGCCGATCACCACGACGGGGCTGTCGCCCAGGACGGCTGCCTCCACCACCGTGTCGCCCAGGCGCACGACAGACACCGTCGCGGCGGGTGAGGCCCCCGGTGTCAGTGCGTACTCGCGGGTGATCGCCGAGATCGCGTCGTGCAGAACGTCGGTCAGCTCCGCCTCCGAGCCTGCGGTGAGGCGGTCGACGATCAGCTTGCCGAGGGTGTCCGCGTACCAGCCACCGCGAGGCCGGTCGTCGGAGAGCGTGGAGACTCCGTCGAGGACCACGAAGGCGTCGCCGGACGGCGTGGCCAGGATGCGGTCCTCGCTGGGGCGGTCGTTGCGGCCGGGCCGCTCGCCGGTACGGAGGGACGGGGCAGGGGTCGGTGGCACGGGCAGTTGTCCTTCGCAGGCTGGAGGGATGGGGGTGTTCAGGTGTTCTGCAGGGCGGTGGTGATGATGGCGCGGGCGTCGTCGAGGTACACGGCGGACTGCTTGAGCCGGTCGAAGGCTCGCTGGAAGATCTTGATGCGGTCGTCGGTGATTGTCTCGCCACCGCGATAGCCCTCGACCTCGACCCGGGTGCCGTCGAAGACCCCGAAGCCGTCACCCGGGTACACGAGGAGCCGGGCGCGGGCGGGGATGACGCCGAGGGTGAGGCCGGGCAGGTCCATCGCCTCCAGGAGGTGGGCGAGCTGGGGGCGCATCACGGCCGGGCCGCCGATGCCGGTGAGCAGGGCCTGCTCGCCCAGCAGGACGTGGTAGGTGCGTCCGCCCTGCCCGAGGTACTGGGCACGCGCGAGGCGTTCGGTGGCTCCGGCGTCGAGGTCGCGGGGGATGTCGTGCAGGTCGGCGACCAGCCGCAGGACCTCCCTGGCGTAGTCACGGGTCTGCAGGTTGCCCCAGACGAGGTCGGGGCTGAACCCGTGGTAATGGCTGGTCTGTTCGACGAGCCGGCGGAACTCGGCCTGGATCGGGCCGGTGCCCTGCCGCAACAGGCCCGGCCAGTCGGGTGCGGACACGGGAACCGCGTGGGTGTCCACGGGGTCGGGGTTGCCCGGGGCGGACATGGTGCCTCCAAGGTGTGCGGATGCGGCCGGGGTTCCGGCGGCAACTCGGGACTGGGACAAGCGGCGGAGCGGCTACGGGCCGGCCGTTCGTCAGGTGGGAGCGATCCTGGCGACGTCCACGTCGACGTGGACGAGCCGGTGGTCGGAGGCCGCCTCACCAGCGGGTGAGACGTGGACGCCGTAGCGGACGAGTGCGGGTACGACGGGGCGGGTGACGAGGACCAGGTCGATACGGCGCGCTCCCCACGGATCCGGATCGCCGTCCCCGTCCGCCCAGTACCCGACGGTCGGCTGCCACGGCACACCGAGGTGGGCGGCAGCGTCGACCGTGAACCCACGCCGCAGCAGCGCCTCGGTCGGTCGCCGGTCGGCCACGTTCGTGGAGCCGACCGTTCCCGGGACGCACTGGTACTCCAAGTCGTCGTGGTCCTGACCGGTGTAGGGCTCGGCGTCGTAGAAGCCGCCGTCGGGGCCGGTGGCAGCCGAGACGGAGTTGAAGTCCCCGGCGACCAGGCCCACCTTCGCGCCGCCGGTGCGCCGCAGAAGCCCTTTCAGCCGCAGTGCCTCAGTGGCACGGAAGTCGGGCCGGAACGGATCGCCGTGGTACGAGGCGACCAGGAGCGGCTCGCTCGCGCCGACGTCCAGCCGGACGGTCGTCAGAGCGTGCCAGAAGTCGGGCGCCCCGTAGCTCTGGAAGCCGTCCGGGACGGGGGCCACGGCCTCGGGGTTCCACAGGACGGCCGTGTACCAGGGACGGTGGAGGCTCGCGGCCGTCGCGACACCGGCCGTGCCCCCGCGGGAGAGGTCCGCGACCAGGCCGCAGTCCGCGGCAAGACGCCGTACGACCTCGGCGGCGGCGCGGTCCCAGTCCCGGAGATCGGGTACCTCGTCGACCAGGATCTCCTGGACGGTGAGGATGTCCGGCGCCAGTTCCCGGACCGCGGCGACGCGGGCCCGCCACCGGGCCGTGCCGATCTCGGACGGGCGGGCCTTGTAGAGGTTGAAGTTGGTGATGCGCACGAGGGGCTCCACGGTCGGGTCGGTCGGCGGTGTCCGGTGCCGTCAGGCGGAGCCCACCCAGCCCGCACCGGACCGGGGCGTTGTTCATCCGGCCTTGCCGGGCGTGGGCCGGAAGGCGAGGCGCGTGTAGTACTCGGTGGCGAGGATCCGGTCCCTGGCGTCTCGGGGTAGTCGGGACAGGAGGCCGGGCAGTGGGCGTTCCCTTTCTACCTGGCTGCGGTGCGCGGTGATCGCGGCCCACTTCTGGCCGAGCCAGGGGGTTACGTCGACCGTCAGGTCGACGGTGTCGGCGGGCACGCTGAGTACGGACTTGGCGGCCCGGGTCAGGAGCGGGCCGAGGTCGGCGAGCGCCGAGTGCGGGTGGGTAGCCAGGTGGACGGTGGTGGGCTGCCAGGGCTCTCCGGCTTCCGGGTAGAGGTATTCGAGTCCTGCAGCAGCGACGGCCAGCAGAGTGGCGCGGTGCGTCAGCCGGTGGTCCGGGTGGCCGGTGAGCTGCCCGTAGGCGTCGTGGGTGACTACTGTCTCGGGCCTGACCGCACGGATGTGCCGTACGACGTCCTCGACGACCTGGTCGAGGGGCGCGTCGCAGAGCCGCGGCCAGCCGGGCGCGGACTCGGGGATGCGGTGGTCGGCGTAGCCGAGCATCCTCGGCTCGCCCGCACCCAGGATCCGCAGGGATTCGGCGAGTTCGGCGGCCCGGTGGGTGTCCGGGGCCCAGGTGGCGGTGACCACCGCCGTCCGTGCGCCGCGAGCGGCGTGCTGGGCGAGGACCCCGCCGAGGAGGAGCGCTTCGTCGTCCGGGTGCGCGACCACCCCGAGGAGGGAGGGGAGCTGAGGCACGGGGGTTCCTCCAGGAGGTGCGGTCAGAGGGGAAGGGGTGGTGGCGGGGGTTCGAGGCGTACGAGGTGGTGGTCGACTCCGCCGTCGGGGCGGTGGACGGTGCGATACGCGTACGGGGCGGCCGATTCCGGGAAGACGACGATGCCCTCCTCGACGACGGCACGCCGGCTGCCGATCGCGTCGAGGCGGGCGTCGGCGTCGGTCGGCAGCACTGGGTCGGGCGGTCGCTGGTGGCGGCCCACCGTCCTCACGCCCCGACCAGCGCGCGCGGGTCGAACGGGCCGTCCCAGCCGTGGGTGGAGAAGCCGCGCCCGCCGGACAGGTACATGGTCAGGGCGGCGTGGGAGGTGGGGAACATGGGCAGCGGCAGCTTGTCGGCCGGGGCCCACGCCACGTCGAGGTGCTTGTCCGGTTCGGTGTTCGTCAGCTCGCCGCTCCAGGCGGTGGCGAGGAACACCGAGAGGAGGAACGGACCCTTGCCGTCCCACCCTGCCTTGACCTGGATCGTGTGGACGAGCCGCAGGTTCTCGGGCGCGACCAGCAGTCCCGTCTCCTCGGCGAGTTCGCGGGCTGCGGCCTCGTCGAGGCGTTCGCCGACCTCGACCTTGCCGCCGGGGATGGTCCACGCGGGTGTCGCGCTCCAGCTGTTCACCGCGTAGCGGATCAGTGCGACCACCCCCGTGGCCCGGTCGTGGGCGATGACGGACACGGCCTGTCGCAGGCTCTCCACAGCACTACCTCCAAGGACGTTCGACGGATGGGGCTTCAGGTGGCGTGCGCGGGTCGGCGCAGCAGGACCAGGACGGTGCGGGTGTAGCCGAGGACCTCTTCGTCGTGGCGGCGGTCGAGGGCCCAGCGCAGTGTTCATGCGGTCCTCCCGGTGGTTCGGTCGGCTGTGGCGGCAAGCAGCGGCAGGTAGTGCCGCATGTAGGGCGGGACTTTGAGCAGCGGTACCTCGTCGAGGGGGACCATGCGCACCGCCAGGCCCTCGTCGCCGAGTCGCAGGTCCGTCTCGGGGCCGTCCCAGACGCCGTGCAGGACGCGGGTGAGCGGGTGTACGAGGTCGTGCTGCGGGCCGGGTACCGGCCGTAGGTCGGAGACGGTGATCCCGGCTTCCTCGGCGACCTCGCGCGCAGCGGTCTCCTCGGCCGTTTCCCGGCCCTCGCGCCAGCCTCCGATCGGCGTCCAGTGACCCGGCCACGCGATGCCCGGGTTGCGGTCGCGGTGGTGCATCAGCAGTCGACCCCGGGCGTCCGTGACCAGGACCATGACACCCTCGAAGTCGTCCTCCGGTGGCGCCGGACGCTCCACGTACAGCGGCGTGCCGCTGCGGTGGGCGCGCAGCACCTGCAGAAGCCGCTGGTAGCGGTGCGGTTCCATGAGCGCGCGCCAGTCGTGCGCGGTCTCGAACCGCCACTCGGTGTGCTCAGCCGGATCGAGGTGGATCCTCGTCTGCTGTTCGGGGGTGAGGACGCCGCCGTCGAAGACATAGCCGCAGACCGGCACCGGGTACTCCGTGCCCGCCTGCTCGTGGATGACGGCCACCAGGCGCCGCTGGGCGATGATCTCGGGATTCTCCGCGGCGAGATCGAGGCCCAGCTCCTCCATGGCCTCGATCAGCGCGGTGGCGAACGGTGTTCGGCCGTGCTCGACGTTGCCGCCGGGGAAGTTCCACCCCCCCGGGGCGATGGTCGAGCGCATGCCGAGGATGCGGCCCTGCGGGTCGGTGACCAGGAAGCTGCCGTAGGCCGTGGGCCGGGCGATGGTGGTGATGTAGCCGCCGACCGGCCGCCATCGGGGGAGGGCCAGACGGCGGACGAGCCACTCGACGACCTCCCGCTGCCCGTCGCCGGCCGCAGGCAGAGCGTCTGCACTCGCCCACTGGTGGTCGTCGTGGTCTCGGGAGAGGGCGATCGGGGTGCCGTCCGGCACGACGGTGGTGAAGACGAACTGCCGTACCCGGTTGCCGTACTGGCTGGTGAAGTCGAGGTGCCGCGCGTACTCCAGCGGCAGGCCGGTGAGCCCGGTCTCCTCGGTCAGCTCCCGTGCCGCGCCCGCTTCCACACCCTCGCCCGCCTCACGGCCGCCGCCGGGGTACTCCCACAGGCCGGGCAGCGCGTCGTGCTGGGACCTGCGGATCATCAGGATCCGGTCGGCGCTGTCGCGGACCACCACGCCAACGCCGATCCGCTCGATGCCCTCGCGGAGGGCCAGCGCGGTCAGCCCATCGAAGTCGATCAACGGGCTTCTCGTCTTGTCGGGCAGGTACGCTTCGCCGGCCGACGGTGCCGACAGCGCGGGCGGAGCCTCGAACTGCCCTGCCGCAGCAGGAGCGTCTGTGGCGGTCGGACCGTGGGCTTCACTGCCCGGGTTCGGCCCCGATAGCGGTTTCATCGTCGCCTCCAGGAGTTGGGAGAGTTTCGGTTGTCCGGGGCTGTACTGGAGATCAGTGGGTGTCGGCGACGTCCCGGCCGCGGGCCTGGCCGGGGACGGTGGTCTCGTACTGGTGAGCCTGCAGGAGATACGCCTCGCGGTAGCGACTGGCTGGCTGGCGGGCCATGAGGTCGGCGTGAGTGCCCTCCTCGATGAGCCGGCCGTGGTCGAGGACGAAGATGTGGTCGGCCTTCGCCGTGGCGCCGAGGCGGTGGGTGATCAGCACGACGGTGACGCCGAGGTCGGTGAGGTGGCGGATCTGCTCGAACGCGGCGACTTCGGCCTGTGGGTCCAGTGCGGAGGTGGGTTCGTCGACGACGACCAGCGCCGGCAGCCGGCCGTCCTGGTCCGGGGTGGTCAGGCGCAGGCGGGTCCGGGCCAGGGCGACCTTCTGCCACTGGCCGCCGGACAGCTGGACACCGCCCTCGAAGCCCTTGGCCAGCAGGGTGTTCCAGCCGCCGGGAAGTTCGTCGAGCACCGGCTGGAGGTCGGCGTAGTCGGCGGCGGCGTCCAGGTGCTCCTGACCGAGGGGGACCTCGGGGCGGCCCAGCAGCAGGTTGGCCCGCAGCGTGAAGATCCACCGCTGGAAGTTCTGCGCGAGCAGGGCGACGCTGCGGAACTGCTGGTGACGGTCGGCCGAGGCGGTGTCGACGCCGTCCCACAGCACCCTGCCCTGGTGTGGCTGGTAAACGCCGCACAGGACGTTGGCCAGCGTCGACTTGCCCGACCCGTTGGAGCCGACCAGGGCGACGACCTTCCCCCGCGGGATGGTGAGACTGACCTTGTCCAGTGCCGGGACCTCGCGACCGGGGTAGCTGAACGTCACCTCCTCGACCGTGATCGTCTCCGGGCGCTCCGGCAGGGGCGTGCCGCCGGTGGGGATGGCCCGGCGGTGGCCGTCGCGGCGTAGCTGGTCGAGGTCGCGGACGAAGAGGGACTCCTCGTAGAGGCGGTTGACCTGGGAGACGAGGCCGCCGATGCTCGCGGATCCGGTGCGGATGGCGACGACGGCGGTGCCGGCTGCGGCGAGCGGGATGGAGCCGTCCACGACGAGCCAGCCGAGCAGGGCGAAGGCTGCGGTGGTGGCGAGGCCGGCGAGGGCGGCGGTGAACAGGTCGGTCCGGGCGCGGGCACCGGCGAGGCGGGCCTGTTCCTGTTCGGCGGAGGCGGCCATCTGTTCGTAGTGGTGGAGCAGGAAGGGACCGCTCGCGTGGACGCGCTGCTCGGCCGCGGAGTAGGGGCGGATCATCATGTCCGCCAAGGCGCTGCTGGCGCGGGAGTGCTGGAGCCAGGCGCGGGTGGAGGCGTACTGGCGGCGGGCGGTGAGTACGGCGCCCCATCCGCGCGGTGCGGTGATCAGTACCAGCATCGGCAGCAGCGCCGGGTGGAGGACGGACAGCACGCCGGCGGCGGAGACGAGGGAGAGGCTGGCGGTGAGGACGGAGGTGGCCTGGCCGATGATGTTCTGCAGGGACATCGCGCCCCAGCGGGCGCTGTCGACCTCGGCGAGGAACTCGGCGTCCTCGATGGCCTCCAGCTCGGAGCGGCTGACGATGCCCAGGAACTCCACCGTCGCGCGGCGGAAGACCGCGGGCTCCAGCCGTCCACCCGCCCAGCCGGAGACGGTGGAGAGGATTGCTGAGAGCGCGGCCAGGAGCCCGACCGCGATGACCGCCGGAGCGGCGGCGCGCAGGACGTGCCCGACCTCGCCGGGCGCGAGGATCGCGGTCAGCGCACGGTTGGTGGCGATCAGAGCGGCGGCTGCCGCCAGGCCGCGCAGCACCTCCGCGCCGATGAGGGCGACTAGGGCTCGGGGGTCGGCCTGCCACGCCATCCGCCCGGCGAGGCGCAGGAAGCGGGGCATCTGGCGGGCCACCGCCCAGAACGTGACCTCCCCGCTGGCCATCTCGTGCTTGGCCCACCCGTAGTCGTAGCGCATCGGGCCGCCGAACAGCAGCTGCTCGCTGTCGGAGACCTCCTCGGCGCGTTTCGGAGTCCTGCTCATCCGGGTCCTTCCGTCGACGGGTGGGCGTGCGGGCGTGGAGCCCGAGGGCGGGAGCGGACTCCCGGCCTCGGGCTGCGGTGGGTGCTCAGGCCGGGGTGGTCCCGTTGGTGTCGCGGGCGGCGACCGAGCGAAGGTGCTCGTCGAAGAACCGGCGGGGGTCGCCGCCCATCCGGGCGAGCATCACCAGGGCGGACAGCGCCACGTCGCAGGTCTCCTTGCGCACGTCGTCCCAGTCGTGGGAGAAGCCCTTGCGGGGGTTGGCGCCGAGGGCGCCGATGACGGCCTCCGCGACCTCCCCGGCCTCCTCCTGGAGCTTCAGGGCCTGCACGGTCCAGCGCAGCTCGTCGCCGCGGTCGAAGTGTGCATCGAGCCTGGCAGCAAGGGAGTTGACAATCTCCCAGGTTTTTTCCATGAGTGAGGATCCTGTCCCTGTTCGAATGGGGCGATCAAGCCGATTTCTAATCTGGCGGTTCCCGGCGAGCCCGGCACTTTTCGATTCCCCGGCGGCCCGACCGGCGATGCCGGGTACGCCGGGCGCGCTAGTGGTCGTCGGGAGACCCAAGGGCGCGATCTACGAAGCTGCGCACGTCAACGACGTCGTAGCCGAGACGAAGGAAGCGCTCGATGCCAAGGAGCAGTGCCTGCGCCGCGATGTCGCAGCCCCAGGTGTTACCGAGTTCGCCGGAGTGGTCGGGGTCGTCGGGGCGGTCGTCGCTCCATTCGGCCAGCTTCTCGGGATCGATTCGCTTCGTGTCGAGGGGCGGCGACGTTGCCAGCTCAACTGCCTGATGGCGATGCGTCAGAGGACGGGGCTGAGGACCCAACGGTCTATTCGCGCCGCGAGCTCGGAGTCGCTCGCGGTGCGTCCGAGCCGGCACGAGCTGACAGTTCGGGCCGGAGCGGCCTCCACACCGCGCATGCTCATGCACAGGTGTTCGCCGACGGCGATGACGGCCACGTCGTCCGTACCTGAGGCCTTGGCGATGTCGTGGGCGACGTCCCGGACCACCCGCTCCTGCAGCTGCAGCGCGTTCGAGTGGACGCGCAGCTGTCGGACCAGTTTGGACAGGCCGAGGACCCGCGCTCCGGGGACATAGGCGATGGCGACCTTGAGGCGGAAGGGGAGGAGGTGGTGCTCGCACACGCTCCAGGCCTCGATGTCACGGACGAGGACGAAGTCGTCGGTGGTGGTGGCGTGGGCGAACGTGGTTCCCAACGTGCCGGGGTCGCGGTTGAGGAACTCGGTCCACCAGGCGGCGACGCGGCGGGGCGTGTCGGCCAGGCCTTCGCGGTCGGGGTCCTCGCCGAGCGCGATGAGCAGCTCCCTGGTGAGGCTTTCGACGCGGGGGGTGTCGACCCGGGGGCGGGCGGGCGAGGGTATGGGCGTCACGGTGCCTTCGCTTTCTTGGTGGGTTACGGGGTCAGGCCAGGTGGCCTTGAGGCCGATTCCGGCCCAGGTCGTTGTGTCGGTGCTCGCAGCGTGGCCGGCGTTCCAGCTGCCGGCCGGTGCCAGGCCGGGCGGCAGAAGGACCAGGCCGTTGAGCAGATCGTGAAGCCGGTGCGCGGTGCGCAGGTGCAGCGTGAAGTCGTTGTCCGCGACGGCGTCCGCGAGGGCTCGCCGGATCGCGGGAGTGTGGTCGGCGGTCGCATGGGTGATGGACACTGTGCTGCCGGCGGGGAGACGGGAGACGAGTCCGTGCAGCGTGTGGCCGACGCGTCGTCGTCCGGAATCCAGTGCAGGTCGGCGTGGACGCTGACGGCGATCGGGCTGGTCAGGTCCAGGCGGTCAGCCACCTCCGGTGCAGCGAAGAGTCTGGCGGTGTCGAGGAGGTCGGCCGCCAGGGTCCGGACGGCATCGCCGGGGGTCAGGTGGGTGCATGCGTGGTTCATGGCGAGCGGGTCGAAGTCGACGTAGGTGGTGCCCCGGGATACGGCCGCAGTCGTGCGGTGGATGGTCGGCAGCGGAACCAGGAGCTGCTGTCTTTGTAGTTGGCGGCGCTGGTCTCCATGTGGTGCTCCATGGCGAGGGGCGCGCGCAGGCCGCCTGCCACCGGCCGGTCGGCGCGGGCAGCCTGCGCGAGGGGGGTCAGAGCTGGGTGGCGCCGGGCAGGCAGCCGAGGAGCGGCACGGCGGTGAACGCCTCGCCGTAGCCGGCGCCGATGCGTGCTCCCCAGAGTCGGCCGAGGGTTTCGGCCATCGGCCCGAAGTGCTCGTCTATCGGCTGGCTGACGTGCTTCCGCAGGGCCGCCATCTTGGTGTCGAACGTCGCGGTGACGTCCACGATCACGTCGGCGCGCACGGGGCCGTCGAGGGTGAGGGAGTTGTAGCTGTCGCACGTGTAGAAGCGTCTGGGGCAGCCGGTGGCGATCCTGGGCTCGGGCAGTGCGGCGAGCACGGTGGTGGCGACGGCGCGATGTTCAGGGTGGACGTCGTTGAGCGGGTGCGTGATGACGACCTCGGGAAGGGTCTCCAGCAGCAGCCGGCGGACCGCTTCCTCGTCGAGCCGGTCGAGTTGCCGCAGCTGCGCGCCGAGGACGGCGGCTCCCTCGCGCGCTTCGGCGTCGCGCTCCTCATCGCGATGGGGCACGGCGATGGTGACCGTGGCGTGCTGGGCGTGGTGGGCCAGGGTGGCGCCGACCCAGAGTTCGGCGTCGTCGGGGTGCGCGAGCAGGGCCAGGACCGGTCCCGGCGCGCCGGCGCTCACCACAGCCCCAGCTTTTCGACGACGTCGGCGGGCTTGGGCAGCTGGGGGCTGACCTCCCCGTCCGGGGACAACGGCAGGACGAGGTCGCGCTGCATGGTGATCAGATCCCGCCAGCGCTGGACGTCGCCCCACGCTTCGGTGATCGCGCGGCCCTTCGCGCCGGTCAGCCGATCGGAGCCGGGGAGGGCGTCCAGGCGCATGCCGTCGCGCAGGAGGCCGGCGGCGACCTTGGGACCGACGCCCTTGACGCCGGGAATGTTGTCGGCGCTGTCGCCGGTCAGGGCACGGAAGTCCGGCCACTGCTCGGGGGTGACGCCGTAGCGCTCCACGACCTCGTCGGCGGTAATGAGCCGCCGGGTGGCCTTGCGCGATCTGTTGATGATCTTCACGTGGTCGGTGAGGAGCTGGTAGTAGTCGGCATCACGGGACATGATCCGCACCGGCCGGGTCGGGGCGGACTGAACGGCGAGGGTGGCGATGACGTCGTCGGCCTCGGCGTCGTCGAGCTCGATCCAGCGGATGCCGTGGAGGTCGAGGCCCTGCTTGACCGGGGCGAGGAACTGGAGGGGCTTGAGCGCCTCCGGCGTCGCCTCGCGGTTGGCCTTGTACTCCTCGTCGGCCGCGACGCGCTCGGCGGTGCCGTGCTCGCCGTCGAAGACGACCAGGACCTCGGGCGGGTCCACGTCGAGGTCGTCGCGGATCGTGGCGCGCAGCAGGGCGAAGAAGGCGAACAGGCCGGTGAGTTCCCTGCTCTTGTCGCGGGAGAAGATCGGCGCGGGGAACCCGAACGTGCCGGCCCACAGGACGTTGAAGCCGTCAACGAGCATCAGCGGCTTGGGGGTTGTTGCGATTGCGGACATCACGACACCGCCTCCAGGAAGAGGTTAGCGATCCGGTGCGGTGCGAAGTCGGCCGCCCGCCGGTACACGGTCTGTGTAGTCGCGCCGTACAGTATGTCATCTTCCAAGAGGGCCTGGGCGGTCTTGTGGAGCGCCGCGGGGCCGGCGTCGTGGTCGACGAGGAGCTGGTCGCCGTGGCCGGTGGGCTCGATCAGGGCCGGGAGGTTGCCGACGCGGTAGGCGACGACGGGGGTGCCGACGCTCATCGCCTCCAGGGCCACGAGCCCGAAGGTCTCGCGGTAGCTGGGCACGATCACCACGGCGGCCCCGGCGAGCCAGGGCAGGACCTCGCGCCAGGAGAGCGCCCCGCGCAGGCTCACGCCCGGCGTTCGGGCCGCCGCCTTGCGGCATCGGTCGAGCAGGGCCGCCTGCGATCCGTTGCTGGCCTCGAACCCGGCTTCGGCGAGTGCCACCTCGACGGGCCGGTCCCATCCTCCGGCCGTGTCCAGGAGTTCGAGAACTCCCTTCTCCGGGCCGAGCCGGGCCAGCACGCGCACCGGGCCACGGCGGCGCAGCTCCTCGCGCCGATCCGGACCCGGCGGCAGGACCACGGGGTCCGGGAGCAGCGCGTTGGGCACGACGCGCAGGTTGCGGGGCTGCCAGCCGGCCAGCTCGCCGAGGACGGTGTCGGAGGGGACGAGGACGCGGGTGGCACGGGCGAAGGCCGGGCCGGCGTCGAGGACGGCGGGCTTGACGTGGGCGGCGAGCGCGCGGCGGACGTGGCCGGGGAAGTCGCCGCGCAGGCGACCCAGGCCCCACAGGGCATCGGTGAACAGGACGGTGTCGATGCGGTGGGTGGTGATCAGGTCGCGGATCTGGCGGGCTACTGTGCTGTCCTGCCCGGTGACGGCCCGGCGCAGGACGTCGTCCTCGCAGGGGAAGGCGACGTTATCGAGCCGCAGGCGCTCGACGGTGACGCCAGGCAGGGTCGGGCCGTCGGGCTGCGGGGCCGCGGTGGCGATCACCGGGCGGTGGCCGGCCTCGGCGAGGCCGGCGGCCAGGGCGGCCGTGGCCCGCTCGATCCCGGCCGGTGCGTCCGGGCGCCAGGAGACAAGGACCAGCAGGACACCCCTGGACGTGGTCAGGCTGCTCACGGGGTCATCACCCGCCGAACGGGCGGAAGAACCCGGGTGTCGCCGGCGTGGGCCTGTTCCCAGGGGAAGACGACCCAGTCGTCCACGGTCCAGATCCAGCGGGCCGGCGCGTCGGTGCAGCCCTGGTTGCGGCACAGCGCGAGCGTCTCGACCAGGGCCCCGTCGGTGAGGCGGCCGGCGAGGGCCCGGGTGACGGCGGTGAAGGTGGCGCCGGAGCCGGCGATGTCGTCGACCAGCAGAATCCTGCCCTCGAACCGGTCCGGCAGCCGGTCGGGAAGGAGCACCTGCACCTCGCCGGTGGCCTGCTGCCACGGGGCGTCGCTGGTGTTGTGGCGGGCGGTGATGGTGTGGAGGGGGACTTGGAGGTAGTCGGCGACCACCGTGGCGGGCCTGATGCCGCCGGAGGCGATGCCGATCACACAGGTCACCGCGGGCCCACTACCGACGGTGGACTCGGCCAGGAGCCGGGCGGCGTCGGTGCACTGGTAGGGCGTCGGCGCGTACGGGGCGGTGCGGGTGAACCGGCGCTGCCCGTTCGGCTGGGTCGTGGCGGTCATGAGCTGCTCCGGACGGTGGGCAGGTGGAGGTCCTGGGGGCCGGTGACGGGGTTGAACGCGGAGATGCGGGTGGCGCCGCCGGTGTTGCGCCAGGCGTAGCCGTCGGCGCGCAGGACGGTGAAGCCGTCGGCGCTGCCGCGGGTGCGAAGCCGCACCCGCAGGCCGTCGGGGACTGTGAGGGCGTCGATGGCGGTGCGGGCCTGGTCGTCGGTGAGCATCTGTTCGTCGGCGAGCCCCGCGCCGTCGCCGATCGGCAGCATCTGGAGGAAGGTGACGCCGCCGACGCCGAGGTGGGCGGCCCGCTCCAGGAGGGCCTGTGCCTCGTGCTGGTTGGCCTGCATGAGGACCATCTGCAGCTGGACGGGCAGTCCCTCGTCGACGGCGGCGCGGATGCCGGCCATCGCGCGCCGGTAGCTGTCGGCCCCGCGCCAGTGGTCGTGGGTGGCTTCGGTTGCGCCGTCGAGGGAGACACGCACGGCGTCGACCGCGCCGACGAGCTCGGCGGCCCGGCGGGCGAGGTGCCAGCCGTTGGTGGTGCAGCTGACCACCGCGGTGTTGTGTGAGCGGATCGCGCGGGCGAGGTCGGGCAGGTCGCCCAGCAGCAGCGGCTCCCCGCCGGAGATGTCGACGCCGAGGACGCCGGAGTTCGCGATGTGCTCGGCAAGGGCCCGCCGCTCGTCGGCCGTGGATTCGCGCACGCTCTTGTCGTCCAGGCACTGGGGGCAGGCAAGGTTGCACCGCACGATCGGCGACCAGCACATGCTCACCGGGGCCGTGAGTCGGAGCTTGGCCAGCTCGGCCTCGATCCATGACGCGACCTGCCGGTCGTCGAGGAAGACCCGTCCGGCCGGGATCGATTGGGGCGCCAGGTGGTTGGTTCCGACCGCCGGGTCGTGGACCACGGTCGTGCCGCCGAAGGTGGCGGTGGCGAAGCAGCGGATCATGGGGTGACTACCTCGGCTTCTGTCAGGTGCTTGTCGGTGGCGGTAGCGAACTCGTGGCCGCGCCCGGAAGGCGCCGGCCGGTCGAGCAGACGGCGGTAGTGGGCGAGAGTGGCGGGCCAGGTGGCGAGCTTCGCCTGCCACTGGGCCGCGGCGTCGGGCGGATCGAGGTGGTAGCCGACCGCCTGGCGCATCGGGATGACGAGGCAGCCGGAGGCGATCAGTGCGGCACCGAGGTGGGTGTCCTCCATCCCCCAGCCGAGGCGGCCGAACTCCTCCTCGAAGCCGCCGACGTCCACCAGAGGTTCGCGCGGTACGGCGAGCAGCGCGGTGACCACCATCCGCGGCAGGTCCCAGTCGTGGTAGAAGCGGCCGCACCCCAGCGTCTGGAAGTCGTCGGTGGCATCCAGGGGGCGGCCGTCCAGGCGTTCGCTGAGCGTGATCCCCGAGTACGGCAGCATGGTGTTCGCCGGTGGTGTCCAGGTGACGCGGTGATCGGCTGCCAGGGACGGCGGGCCGTCCGGGAGCACCCAGCCGCAGGGGGAGGACCGGAGGACGGTGTTGTGCCGGAACCCGGTCAGCACGGTCTCCGTGCTCGCGCGGGCGGCGACATCGGCCAGGACGTGCGGGGGCAGCACCATGTCGGCGTCCACGAACAGTAGGGTCGGGGCCTGGGCGAGGTGGGCCCCGATGTTGCGCGCGGTGGCCGAACCCCTCCGGGTGGGGAGCCGGACGGCGGTGGTGACCGCCCGGTGGCGGCGGGCGATCTCGAAGGTGGCGTCGGTCGAGGCGTCGTCGACCACGATCACCTCCACCGGCCCGGCCGTCTGCTGGGCGGCGAGCGCGTCCAGAACCGCGGGCAGCGCGTACGCGGTGTTGCGGGCCGGCAGGACGACCGACAGCTCGCGGCCGGCGGCAGCCTTGGCCGGGGTGGGCTGGTGCCAGCCGATGCCCGTGCGCTCGGTGAACGCCCCGGTCAGGTGTCGGTGGATGTTGGGACGGGTCTTGAGTACATCCGCGAGGGTGGGGCCGATCACGGCCACCTCCATTCGTCGAGCACGGCGGCGGCCTGCGGCCAGCCGCGCGGGTCGCTGACCCACTGCACGACCGGGCGCTCGGGCAGCGCCAGCAGGTCGGCCAGCGGGATCAGATAGTCGGGTTCCAGGACCAGCAGCACCCGGCGGGGTGTGCCGGTGGCGGCGAAGTCGTGGCGCAGCTGAGCGGCGACGATCGGGCGCAGCTGCACGGCACGCTCGCGCGTGAGGCGGCGGTCGTAAGGGGCGAGCGGGTCGTCGGCGTGGACCAGGCCGTGCTCGGCGGACAGGAAGCGGATCCTGCCGCGGGCCGGCGGGTGCCCGGCGAAGCGGGCGAGCAGTTGGGGAGCGATACCGCCGGTGTAGCGTTCCAGCGCCGGTACCGGCCGGGGCTCTTCGGCCTTGCGGCGCGAGCAGCCGGCGATGAGCAGGTCGCCGATCATGCCGGCCTCACCACCCGTACGCCGATACCCGGGGAGCGCAGCTCGGCCGGCGCCGCGTTGAGGAACGTCGACCGCGCGTACAGGGGCAGGGAGTTGTAGGAGCCGCCGCGGACCACGAAGCCGTCGCCGATCGTCGGCGACGCGGTCCACTCCCAGCAGTTGCCGGCCATGTCCCACAGGCCCTCCGGTGTACGCCCGCCGGGGTGGGAGTCGACCGGGGTGAGCCGTTCACAGTTGCCACGCAGGTTTGCCCGGCTCGCATCCGGCGCCTGCTCGCCCCACGGGTAGGCGCGCAGGTCCACTCCGGCGGCGGCCCACTCCCACTCCACCGACTTGGGCAGCCGACCGCCGAGCCCGGCAGCCAGACGCACCGCGTGTGCCTGGTCCAGGTCCACCAGCGGCCGGTGGTCGTCGCCGAGCCCGAGCTGGGCGGGCGTCAGCGGCGTGGCCGTCCACTCCAGGTCGGCCACCGTGATCGGCCGCCGCCGGTCGCCGAACAGACACACGCCGCCCGGCACCGGCACCCATCCGATCGAGGACGCGAAGGCGTCAGGTGTCGTCATCGTCGCCCCTCATCCGGCGATCAGGAACAGGTCTTCGGTGTTCACCCCGGCGCGTACCTGGCTCTTGCCGGGATGCGGTTCGAGCCCGCAGCGGCCAAGCGCCTCGGCGACGGCCGCCATCGCCTCCTGCGCCTGCGCGCGGTCCTCGCAGAACAGGCAGTAGTTGTCGGCGAACCGCACCACCCGGTAGCTGGCAAGCGCCGAGTCCGCCCGCGACAGGCGCAGGTTGATCAGCAGCGGCGCCAGTGCGGTACCCGGAACGATCGGATACGGAAGCGGCTCCAGCACCCGCTCGAACAGCCGCAGGAACGGGCCGTCCGCGACGTGCTCGGCCAGCCAGCCGGTCACCTCGCTCGCGCTCGACCCGGCCGACACCTGCCGCACGTCCACGTCCGCCACCCACCGCAGCCCCTCCCGCAGGTGCCGGTCCGCGTCGCGCAGCGCGGTGATCCGGTTGCGGCCGGCCCGGTAGCCCGACACCCAGTCGGCGAACGCCCGCGCCTCCAGCACCGGCTCGACCGCCTGGCGGATCGCCCGCTGCACGACCCGGTCCTCCACCGTCGGAATCACGGCGGTGAAGACCTTCCCGGTGTAGGCGGTGATCTCCACCTCCCGCACCGGGCTCGGAGCCCAGATCCCCGCGCGCAGCTGCTCGGCCAGCACCTCCAGCCGGCCGTTCAGGCCCTGCCGGTACTCGGCCCACCCCATACCGTCGGCGCCCGGCGCTCCGGCCCGGCGCATACACGCCCGCGCCGCCCGCTTGAGGTGGCGCACGTCCACGACGAACGACATCAGCGAATGGGCCCGTGGAACAGCGGAGTTGGATATAGTGGGCACAGCCTGAGCGGCAAGCAGGATCCCGCTTCGCCCATCGTTCGACCGATGACCGCTACCGCACACGCGCGGTCCGGGGAAACCGGAACGACCGCGCCGCTCAGGTGCCCTGGCGCTGTCAGCGGCCACCCTCGTCCTCCCAGATCAGGGTGTGGAGCCGGGTGCTGAGGTTCCAGCCACGGGCCAGGACGGGTTCCGCCAGGGCCCGCTGGCCGGCGATCACCTCGGCACTGCTCGTACCCTCCGGCATGATCCACACCTGAGTGAGGGAGAACTCCTCTACCAGGGAGGCCACTTCATCGAGCTGGCCGATGTCACGGACCACGAACTTGAACCGGGCCTTCCCGCAGGCCGCGAGCGCCCGAAGCGCCTCCGGGTTGATACGGCGGTCCCCGGGCGCCGCGAACGCCTGCAGCTTCGGCGAGACGTTGAACGCCTCTACCGCCTCCACCAGGCCGGGCAGCGGGACCACGGTCCCGTTCGTCTCCACCTCCACCCGCCGGCCGGACAGCAACTGCACCAGGGCGATCAGTTCGCTCTGCTGGAGCAGCGGCTCACCGCCCGTGACCACCAGGAGGCGGGGCGAGTGGGACATCACCCAGGCGGCCAAGTCCTCCACGCCGTGCCGGGTGGACACCTCTCGCGGGTCGAACCTCGACCAGTCCCAGGTCTGCGGTGTGTCACACCGAGGGCACTTGAGGTTGCATCGCGACAGACGCATGAACAGCGCCTCTTCCCCCACGCTCGGGCCCTCGCCCTGGAACGTCGGACCGAAGCACTCCGCGATCAGCAGCCCCCGGCCGCCGAGTACCGCGCCGCCCATGAGGCTCATCGCTCACCCACCTGGAACTCGGCCCAGCTGCTCGCGGTCTCCGACACCCGTACCGCCGCCAGGCGGCCGGGCAGGCCCGGCTCCACGTGCTCCACGAACCAGCCGGCGAACCAGGCCGCGAGGTTCTCCGAGGTCGGCGCCGACGGCAGGACCTCGTTCAGCACGCGGTGGTCGAGCGTGGAGTCGATCATCGCCTTCACGGGTGCCAGGTCCCCGAAGTCGGTGACGAAGCCGGGCTCGACCAGCCGGTCCGCGGTGAGGACGAACTCCACCGTGTAGGAGTGGCCGTGCATCCGGGCGCACTGGTGGCCGTCCGGCAGGCCGGGCAGGAAGTGCGCGGCCTCGAACCGGAACACCTTGCCGATCCGGTGGCGGCCGGCCAGAACCCCGGCGCTCATCGGGCCGCCTCCGCGCGGGCGTACTCGGTCGGGTCCTCGACACCGGCCAGCGAGAACGCCTCGATCCGCTCGGTGCACGTCCCGCACGTCCCGCAGTGCAGCTCGCCGCCCTTGTAACAGGACCACGTGTCCTGGAACGGCACTTGGACCTGGCGCCCGATCTCCACGATGTCGGCCTTCGCGAGGTCGATGAACGGCGCCAGCACCTCGAATCCGTCGGCGAGGAATCCCTGGTTGCCGGCCTTCGCAGTCTCGGCGAACAGGTCGAAGAACGAGCTGCGGCAGTCCGGGTAGATCGCGTGGTCGCCGGCGTGCGCGCCGAACGCCACCGCGTCCGCCCCGAGGACGACCGCCATGCCGACCGCGATGTCCAGCATGATCGCGTTGCGGTTGGGCACCACGGTGCTGCGCATGCTCTCGGCGGTGTAGTGGCCATCCGGGACCCGGATGCCGGGGTCGGTCAGCGCGGAGCCGCTGAGCAGGCGGCCGAGTCCGCTGAGGTCGACCACCTCATGGTGGGCGCCGAGGTGGCCGGCGATGCGTCGGGCGAAGTCGAGTTCCTTGCGGTGCCGCTGCCCGTAGTCGAAGGAGAGCAACGAGAGTCGGCTGCCGCGGTCGGCGAGCCAGTAGGCCACGGTGGTGCTGTCCAGACCACCGGAGGCGATGACGACCGCATGACGCGGCGTGTGTCCAGTCATCTCCGTACTTCTTCCTGTAGTCCTCCATGACGGAGGGCGGAGTGAGTCCCGCGAACGATGCGCGGGCGGACCGAAGTGGGTGCTTCAGTTGCCGGCGGCGGCTGCGGCTTAGGGCCGATGCGGACGCAGGCGAGTGGTCCATAGCCGGCTCGGACGGGGATGGGGCACCCGCGCGTGAGCTGGCGATAACTCAGAGTGCCTCCACCGTGCGGGACATGATCAGACATGAGCTGGACGTATCAGGACGTCCCCGCTAGCGTCAGGCCGTCCGAGTGCGTCCCAAGACGTCCGAAGTGGGGGTCGAATGGCCAATGAGCGACTGCGTTCCGCGCTGGTGAGCCGGGGCGTCAAGGAAGAAGACCTCGCGGAGCACGCCGGGGTGGACGCGAGGACCGTCGAGCGCTGGATCACCAAGGGCCGCGAGCCCTACCGCAAGCACCGGCAGGCCACAGCAGCATTCCTCGGATTCGAAGAGGACTACCTCTGGCCGAACGCGAAGCCTGAGGAACAGCGGATCGACGCCGCGGACGCCGAGATCGTCCACGTCTACCCCCACCGCTCCTCCGTGCCACCGGACCTCTGGCTGACCTTCGCCGAGCGGGCCACGTCCGAGCTGGGAATCCTCGTACACGCCGGGGTCCATCTCGCGGAGAACCCGCGCTGGCACCGCCTCCTGCGAACCAAGGCGGACGCCGGCGTTCGCATCCGCATCCTGCTGGGAGACCCCGACAGCCCCGAGGTCGCCCGCCGAGGCGAGGAGGAGGAGATCGGCGAGGGAGTCGCCTACAAGGTCCGGGAAGTCATCAAGCTGTACAGGCCGCTCTACGGGGTACCCGGAATCGAGTTCCGCTCGCACCGCTCCACCCTGCACAACTCCCTCTACCGATCCGACGACGAACTGCTGGTCAACACCCAGATCTACGGAATCAGCGCACCACTGACCCCGGTCCTGCACCTGCGCCGCGTCGCCGGAGCCCTGCTCGTACTCAGCTACCAGGAGAGCTTCGACAAGGTCTGGGCCCGAGCCGAACCGCTGAAGAGGAGCACCCCGTGAGCCGCACCGACTACTTCAACGACCCCGACGCCCCGGAAGCCCAGCGGATCGTCCCCGCCGTCACCGCCTTCGTGCTCAACGACCACGACGAGGTGCTCCTGGAGCGACGCTCCGACAACGGACGCTGGGCAATGCCCGGAGGCGTCCAGGAGATCGGCGAAAGCATCGCCGAAGCCGCCGTCCGCGAAGTCGAGGAGGAAACCGGCATCCGGGTGCGGGTGACCGGCATGGTGGGCATCTACAGCGACCCCGGCCACGTGATCGCCTTCTCCGACGGCGAGGTGCGCCAGGAGTTCTCCATCACGCTGCGCGCACAGCCCCAGGGGGGCACGCTGAGGGCCAGCTCGGAGTCGTTCGAGGTCCGGTGGACGCCCCGGTCCGAACTTGACGCCCTGGATATCGCGCCGACGACACGGCTTCGCCTCGACCGCGGATTCGAGAACGACCCCGCCCCCTACATCGGGTAACCGCCCGGACGAGCCGCCAGCCGCTCCTCGACCCGGGCGACCATCGAGAGCAAGGCCGGGCGCGCCGCCGACACGGCCCGGTGAACGACGTGGTCCGGAGCGTAGCGGCAAAGGACCTCATCGAGCCGCGAGGTGGCATCCACCAGAGCGCCGCCGGGCCCGCTCGTGAGGTCGCAGAACGTGATGGCGTCCAACAGATCGGACGGGGGCCGCTCGAACTCCGCCAGCGCGGGCGCCAGCCCAAGCTCGGCTGCTTCCCACTCCGACGAGGAGTGGTAGGCCACCAGCGAGCAGACCAGCGGATCACATCCCAACCGGGCAAGGTAGCGGGCACCGTCGATCATGTGCTGGCCGGTATCAACCGCCGCGGACGCGTAGCCCACATCGTGCAGGATCGCGCTCACCGCGAGAACCTCACGAGCACTACCCACAACGGGCGCCAGCTTCCGTGCCTGAGACAACACTTGCTGGGAGTGAGCCCATCGCGCAGGAAGGTCCGACAGAAGTATGCCCGTAAGGCGATGCGCAGCGAGTAAGTGCATCAACCCAGGTTAGGCGAGGCGTGGTCGACGCTCCTCGTGCTGCGGCCCGGTCGTGCTGTCGTGGTGCGGGGGGAGGTCGACGCCGCATGCCGTCAGTTCAGTGTGCTGCCACAGCGGCAGCCGTCCCTGACGGGCGTTCTTTCGGCAGTTCTTCAGCCAGTCCCCGAGGCGGCCGTGGTCACCGCCTCGGTCCGACGGCGGGACACGGGCATGGCCGTGCTGCGCCACGAACTCCTTCAGCAGCGTGATGTTGCTCCGAAACCGGTGCTCCGCGACGGAGCCCACGAATCCGAGGGCGTCCAGCTCGTGGCGCTGGGCGGTGCTGAGGGAGTCGCCCTGCCTTCGCCTGACGCGGACTTGCGAGCCGAGGGGCCGGCCGCCGGGGGTGACGTAGGTGCTGGGCACCAGGAGGTTGCCGTGCTCGGCCTTGTAGTCGGTCAGGTCCTGCACGAGCTGCTTCCACTCGGCTTCCCCGGTGTGCCAGACGACACCGAGGTCTTCGAGCCGGCGTGTGACGGAGGCGGGCAGGGAGTTCTGGCGGTGCCGGTGTTTGGCGTTGTTCAGCCACTGCCCGGTCCTCTCCCCGCTGGGGCCGATCCAGTCCCGGGCGACGCGCAGGTGGCCGGTCTGGGCGTGGAAGGCCTTCAGGTCGGCCAGGTGGCGCTCCCGGCGGGAACCGGTGGACAGGACGGCCCTGGTGGTGATCGCTTCGATGAAGCCGGCGGGGATCTCGCCGGTCCCGCTGAAGGAGATCCAGTTCGGCAGGCCCGGTGGTTGGGCCGGTCGGGCGGGGCGGTCGCGGGAGCGTCGCATGCGGGTGAGGTGGCGGTAGAGCCGTTCGTCCATGGCGGCCATGGCCGCGACGGTGGCCAGGGCGGTGTTGAACCCGTTGTCCTCACCTGCGTTCGCGGCTGTGATGGCCGGGACGATGATGGCCGCGACCTTCTCGCGGCTCCGGTCGCCCCGGCGCAGGGCCCGTCCGGCGATCTGGGTGACCTCGATCTTCGAGCGGCGCGGGTCGACGATGGCGACGGCGTCGGTCTCCGGGCAGTCGAATCCCTCGATCAGGAGCCGGGAGTTGGTGAGGACCGCGAGGCTCTCGGTGCTCGACCGGAAGCGGTCGAGGATCCGGCGGCGCACGGTACGGTCCTGTCGGCCGTGGACGTGTCCGGTCCACAGTGAGGCGGGCCGGTGCTCTGGCGGCAGGTGGGCGACCAGGTGCTGCAGGAGCTGGGCGAAGGCGCGGGCCGCTGCGACCGTCGAGTGGTAGGTGATCATGCGGCGGGAGCCGCGCTCCGTGGCCGCGCGCAGGACCGCGACGGCTTTCGCCACGACGGTGGCCTCGACGTGCATGGGGCCCACGGTCAGGAAGGTGCCCTGGCGGACGAGGTCGGTAACGGTCCGGGTGGAGGTGTCGGCGATGACCAGCTCGTAGTCGGCGAGCCGGCCCCGCTCGATGGCCTCGCCCACGGACAGCCGGTGGACGACGGGCCCGAACCGGTCGGGCCGGACCGGGATGCCGTCGGTGCCGACGAGGTCCCTGAGAGTCGCCGTCAGGGAGACCCGGCGCAGGGCCGGAATGCTCTGGTCGTTGTGGATCCGTGCCCAGGTGTTGCTGTCCGAGCGGTGCAGTTCGTCGGCGATGACGAGGTCCCAGGCGCCGGCGCCGGCCTGGTGGGCGGCGATCACGATGTGCAGGCTCTGGTAGGTGCAGATCGCGGTGATCCGCCGCCCCGTCGTTCTGAGGTCGGCAAGCTCCTGAGGATCGCTGACGACCCGGGCACCGCGGCCGGCGGAGGCGTCACCGAGGACCCGTCGGTCCGAGCAGATCGCGATCACCTCGCCGAGGGCATCGGGGCCGAAGGCGCCGGCCCACTGGTCGAGGGTCTGGCTGACCAGGTCAAGTGTGGGAACGGCGATCAGCACACTGCCGGTGCGGGGGAGGACCTCCTGCGCGATGGCGCCCGCGACCACGGTCTTCCCGGATCCGCAGGCCATTAGGACGACGACCTGTGGAGTGGCGTTCAGCGCGGCGGTGGCCTTGTCGACCGCCTCGTCCTGGTCCGGCCACAAGGTCACGCCGGCGAACGCACGCGGACGCCGGGCAGGGTGGGAAGGGGCGGTTTCGGGCAGGACGGTGTCCTCGATCCGGGGGGTGGTGTGAAGCATGGGTGTCCTTGCAGCAGTAACTGGTGGCGTCGGCGGTCCGTGGCAGTGCGCTCAAGCGGGGTGTCGGCAAGGGCCCGGCCGGAGCCCGGACGGAGCCCGGACGGGCGGGGGCCGCTCGTCATGGCGTCCTCTCCCGCAGGCCGGTGCGGGTGGTCCGCCGGGCATCGAGGACCGGCGGCCGGTCCGGGGCCGGGCACGCACCCGCCCGGCCCGGCCACTGCCTGATCAGTCGCTGCGCGCCTCCCCGGGCCGTCGCATCACGGGGGCCTCGCGGCTGTTCCAGTCCCACGGGTAGGCGGGCGGGCCCTCGCTCTGGCGCCGCAGGCAGGCCGTCCGGTGCGTGGCCTCGGGCATCCACGCCGGGTCGTGTGTTGCGGCTTCCAGGGCTATGACGACGCCGCATGCCGCTCGCAGGCGGGCCAGCACCCTGTATGCCGCGCCGCGCTGGACGGTGGTGACATCGAGACCGTAGGCCGTCCGGAATTCTTCGTACCCGTGGGGGTCCGCAGCGAAGCCGTCCCGGGTCCACGCCACGAACGCGAGGTCGTAGAGGGCAGGTCCGACGGCGAGGGATTCCAGATCGAGCAGTGCCGGTCCGAAACTGGGGCTCAGCATGGTGTTGAAAGTGTTGAGGTCGCCGTGCACGACGGCCGGGGCCTGGGGCCAGAGGTGGGCGGACCACTGCTGGCCGGCTGCCGTCACCTGTCCGTACAGCCAGTACCGGTCGCCCGGTGCGAGGACCCGCCGGGGCAGGGCGGCGATCCTGGCCAGAAGCTGGCGGGCAGGGTCGAGTACCGGCAGGCGCAGGTGTTCGGGCACCGGGAGGGCGTGGAGCGCGGACAGCAGGTGTGCCAGTTGCGCGGAGGAGACGGGGCCGCCGTCGCCCAGGTCCTCGCTGAAGGTCACCAGCCGGCCCTGGCGTGTCACGGCGGGCGCGCTCAGCGGACGGGCCGTCATCACCCCGTTGTCCCGTAGCCAGTGGGCGGCCATCGTCTGGCACTGCACGGCGGAGTGGTCCTCGCCCGGCTTGTAGATCTTGGCGACGGCGGAGGACCGGCCGGTGGCGCGGGGCAGGCGCACCACTGCGTGCTGGCGGTGCTGGAGCACGACCGCGCCGGCCGGGTCGAGCCCCGTCATCGCGGCGGCTTCGGCGAGCGCTGCCTCGCCCGCCGGGTCCAGGGCGCGGGGTTCCCGCTCTGCGGGGCTCACCGGATGCCCGGTGCGGAGAGGGGGGCGCTCGCGGACGCGGGGCGGACGCGGGGGTGCTGGCGGTGGGCCGCCGGTCGGGGCGGGGTGCGGTGGTGGACGGGTGGGGCAGCGGTTGGCATGTCGCAGTCCGGGGTAGTGGCGGTCGGTGGCGGGGGCGGGGACATCGCGCCGGCGGTCGGGGCGACGCTCACCGCGTGTCGGGGCACGGGGCGAGCACGGCGGCGAGGCGGTCGTTGAGTCGCTTCTCGTCTCTCGTGCTGGCGAGGCCCGTGTACTGGTGGAGGCTGGCGGTGTACCAGCCGAGGGCGACCTCCGACTGTCCGGAGCGTTCGGCGGCCAGTCCGAGGAACTCGGTGGTGCGGGCGATCCAGTGGCGGTGGCCGAGGTCGGCGAACTCGCGCCGGGCTTGGACAAGCGTCGAGACGGCGAGATCGTGCTGGCCGGCGAGGGAGTAGCCCTCGCCGAGGTAGGCCAGCGCCCTTGCGGCGTTGAGCGGGTCCGGTGGCTGGAGGCCGGTGAGATCGGTACGGGCCATGCGCAGAATCGGGAGGGCGAAGTCGACATGGCCCTGGCGAGCGGCTGCGGAGGCGAGGAGCATCCCGGCGAGTCCCGCGCCCCGGCGGTCGTCGAGGTCGCTGTAGAGGCTGAAGGCTTCTCCGAGGAACGACTGCGCCTCGTCGTACAGTTCGGCGTCGTGGAGGGCGGCCCCGATGCCGGAGGTGTACTGGGCGACGCCGGCGCGGTCGCCCGCAACGTGGGCCAGCGCGGCAGCCCGTGAGTAGTGGGTGGCGGCCTCCGTGTGGCGTCCGGCGGCGACCAGGCCGAGGGCGAGGGTGGAGGACATCTCGCGGATCGCCATCGGATCGCCCCAGCGGAGCGCGGCACGCAGTCCGGCCTCGTACACGATGATCCACATCGGGACGTCGCGGTGGTAGTGGAACAGGGGCCACAGGTCGGAGGCGAGGGCGCAGGCGATCGCCGGGTCGCAGCGGTCGACGGCGGTGATCATGGCGGCGCCGACGGCTGGGGCGATGGCCTCCAACCAGGCGAGGGCCTCGTGCCGGTTGGTGAAGCGGACCGGCTCGACGGGGCGCCCCAGGGACGGACGGGGCAGGACGCGGTGGTGCGGGGTGAGGAGCTGGGCGCAGGCGCGGGCGGCCTGGAGCAGGTGGGTGAGGTAGCCGGTGCAGGCGGCGTCGGCGGCCAGTCTGGCCGATGCTCCGACGCCGATGGCGGCGCTGCGGACGGCGGGGCGGAGCGTGTAGAGGTCGCCGCGGACGGCGGCGCGGTGGGCGGTGTCAAGCAGGCCCCGGGCGGCCAGCTCGGCGAGGAGCAGCCTGGCTTGGTCGCGGGTGGTGCCGGTCGCGGCGGCACTGGACGCGAGGTCGAGGTCCGGGGCCGGGACCAGGGCGAGCCGCTGCAGGAACCCGGCCTCCTGTGGTGACAGGTGGGCGAGGGCGGTGTCGACGGCGTGGCGCACGGGGTTGTCCGATCGGGTTGCCCCTGATGGGGAGGGCGCGGGTAGGCCGGAGCGCAGAGGCAGGTCGGGCTGGAGGACGAGGTCGGCGGCGGCGAGCGCGATGGCCAGCGGCATCCCGCCGTGGAACCCGACGAGGGCCGCCGCCCCCTGCGGGTCGCGCCCGGTGCGTTCCTCGCCGACGATCCGCGACAGCAGCCGAAGTCCGTGCTCGGCCGCCAGCGGTTCGAGGCGGTGGTGGACGGCACCGTGGGCCAGCAGCGCGGGCAGCGGGTCGCGGCTGGTGACCATGACCAGGCAGCCCGGCGCCGCCGGAATCAGCGGCAACACCTGCCCGGCGTCGGCGGCGTCCTCCAGCACCACCAGCACGCGCCGACGGGCGGTCTCACTGCGCCACAGGCCGAGCAGGTCCTGTTCGGTCCAGGGCAGCGGGGCGTGGTCGCCGAGGCCGAGTGAGCGCAGTAGTGACCGCGCGGCCTCGGCCGCCGTGGCGGGGCCGCCCGGTGAGTGCGCGCGCAGCCGGGTCACCAGCTGGCCGTCCGGGTACCGGTCGGCGATCTGGTGGCCCAGCTTCGTGGCGAGGGCCCGCTTGCCGACTCCGTCCGGGCCGGTGATCACCACGACGGGTGCCGTTTCGTCGGCGGGGGCTCGGCCGAGGGCGGCGTCCAGGGACAGCAGGGCGTCCTCCCGGTCGGTGAACACGGCAGGGACGGGGGCGAGTTGGCGCGGCACCGGTGTCGGCAGCGATGGCGGGCCCGGGTGGAGGTGTACGCCGCCGGTGATGGTGCCGGCCTGGACGGCGGTGGCGACCGATGAGCTGTCGACGGTGTTGCGCACCTCGTCCCCGCGCACTACGCGACCACGGCGGCGGGTGCCGCCTGCTCGACAGCTGCCCGGGGGCGGGGCGGTGCGGCCCGCCGGGTCCGGGACCTGGGGGCGAGGCGGACGGCGGCGTCGACCATGCTCCAGTGCGAGAACGCCTGCGGGTAGTTCCCGAGTTGACGCTGGGCGAGGGGGTCGTACTCCTCGGCGAGCAGGCCGAGGTCGCTGCGCAGGGCGAGGAGCCGGTCGAACAGCTCGCGGGCCTCGTCGGTGCGGCCGATGGCGGCGAGGTTCTCGGCGAGCCAGAACGAGCAGGCGAGGAAGGCGCCTTCGTGGCCGGCGAGGCCGTCCACGTTGGCGCCGGGCGCCTCGTGGGTGGCGTAGCGCAGGACCAGGCCGTGCTCGGTGAGGTCGTGCTGGATGGCCTCGGTGGTGGCGATGACCCGCTTGTCGTCGGCGGGCAGGAAGCCGGCCTGGGGGATCAGCAGCAGGGAGGCGTCGAGGGTCTGGTCGGCGTAGTACTGGGTGAACACTCCGCGCTCGTCGACGCCGTGGGCGCACACGTCGTGGTGGATCTCCTCGCGCAGCGCGGCCAGGCCGACCAGGACGGCGGGGTCGGCGCCGGGGCGGCGCTCCAGCAGCCGCAGGGTCCGGTCCACGGCGACCCAGCACATGACCTTCGAATGCGTGAAGTGGCGTGCCTCGCCCCGGATTTCCCAGATCCCCTCGTCCGGCTCCCGCCAGCGCAGCTCCACCTGGGAGACGAGCGCCAGGAGCAGGGCGTCGACCTGCGGTGAGGGCGGCAGGCCCGCGTCCTCGGCGAGCAGCAGTGTGTCCGCGAGTTCACCGAACACGTCGAGCTGGAGCTGGCCGGCGGCGCCGTTGCCGATGCGCACGGGCTGGGACTCCTCGTACCCGGGCAGGTGGTCCAGGACCTCCTCGTCGAGGTCGGTGTCGCCGTTGATGCGGTAGATCGGCTGGAGGCGTTCGGGGGTGATCGTGGCGAGGAGCCACTGCCGCCAGCGCCGGGCCTCCTCCAGTTGTCCGAGCCGGATCAGGGCGGCGATGGCCAGCGCGCTGTCGCGCAGCCACACGAACCGGTAGTCCCACTGGCGTTCGCCGCCGAGCTGCTCGGGCAGGGAGGTGGTAGGCGCGGCGATCACGCCACCGCCCGGGTGGCACATGGCCTTGATGGTGAGGGCGGAGCGCACCACGGCCTCGCGGTACGGGCCGCGGTAGGTGCACCCCCGTGCCCACTGTTCCCACGACTCCACGGTCGCGTCCAGCTCGGCGAAGGCGTCCGGCGGGATGGGCGCGGGCCTGTTGGAGGGCTTCCAGGTCAGGGAGAGCGCGATGCTCTGGTGGGCGTGGAGGGTGACGTCGGCCCGGCACACCCCGTCGCGGTTGACGGTGTGCGAGGGGCCGTCGAGCCAGTACGCGTGCGGGTGGGTGGTCGCCGACAGGCGCGGGGTGCCGTGGTTGAAGCGCTGGATGGTCGGCGGCGTGGCACCGTAGTCGGTACGGGGCCGGAAGACGGAGGCGACGCGCACCACGCCGCTGACGCACTCGACGATCCGGATGATCTGCGGGTCGGCGTCGTCGGTGACGTCGGGGCCGGGCATGAAGTCGGTGACCGCGAGGACGCCGCTGTCGGTGTCCCATTCCTGGCGCAGGACCAGGGTGTCGCCCAGGTACTGGCGGCGGTCGGCCGGCGGCGGCGGGGAGCCGTCGTAGACGGCCGGGCCGACGCGCCAGAAGCCGTGCTCCTCGCCGCCGAGCATCGCGGCGAACACGGCCGGGGAGTCGAAGTCGGGCATACAGGCCCAGTTGATGGCGCCGTCCGGGCGGACCAGGGCGGCCGTGCGGGTGTTGCCGAGGAGGGCGAGGTCCTCGATCCGGAACGGGGTGGCGGCGCGGAGCATGGTGGTCCTGACGTGAGCGGGAGAGTTGGTGGTCAGCCGCGGACGGCGGCCGGGGTGGCCAGCGCGGCGAGGGCTGCGGTGACGGTCTCGGCGAGTGTGTCGGCGACGGGCAGCCACGGCATGAGGTGGCCGAGCAGCACCCGGTTGGCTTTCTGGACCGGGTCGGCCGGGTCCGAGCCGACGACCACCGCCCCGCCGTAGGGGCTGAACAGGCCGGCCTCGTAGCAGTCCTGGACACGCACGTGGCCGATCGGGTTCCAGAACAGGACGAGAGAGGCCCGGCGGATGTTGGTGTCCTGCCAGCCGAACGGCGCCCACGCGGCGTAGGGGTCGGTGGCGGGGTGGCGGGAGGGGCGCGGGTTGAGGACGGTGCCGTCGAAGCCGGTACCCGCCAGCAGGTCGACCGCCTCCAACTGCCAGTCCGGGCAGCCGACGGTCGCCCCGGCGAGGAACACTGACAGCCGGCCGTCCGGCTTGAACGGGGTCGGAGCCTCGATGTAGCGCAGCCGCTCCGGTCCGCCGTCGCGACGGCCGTGGGCATGCCCGAGGGCGACGGTGTGGTGGGTGGGTGGTGTGGTCATCTGGTCTCTGTGGTCGAAGGGGTGCGGCCCTGGCCCGAACGGCCGCCATGGGTGGTGCGGGTCGTGCTGGTCAGCCGGGGCGGCGGGTGCCGGTGCGGTTGGGGTCGTTCGGGGGCGGCGTGCGGTGGTTGACCAGGCGGTCGGCGACGCCGAGGGTGGTCAGGGCGGCTGCGGCGAAGATGCCGAGGTAGACCGGCTGACCGAGGGTGGAGAAGTGCTCCAGCAGGTGTACGGTGCATCCGCCGATGATCACGCCGAGCAGGAAGCACAGCACGGCGAGCGCGATCCGCCCGGGGTTCGGCCGGGCGCTCACGGTGCCGCGCTCCTCGTCCCGGCGGTGCGGGCGAGCGGTTCGAAAGTGGCTCCGGCGGAGGCCAGGACGATCAGCCGACGTTCGGTGGAGGCGAGGACGGGCAAGGGCGCGGTGGGCACGGCGGCGTCTCCAACAGGGCGGTTCGAACGGTTCACAGGTGCTGAGGGATCGGCGCACCGGGCGCCGCCAGGTGGAACAGCAGACGGGCCCCGAGACGCTCGGACTGCCCGGTGCCGATGACCAGGACCAGGTCGCCCTCGGCGGCCAGTTCACCGACGAGCTGCTCGGGGCCGGGCTCGCACGGGCCGGAGCGGGCCCGCTGGACCTTGCCTTCGCCGAGCTTGTGACGGGCGGCCTGCTCGACGTCGTCGAGCGGGTCGGGCACGGTGTGGTGGACCAGCGGAGTGCTGACCGGCAGCAGCAGCGCGTGGTCCACGCCGACGAGCGCGGCGCCGAGTTCGGCCGCGTGCTTGCTGGTGCGGGCGATGCCGTCCGGCTCCAGGACGACGAGCAGGGAGCCGTCGGTGAGCATCCGGGCGGCCTCCACGTCCTGGGCGACCTCGCGCGGGTGCCGGGCCCGGGAGTCGACCACCGTGATGCCGCGCTGCGAGCCGACCGTGGAGAGCGAGCGCTCCACCCCGCGGAAGGAGGCGGCGCGCTCGGCGACGGCCTGCGGGTCCTCGCCGAGCACCAGCGCGGTGGCGAGGGCCGCGCACACCGCCAGCGCGTGGTGGCGGCCGGCCACCGGGAGGACGAAGGCGTGGTCCGTCTCCTGGTAGCGCAGGACGACGCGGAAGTCCGCGCCGGTCCACCGCGGTGTCATGATCCAGACGGTGGAGTCGGGGTCGGTGCCGACCGTGACCACCCGCTGGTCGGGCACGGGACGGTCGCCCAGGCGTTCGCGCAGGTTCGCCGTGCTGGTGTCCCAGGTCGGCAGGACGACCACGCTCGCGTTGCGGGCGAGCCTGTCGGCGGCGTTGAGCCCGGCGATGTTGTCCTCGAAGTGCGGGGCGTTGGTACTGGTGGCGAGGATCAGCGCGGCGGTGAACCTGGGCTCGGTCGTCAGGAAGTGCGGGGCGGGGCGGTGCTGCCAGGCGCCGGGCGGAGCGGCCTCGTGGGTGCCGGCGTCCGGGCACAGGTCCACGACGATTCGGCTGCCGTCCCCCGCGTGCCCGGCGGCACCGTCGCGGGCCGGGGCGGTCAGTACCCAGCCCGTCCGTCCGTCGTCGAGGACGTGCGCGAGGGCTGCTGCAGCGGTCGCGGTGCTGTGGCTGCCCGCCACGGCCACCGCCCCGGCTCCGGCCTGGACGGAGAGGGCCTTGAGCGCGACGGCACGTCCGAGGATCGGCAGCCGCAGCACCTGGGCGCGGTCCAGCTCGGGGTGCGGTCCGGCGACGACGCCCGACCAGACCACCGCCGTGCGGTCGGTGCGCACGTGCCCGGCGTCGAAGCCGACGTGCACCCGTACGCCCGCCGCTTCGAGCGCGGCGACGACGGGGCTGTTCCTGGCGGTCTCGGGGATGCTGCCGGTGACGTCGGCTCCGGCCTCGGCCAGCCACCGGGCCAGGCCCTCCATGCCGGAGGCGACGACGTCGACCAGGTGCACGGCCGCCAGCAGACCGGGAACGGCCGGCCGCGGATTGGTTCCGACCACGGTCTCGGGCCGGGTGGTGGTGTCCATGGTGTTCTCCAACGGGGAAGCGTGGTGTGGGGGTTGGATCCGGGCCGGGCGCGGGGAGGGGGATTCGACCCGCGACCGGCCCGGGGCTCATGCCTGGAGGAGACCGCGCTCGACCTCGGCGTCGGTGACCACACGGGCGTGGTGGTCCAGGTCCATGCGGGCGATCAGGGCCAGGTGCGCGACCACCGGTTCCTCCAGCAGCTCACCGGCCAGGGAGCTGGCCTCGAAGCTGCCGACGGCCTCCTCCAGCGACTGCGGCACCAGGGGCACATCGCGCTGCTCGTAGGCGTCGCCGCTGACGGCGGGCGGGGGCTTGAGGCCGGCCTCGATGCCGTGCCGGATTCCGGCGAACACCGCCGCCAGGGCGAGCAGCGGATTGGCGTCCGCACCCGGCAGGCGCACCTCCAGCCGCAGGCTGCGGCCGTGGCCGACCACCCGCACGGCGCACGTCCGGTTGTCCCGGCCCCACGTGAGGCGGGCCGGCGCGAAGGAGTGGTCGCTGAGCCGCTTGTAGCTGTTCACGTACGGCGCCCAGAGCGGGGCGACCTCGGGCAGCACGGCCAGCAGGCCGGCCACCGCCTGCCCGCCCAGCTCCGACAGCTCGGTCCCGTCCTGCGGGTCGGCGGCCAGCACCGGCCGGTCGTCGAAGTCGGCCAGGGACACGTGCAGGTGCAGGCCGCTGCCGACCCCGGTGGACGGGGCCGCCATGAACGACGCCGTCAGACCGGCTTCGTCCGCGACCGTCCGGGCGGCGTGCTTGAACAGCACGTGCTGCTCGCACGCCGCCACCGCCTCCCCGTACGGGAAGGTCACCTCGACCTGACCGGGCGCACCTTCGCCCTTGACGGCCTCGACCGGCATACCGGCGGCAGCCAGGACCTGGCGGAGCCTGCGGCCGAACTCCCGCACCGGGCCAGGCTGGTCGAGGCCGTAGTCACGGTTGTCCCGCACCGCGGGGCTAAGGCCCCTCCAGCCGGAGGCCGCCGAGTCCCGGGCGGTGCCCTCGTAGAGCACGAACTCTGTCTCGATCCCCACCGCCGGCACCACGCCGAGCCCGGCGAGCCGGTGCAGCTGCTCGGCCAGCACCGTGCCCGGAGCCAGCGGGTGCGGGTATCCGCCGCTGATCGGCTCGGCGAGCACCAGCGCGGTGCC
The DNA here is from genome assembly GCF_044740765.1 of Kitasatospora sp. NPDC088346. NCBI lineage: Bacteria > Bacillati > Actinomycetota > Actinomycetes > Kitasatosporales > Streptomycetaceae > Kitasatospora > Kitasatospora sp. NPDC088346. The sequence goes on from NZ_JBIURH010000026.1 coordinate 77,665, forward strand.
CGGCAGCCACGGCAGCAGCCGGGCCCGCCGGGTGTCCGGCAGCAGAGCGACGTCGCCGAACCCGGACTGCCAGGAGAACGGACCAATCGAAGCTGGGGTCATGCCCAGGTCGGTGCCGAGCACGTACGCGCACATCTCCGGGGACAGCGCCCCCGACCGCAGCCGCTCCACCAGCTGGGCAGCGTCGTACTCCTTGCCCTTCAGCCGGCCCTGCGCGTCGACCGTCGCCAGCAGCAGCGTCTCCAGGCCGAAGGCGGACACCAACTGCTCCAGCGGCCCGGTCGGCGAGAGCGCCGCCGTGGTCGGGGGCTTGGCCGCGCGGGAGCGGGCGGCCCGCATCATCGCCCTCATACGATCTGCGCCTCGACCCGGGCCAGGTGCGGGTCGGCCACCACCGGGACAGAGAACTTTTGGCCGGCCAGCTTCCACCACACCCACGCCAGCACGAGGACCACGGCCAGGGTGATGGGCGCGTAGTTGAACGTCTCGACGGTCACGGGGGCGCGCTGCGGCAGGCACACCAGCACCGTCAGGATCACCACCCACACCACGGCGGCGATCCCGATCGGCCTGCTCCACCGGCCCAGCTCCCAGGGCCCGGGGACGAACCGGCTGCCCCGCCGCAGCCGCAGGTAGACGGGGATGATGTAGGAGCAGTTCATCCCGATCACGTTCACGGCCGTCACCGCGCCGTAGGCGACCGGGGACCAGAGCGACGGGACAGCCAGGACGAAGGCGACCGACACCGCCAGCCACACCGCTGGCACCGGCACGCCGCCGGCCGAGACCCGGCGCCACGTCGCCGAGCCGGGCAGCGCACCGTCCCGCGAGAAGGCATAGATCATGCGCGACGCGGCGGTGGTCTCCGCACTGCCGCAGAACAACTGGGCCCCGATCACGACGAGCAGCAGCAGCTTCGCACCGGTCGCCCCGACCGCGTCCAAGAAGATCTGTGCGGGCGGCACGGCGGCGGCAGCAGTGCCGACGTAGTCCTGGACGGCGAACAACAGGCCGGCCAACAACACCGTGCCCGCCAGCAGGGAGACCCAGATCGAGCGGACGATGCCGCGCGGTGCGGCGAGCCTGGCGTCCTTGGTCTCCTCCGACAGGTGCGCGCTCGCGTCGTAGCCGCAGAACGTGTACCCACCCAACAACAGCCCGATGGCGCTCACGTAGATGGGGCTCGTCCAGCCGGTTCCGTTCTCGAAGTGCGTGAACACCCAGCCCACGGACTGGTGATGGGAGGGGACGACGGTGAGCACGCCGACGATCAGCGCGACGCCCAGCAAGTGCCACCACACCGAGACGGAGTTGAGCAGGCTCACGACGCGGACGACGACGACGTTCAGCAGGGCGTGCAGCACCAGGACACCCGCGAAGATCGTCAGGATCAGGCCCGGCGTCGGGACGACCCCCCACTGCAGCCCGGCGAACGCGGCGATGAACGACGCCGCGCCGTAGTCAATGCCGGCGATCCCGCCCAACAACCCGAGCAGGTTCAACCAGCCGGTCGTCCAGCCCCACCGCGGACCGCCGAGCCGCTGGGCCATGTAGTAGAGGCCACCGGAGGTGGGGTAGGCGCTGGTGACCTCGGCGAGCGCCGCGCCGACCAGCAGGACGGCCAGGCCGACGGCGACCCAGCCCCACATCATCACGGCCGGGCCGCCCGTCACCAGCCCGAACCCGAACAGGGTCATGCAGCCGCTGAGCACGCTGATCACGGAAAAGCTGACCGCGAAGTTGCCGAACCCGCCCATCCTGCGGACGAGTTCGGGCTCGTAGCCGAGAGCGCGAAGATGTTGGTCCTCGGGTCCGGACGCGGTGCGCTGGGGCCAGGACATGGCGAAACCTCCAGAGGAAGAGGGGGATCGGGCCCGGCGCGGGGCCGGGCGGAAGGCTGGTCGGTGGCGGTCAGCCTGCGACGGCGTAGGACTGGTTCATCGCCTGCCGCAGCAGGTCGCCCGGCCGGTCCGCTGCCATGCTCTGCCAGGGCTGCGCTGAAATGAACGGGCTCATGGCGGCGAACACCTCGGCCGCCTGCGGGCGTTGGCGACTCGCCCAGAGCGCGTGCGCGAGGTGACTCTCGTCCACCACCGGCCATCGCACTCCCTGCGCGAGCGCAGCCTGCCAGTGCCCGAAGGCGCGTAGCACCGTGTTGCGGACCGTCTCGTCGTCCGTCCACTGCATCTGGACCGCTTCCTTGCGCTCGGCACGGCGGTAGCGGTCGACGTACAGGTACAGCGGCAGCGCGTGGAGGGCGGAACCGCCCGGTGCGCTGGGCAGGTAGGTGGCCAGGAACTCGATCGCCGGGCCGCTCTCACCGCGAGCCATCCAGAAGCGGAGCATTCGGTGGAACGCTTCCCTGTTCCACGGGTCGGCCATGAGAGCCTGGTCGAGCAGGGCCCACGGGCCGGGCGGGAGCATCTGGTCCGGTGCCCCGGCCCGATGCTCAGGACGTGCCTGGCCGGTGTCCAACTGGGCGAGCGCCAGCAGACCGATCCACGGAACGGGGTCGCGGGCAAGTGTGGAAGCCGCCTGCCAGCACCACCCCCGGGCCGAGTGCTCACGGGCGGCAACCTCTCGCGGTGCGGAACCCGACTGTCTGGCCATGAGAGCCAGTTCGACGGATGCCCTGGCCTGCAGCGTGACCAGACCGAAACCGTTCGGCTCCTCGCCGGCCCAGTGCTGAAGGACATCCGTGTGGGCTGCGACCGCACCGAGCGCCTGGGTGCGCGAGGTCCACAGCGCCCGGTCACGCCACGAGCCGGCCAGCAGCGCCCGGGCCGCCCACCAACGTCCGGCTCGCAGCTCCTCCACCGCCCCGCGCAACTTTTCGTCGTGGCCGGCGGGATGCTGAACGAGCTGCGGCCCGGGGCCGTATGAGACGTCCATCGCCGTTCCCTTCCAGGAAGATGTTGCTAGGAGGAGCCGCGACACCGGAGCCAGAAGGCCGCCGAGGTGAATGGCAGAGGTGATGTACGGAGGCGTGCTCGGTGGCGGATCGGGACTGTCTCGACCGCGACAAGCGAAGTGATCACCTTCGACCTGAGCAACTGCCAGCCGCAGTAACGTGCCCGAGAGCATTCGCTGGCGACCATTCGAGCGGTCATATGCACAGCGAAATATGATCTTGCCGTTTTCCTCTGGAGAGCCGATCCCTTCCTGTCGGAAGGGATGAGCGCGTTGGCAGCCGCCTGCAGGTGCTGAGCGAGCTCGCCCCGCCCTAGGTCAGCGCCTCGTAGGCGGGTCGGCGCGGGGGGAGGAACTGCCTCGGTTCGGCACACGACGCACACCCTGGCCGTGGCTGGCGGATACCTCGTCCGGGCAGCCGCGGCCGTACAGTGCCTGCCCGGGTGTGTCGAGCGCTCCGGCCGCCAGGAACCAGGCCAGCTCGCCAAGCCGCACCACCAAGCGTTCCCACGCCTCGGCACTCTCGGCCACCATCGACCGCGTCCACGTCACGACGCCTCGCGCGGTGCCCGCCGCCAGGGCGTTCTGAACGCCGGTCCAGCCCTTCCGCTCCTCCAGAGGAGGCAGCGGCCCCACGTCCGCGAAGACGGCAGCCACCACCCACTCGCGGGTCTCCGCGTACTGGCGGCAGTGCGTTTCCAGCACCCCGCCTGGGTCCGCGCCCGGGGAAGCGATGTAGATCGCTACAGGGACACGGCCTGGCGATTGAAGTACGTCCGAAGGCATGTCACTACTGTCACGCCAGCGTCGCTCTGAGCGAACCGGCGGTGCGTACGACTTCCAGAGATCGGGGGAGAGCCAAGTCGTACGGTGCGTAGGAGTTTGCGGCCGGATAGTTCTTGGTGAGCCGTCAGTGACTGTCAGTCGCAGCCGATTCGACGGGGTCGAGGTCCAGCAGTCCAGCTACTCGGGCGGCGGTGTCGGGGCCGTCTGCGAACACTGTCGTGATGCCCAGTGCCTCGGCCGGCGCGAGGTTCGGCGCGTGGTCGTCGACGAACACGCAGTCGGTGCCGGCCAGGCCCATGCGCTGAAGCGTCCGCCGGAAGATCACCGGGTCCGGCTTCGCGATGCCCTCAACTCCGCTGATGACCCGCACGTCGAACTGGTCCCAGACCCCCGTCTCCACATACGGGTTGTACGGATCGAAGCCATAGGAGTTCGACAGCAGCGCGACGATGATCCCCTTGTCCCTGGCCCGCGCCACCAGCTCCACCATCGCCGCCACCGCCCGCACACCGCCGTGGGCACGCCCCATGAGGTTCTCGGCGGCCACCCCCAGGAGCGCAGCGGTCTCCCGGTTCCACTCGGCCTGCGGCATGCGGCCCAGCTCCAGCTCCACGTAGAGCGCCCGACCCGCCGGATCGTCTTCGAGCGTGCGCCGCCAGGCGTCGGCCGGCAGTCCCTCGCTGGCACACCACGCCCGGGAGGACTGGCCAATCGGAGTGGTCATCACTCCCGCGAAGTCGAGTATCAGGCCGCGGTAGGACAACACGCACTCCAATGCAGAGGGTTCGGTACTCACCGGATGGTCGGAGACGTCCCCAGGATCTCAGACAGCTTACGAATCCGGCTGTTCCCGGCGCGGCCGGCCCTCTGGATGATCACCCCGGGGATAGCCTGGTGCGCCGCCCACTCGGGATGAGCCGAGCAGACCTCCAGCAGCGTGTCCAGCGAGGTGTCCCACTGCCGTGAATCGCACTGCGCGAGCGCGACGTCGAGCATCATCCGGTTGTGCGCCGCCTGCGTCAGACCCGACCGATCGAACCGGCGGGAGATCTCCAGCGCCCGGCCGGCGTTCCCGAGCGTGACGTTGATCCCCACGGCCTGGGCACCCGCGTAGGACGGACCGAACTGGAGCCCGTTCCCGAAGACGTCGCGACCCAGCCGCGCCGCCACCGCGTGGGCCTGGGAGAGCAAGTCCGCCGACCGGTCGGAGTCACCCAGCCTGGACGCCGCGACCGCCGCGAACGTGATGTTCTTCCCGTACGCGGCCAACAAGGCCGCGCCCTGCTCGGAGAAGGTCGGCTCGGTACGAGACGCTGCCGCCTCCGCCTCCCGGAGCGCCTGCTCCACCCTCGCGTCGCGCAGCAGCACCCGCGCTCGGGCGGACCCCAGCATCGACACCCGTACCGGGTCGGCCGCCAGCTCCGCATGCCGCAGGGCGTGACCGATCGAGGCGTACGCCAGATCCCGCGCGCCGAGAAAGTTCGCGATCAGCCCGGCCGCTCGGTAGGCATCCGAGAGGAGAGCGCTCGCTGCGGCCTCCTGTCCGGCCGGAGCCGCCTGCGCGTACAGCGCGACCGACCGCAGGAACGGCGCGGCGAGGACGCCGGCCTCGGTATACGCGCCCCGCCAGTAGATCCGCCACAGTCGCTCGGCGGCTTCGGCGAGATCGGCCGGTCCCGGAGCGGCGCCCTCGGCCGGATCGACCAACACACCCGCGGCGGTGTCGTGCACTGTCCGGGACAGTTCGCGAAGCATCGACCGGTCGTCCCGGCCCATCCCCCGCCGCGGAGCCTGCTGCCCCAGGATCACCGACACGTCGGAGTGCAACGCCTCCGCCAGCCGGAGCAGAGTCGGCAACGATACGTTCTTGTCCTGCTCGGCCTTCTGGATCGTGTGCATCGACAGGCCGCTGCGCGCGGCGAGATCAGCTTGGGTGTCCTTCCCCCGGAGCATCTTGATCCGCTCACCCGTGGTGAAGTCCTGCCACTGGCCCATCGGAATCCCCCTCGACTGCGTCCGTCCCGTGGACGGTACCCACTAATCACGCTGGCAGCTGGCGTTCCTGTGAACAGGACTCCAGACAGGACGCGACGCTGTCGGGCATGGCGGATCGCTTGCACGCGCGCCCTCCTGCGCAGCCACTGAGCCCGGACGTCAAGGTAGACATCGACCCGCCCGGTGCCGGTGAGGTTGGACCGCCAGGTCGGGGGCCGATCGGGACTGTCGCGACCGCGACGAACGAAGTGATCGCTTTCCGCCACGAGCAACTGCCTGCCACAGTAGGGTGCCTGAGAGTGTTCACTGGCGGCCATTCGAGTAGTCATATTCACAGCGAAATATGATCTCGTCGGTCGTCGGCGGGGGTCCGATCCTCCCGTCTGCGGAGGGGGCAGGATGAGCGGACGACGGTGCCAGCGGTGCGGCTGCACGCTCAGCCGCTACAACGACGACGGCAGTGTGTGCGGCCCATGCGCGAGGAAGGTCGCCGAGCCGGTCTCTACAAGAGTGCCAGCCTGGGTGTGGCGCGATGCCGAGGTGCGCGAGACCCTCACTGAGCTGGACTTCGGCAGCCTGAGCAGGCGCCTGCGGGAAATCGTCCCCCTGCGCCAGGACGACCTGGCCGGGATCACCGGACTAACGCAGGGCTACCTGTCCCGACTGGAGGCCGGACGGGTACAGCTGACGCACATCGACAGGATCGTCGAGTTCCTCAATACGATCGGCGCGCCCGCCGACCTTGTGCGGCTCCCGCTTCGAGGTAGTACGCAGTCATCTTCCCCGGAAGCAGTCGGCAGTTCACTCCAGGCCCACGAGGACGCCGCCGAGCCGTGGACGGCCCGTCGTATGGTGGCCGGACTGCAGGAGGCGATGCGAGGGGAGCCCGCCATGCGTCCGAATCGCCGGCAAGTCCTGGTCCTCACCGGGGCCGCGCTGTCCGCCTACATCCACCAGTGGGGCATCGCCGACGCCGAACCCCTCGAACGCGCACTCGACGGAGCCCGAGTGGCCCCGGACCTCGTCGGGAGCCTGCAGGGAACCATCGACAGCCTCCGCACCATGGACGCCAATTCGGGCAGCGGACTCGTCGCCGGTCTCGCGCGGGCCCATCTCGGCCTCGTCTACGAGACACTGAAGTCGGCCAGCTACGACGAGAAGACGGGACGGCAGTTAGCGGGCATCGCAGCCGACACTGCGACCCAGCTCGGCTGGTTCCACTTCGACGCCGGCCGCCACGAACAAGCGCAGCGCGCCCTGCTCGCGGCCCTGCGGGCCGCCCACGCCTCCGGTGACCCGCGCTACGGCGCGGGAGCCCTCTCCTACATGGCCATCCAGAGCTACTCCGTCGGCAGCCCCCGCGACGCCGTGACCGCCATGCAGGCCGCCCGGGAGAAGGTCCGCACAGTCGGTTCGCCTGTCCTGGAAGCCATGTTGCTGACCCGCCAGGCCCGCGGGCACGCCAAACTCGGCGAGAACCAGGCATGCCTGCGCGCGCTCGGCCGAGCAGCGGACCTCGCCTCGCACGATTCGTCCGAACAGGACCCCGGCTGGCTCTACTGGATGAACCGCGGCGAGATCCTCGGCCAGACCGCCAGCTGCCACCTCGAACTCGGCGAACACCGGCTCGCAGCTGCCTACTTCGAACAGGCCGCCTCCACCCTGAATCCCAACGACCTGCGGACCAGAGCCCTCTTCGCTTCTCGCGCTGCCTCCGCCCACCTTCTCGCCGGGGATCGCGACGGGGGGTTCGCCGCCGCCGACTCCGCGCTGACCCTCGCCGCGAATGTCCAGTCGGCCCGTCTGGCCGACCATCTCGCAAAGGCGGTTGAGCACGTACGGGCGATCCCGGGACTGTGGTCGAGCGAGCTGGTAGAACGATCACGACAAGTGATGGCGGCCAAGGAGCTCTGACGGTGACCAGCACCGTGCTCGTTCTGTGGGACATCGACCGGACCCTGCTGTACGTGGGCGAGACGGACCGTGCGGTCTACCGGGCAGCGTTCCGCGCGGTGGTGGGCCGCGATGCTACGAAGCTCCCCGAACGCGGGACCGGCCGCACCATGCCGCTCGCGGTCCGGGAGCTGCTCACGGCCAACGACGTGGACCAGAACGACATCGAGCCCCTGGCGGAGCGGATCGTCGGACTCCTACCCCCGCTGCTCGCTGAGCGGTCCGAGCAACTGCGCAGCAGCGGTCAGGTCATGCCCGGCGCCGTGGCAGCCCTCGAAGCCGTCCACGTCCAGCCAGCCCTCGTACCGACCGTGGTGACCGGCAACCTCCGGCAGAGCGCTGCCATCAAGTTGGGCGCCTTCGGCCTGGAACGGTATGTGGATCTGGGCGTCGGAGGCTTCGCCTCCGACCACTCTCACCGGCCGGCCCTGGTCGGCATCGCCCAACGCCGCGCCGCAGATCGCTACGGCATCGCCTTCGACCGGGCGAACACGGTGATCATCGGTGACTCGCTGGAGGACGTGCGGACCGGAGCCGAAGGCGGCGCGAAGGTGGTCGCCGTTGCTTCTGGCACCACGTCCGCAGAGCAGTTGGCCGCTGCGGGCGCCGACCGGGTACTCGGTGACCTGCGGGACCTCGCCGGTCTCCTTGAGGCCGTCACGAATTGACCGGCAGCGGCAGGTCCAGCGGCTGCTGGCTTCGAGGCCGAGCCCGCCCTGAGCGTTGCTGAAGCGGGCCTTCCCTTCGGCCAAGCAGCGACAGCGATGCCCTAGAACGTGGCGGTGAGGATGCGCTCCATGTCGGCGTCGAACTCGCCGTCTTCGAGTCCTCGCAGGAAGGCGACCCACTCCTGGGCGTCGTAGCGCAGGATGGTGCCCGCAGGGTTCGCGGAGTGCCGAAGTGCAACGGCGCCGTCTTGGAGGAATGCGACCTCCAGGCGGTCCGACGGGTCGCTGCTCGGCGCTACCAGCCACGCGGCGTCGCTGAGGTCGAGGGCGTAGAGGGCTTCCTTGGCGGTGGTCCGGGGGTGGCTCATGCCGCTACCAGCTCGCCGTTGAGGAGGGCGTCGGCGAAGCTCCGCATCGACTGGTTGCTGGTCCTGATCGGCGGGATCTGGAGGTTCTTCGAGTCGCGGATGGCCACGGCCGGCAACGAGGGCACCGGGAGCAGTTCCACGCAGTTGCCGTTATTGGCGGTGTACGTGCTCTTGTGCCAGCTGGCTCCTTCGAGAGGAGCCGCGTACAGGTCCAGAACGTTCATGCTGATGCCAGTTTTCTCTCGGTCTGCTCGATCAAGTCAAGGCTCTCGTCGGCGCTGAGTGCTGCGCCGGCGAGGTAGGTGGAAAGGCGGTGGAGGCGCCGCAGACCCAGTGCATCATCGACAAAGACGGTACCAGTCACGGCCTCCGCGAAGGCAGCTTCTGGGGACTCCTGTCCTTCGTTTGTGAAGGTGCTGAACGCGCCGGTCTGGGTTCCGTCCGCTCCCTTGCTGAAGGGGATCACGCGGAGATCGATGTTGGGCAGTTCCATCATGGCGCGCAGATGACGGAGCTGAGCGGCTTGAACAACTCGGCCGCCGACGTGGAACTCGAGCGCGGCCTGCGTGATCACCCCGGAGAACCGGAGATCCTCGTCCTCGTGGATGCGTCGCTGGCGGCGCATCTTGACCTCGACGAGGCTGTCGATCTGGTCGGGGCCGAGCGCGGCGAAGCCGACGCCAGTGACGGCGCGGGCGTACTCCTCGGTTTGGAGCAGAGCCGGAACGTAGACGACCTGGTAGTCGAAGACGCCGGCCGCCTCGTGCTCGTAGCGGATGAACTCGACGTACTTCGAACTCAGGACGTCGCCGTAGGCGTCCCACCACATCGTCGTCCGCTTGCGACCGCGCTTGAAAAGGGCTTCCAGGTGGGTCCGGTCGGTATCGGGGACCTGGAAGAGGTCCATCAATGCCTCGAAGTCGTCCGGGTTGGCACTGCGCTGGCCAGTCTCGATGCGGGTCACCTTGGAGGTGCTGCACCCGATGACGACCGCGACCTCCGCCGCGGTCAGGTCCCGGTCGTCGCGCCGGCGCCTTATGTCAGCGCCGAACGCCTTCCGGGCGGCGGTCGGACTGCTCGGGACGGTAGCTGCCATCTGGTCCCCTCCGAGGTTGAAGCGCGTCTGCCCGGCCAGAGTAGGCCACCCCGGCCCGGCTCGGATCAGTGTAGGCAAGTGTGCCGTTCATATGACTGGCACCTCAAATGGCATTTTGCCAGTCACGTGCTTGACGCGATGCGGCCGATGGGTGGACGCTTCTCGATGTGACGCAGCGCACTCCTGAACTCTCGGAGTGCTACCGCTGCGCGGCCCTCGGCTTGCCCTTGAGAGGACACCCATGGCTCGCGAACTCCTGAGATCCCCACGTCCGGGCGGTGTGGCCGACGGTTGGGAAGCGCTCTCGTACGGCCTGGCCGTCCAGCGGGTCCACCTCCACCGCGCACTCCTGGATGCTTTCGCCCACTCCCGCGACATCCTGGTGGACCGGTGGTGACCGCAGCCGTGCTCCGGCCCACAGCGCTCGTCATGGCCGGCGCCATCGACCTCACCACCCTGGCCGAGGCGCTGCCCGGCTGGAACGTGCGGCACGCCGACGCCCTCGATGGCAGCGAACCCGTCAACGACACCACCGAGATCGTGGTGCTGCGCTCGGGGGCGCGACTGGGCGCCGAGCAGCTCCAATACTTCCCGGCGCTGCGGCACGTCATCCGGGCGGGCTCCGGTCTGGACGGGCTGGACCTGCCGGAGCTGGCCCGCCGCGGGATCTCGGTGCACCGCAATCCCGGGCCCGCCGCCGTGTCCGTCGCGCAGTGGGCGCTGGCCGCCGTCCTGTCGCTGGGTCGGCGCATCCCGCTCGGGCAGTCGGCCCTGGCCGCGGGCGTGCACTTCAAGGCGGGCTGCGTCACCCGCCCCCTCGCCGAGGCCCGGCTCGCGATCTGGGGCGCCGGACCGGTCGGCCAGGCGTGCGAGGTCGCGCTGGCCCCGCACGTCGGCGACATCGCCTACGCGGCCAGGCCCAGCATCCCCGACGGCACCCGCCAGCTCCCGGCCTCCGCGCTCGCCGACTGGGCGGACATCCACCTCGTCGCCCTGCCCGCCACCGAGGAGAACCACGGCCTGTTCGGCGCCGACTTCCTCACCGCCGCCCGCGAGCGCCGCCCGATGCTGGTCTGCGTCGGACGCCTCGCCACCCTGGATGTGCCCGCCTGCCTGGAAGCCCTCGACGACGGCGACCTCGCCGGCCTTGCCCTGGACCCGGTGGAGCGCGAGGACGTGTGCCTGCTGCCCCGCGGCGGCCCGCCCCGCAACTTCATCGCCACCCCGCACATCGGAGCCCAGCGCACCGACGTCCGCGCCCAGCTGGACGACTGGGTCGGCGCCACCGCCCGCACTCTGGTCGGCCGGTGTGAGGCGGCCCGCCCGTGAGCCCCTGGTATACCGAGCAATTGCGGATCGCGCACGCCACCGCCGCAGTGCTGGCCGCCGACCACCCGGGCGCGCAGACCCGGCTGGAGGGCGCCCTCGTCCAGGGCCGCGCCCACGCCCGTTCCGACAGCGACCTGCGGATCGTCACCCCGGCCGGCCACCCGGTCCAGGTCGTCTCGCGGACGGTCGACGGGATCCGCGTTGACAGGGCCCGTCGTTGGGCCGCGGTCCTCCACGGCGTGCAGGAAGGCCGGCGGCGTAGGCGGAGCCGGGGGCTTCGATGACGGCGTCGCTGGCATCGCTCGCCGTGAGGACGGTTGTGCCCGGCCCGTCGACCACCTTGCTCCGCTACCGGCCCGAGGCCGCGCGGACCGCCCGCCTGCTAGTGCGGGGAAAGCTGGGCGAATGGGGCCGGGGCGACCTCGCGGACGCCGCCGAGGTCGTCGTCTCGGAGCTAGTCTCCAACGCCCTGAGGACCGGTTGCCAGACCTTCATGCTGGTGGCCGTCCGCCGCACTGCCGCAGGTGGGGTCCGCATCCTCGTCCGCGACGGCTCCTGCGAACTGCCCGTGCTGATAGCGGCCGGCGACGACGAGGAGTGCCACCGCGGCCTCGCCCTAGTCGACAAGCTCACCGGCCACCAATGGGGCACCACGCTCCATCCCCGGGGCAAGACCGTCCACGCGGACCTCTCCGCCTCCTGACGGCTCCGGGCGCCCGGTCAACCCGGCCCAGCGGTCGACCCCCACACCGGCCCGTCGCGCTCCGTGATTCGGCAACCACCTTTCGCTGTTTCCCTGTTCGATTCGTGAGGAGAATCCGTGGAACGAACCACGCCGACCGTCGGCCCGCCCGGGAGGCTCGGGCAGCCCACCGTCCGGGACACCTGGCAGGCGCTCGCCGACGCACTGCACGTCCAGCGGGCGCACCTGCACCTGGAGCAGTGGCGCAAGGCCGCCGCGCTTCCGGCCGGCCAACTCGCCCTGCCCGCCGAGCTGGACCCCGCCGACCTGGTGTCGCGCCCCGCCCTCGTCGTCCCGGTGGACGACATCCTGATCCGGGCGGCCGGCCTGCAACCGTGGATCACCGTGCCGCAGCAGCTTGGCCTCCACCGCGTCGCCGCCGGAGGGCTCACCAGCGCGGTGGACGAGGTCGCCTGGCTGCTGGCCGAAGGCCTCGACGGTGCAACGGAAGCCGCTGTTCACGGAGCGAGTCGTGCCAGTGCCTGGTGGGTCGGAGTGTTCGCCGTAATCCACCACGAGAGCGGTCGCACCGCCACCTTGCCGATGCTGCAGAACGCCGCCCGTGCCGTTGCCCTCGGCAGCACAATCCGCGTCCTGCGCGCGGCCCTGCGGCACCAGGGCGAAGAAGACCGGGAGTTGCGGGCCGCATACTGCCGGGCCGTCGCCGAGAGCGTGGTGCTGGAACCGACGCTGCCGGACCTGCTGCAGGAGATCGGCGGGATGCGGCTGACCGACCTGGTGACCACCTCGGTCCCGTGGCGCGGCCAGTTCACCAAGTACCAGTCGGGCACCGGAGCGGGGCAGGTGGAGTAGGCAATGGACCGATTTCCCTTCATCGTGATCGAGGGCCTGGACGGCAGCGGCAAGACCACACTCCGCAAGGGCCTGTACCGGCTGCTGGAAGACCTGTACGGGGTGACGCCGCTGGCGGTCCTCACCACGAACTGGCTCGATCCCTACGTGGCTGCGGACCTGGCGGAGGGCAAGTACACGCCCACCCCCACTAACCGGGACCGCTACCTGGCGGCGCTCGCCGCCGACAAGCGGGCCACCGTCGAGATCCTGATCACCCCCTCCCTCCCAGTGCGGCCAGTGATCGCTGACCGGTGGCTGCTGTCGGAACTCGCGTTCTTCCACGTCAAGCACGGCCAGGACCCCCAGCTCACCTACGCGGAACTCGCCGCCGAGATCGACCCGGTCCCGGACCTGACGCTGATCCTGGACGCCGCGACCAGTACCTCCATGGAGCGCGCCGCCTCTCGCGCCGCCGGCGACTCGGTGCGAGAGGACTGGGACGTCGACCACGTGCAGACCACCGTCCGCGACACCTACCGGGCGATCACCGCCGACCCGGCTGGCTTCCCGAAGATCGGCCCAACGTTGCGGATCGATGCCTCCCAGTCCCGGGCCGCTGTGCTCGCGGACGCCTGGACCGCGCTGCTGGAGCGCGGCCTGACCCCCGACCTAGCAGGGAGCCCCCGATGAGCACCGCCATATCCCCGCTCGCCCCGGCCGGCCGCCGCTTGCGCGCCGCCCTCGCCGCCGGTGAGGGGCTTCCGGTGCAGGCGATCGGTGCGGTTAACGCGATCGCCGCCCGCGTCGCCGTCGAGACCGGATTCGACGCGTTGTGGGTGTCGGGCCTGGAGGTCTCCGCGGCCTCCGGGCTCCCCGACGAGAACGTGCTCGGCTCCCGGGACCTGGCCGACGTCGTCACCTCCCTTCGCCGCGTCACGGACCTGCCGGTGATCGTGGACGTGGACAACGCCGGTGGTACCGGGCCGTCGGCCGCCCGGTACGGCTTCGACCTCCAGGCCGCCGGCGCCGCCGCCCTGTGCCTGGAGGACTCCCGCTACCCCAAGTGCAACTCCTTCTCCGAGCACCGCGCCCAGCAGCTCGCGGACACCGAGGTGGTGTGCGAGCAGATCAAGGAGGTGCGGGCCGCCGCCCCCGGCCTGCTGCTGATCGCCCGCACCGAGACGCTGATCTGCGGCGGCAGCATCGCCGACGCACTGACCCGCGCCGAGCTGTTCGAGGCGGCCGGCGCGGACGCGGTCCTCGTGCACAGCAAGGACGCCACCGGCCGCCAGGCGCTGGAAGTCGGCAACCGGTGGACCGGGGCGCCGCTGGCCACCGTCCCCACCGCCTTCCCGCACCTCGACCACCAGGCCCTCGGTGACGCCGGGTTCCGCCTGGCGATCTACGCCAATCAGCTCTCCCGTGCCGCGCTGGCCGCGATGCGCGGGGCCGCCGGAGAGTTCCGCACCACCGGCGTGTTCGAGAACCGCCGGCTCGCCGACGTCCAGGACCTGATGCGCGTCGGCGACCCCGACGCCCGCGCCGCCCTGTGACCGGCACGACCTCCTGTCCCTACGTCCCTGCCCGGAGGCACCAGTTGAGCGAACTGCCCAGCATCAGCGTGTCCGTGAAAGCCGCCATCGTCCACGACGGCAAGATCCTGCTGCTGTCCTACGACGACAGCGCCGACGGCGGCTGTTTCCACTACAACCTGCCCGGCGGCAAGGCGATCGAGGGCGAGCCGCTGCGGGACGCGGTCGTCCGCAAGGTTCTCCAGGAGACCGGCCTCACCGTGCGCACCGTGCGTCAGATGTTCGTCGTCGAGTACGTGCCCGGCCGCTTCGGCAAGGACCTCGGACCCCAGCACAAGACCCAGCACAACTTCCTCGCCGAGATCACCGACGGCCGCACCGAACCCCGGTTCTCCGACCCGCGCGACCCGGACCAGGTCGGCTTCGAATGGGTGCCGCTGGAGGAACTCACCGACAAGGTGCTGATCCCGCAGGTCGCCCCTGCGGTCCTCGCCGGCCTCGCGGACAGCCGCGACGTCCTCGTGGACCATGCCCAGGTGGGGCGGGGCCGGTGAGGTCGCCGACGATCCTGGTCGCCAAGGGTGCCTGCAACCCGGCTGCCCTGGTCCGCCGCATCAGCTCGCACGATGTCTACGAGTTCACCGACCTCACCGACGTCGTCGGGCCCGCGCGCCGGGCGGAGCTGATCGTCATCCGCTCCGGCACCCACCTCGGCGCCGACCAGCTCGCGGCCCTCCCGAACCTGCGGCACGTGGTGCGGGCCGGCTCCGGCCTGGACGGCATCGAGACCGCCCTCCTTACCGAGCGGGGGATCGGCCTGCACCGCAACCCCGGCGCCTCCGCCCACGCGGTCGCCGAGTGGTGCCTGACGGCTCTGCTCTCCCTCGCTCGGCGCATCCCGCTCGGCGCCCAGGGCCTCGCGGCCGGCGACCACCTCAAGGCCGCCTGCACCGGGGCGCCGCTGTCGTCGGCGAACGTCGCGATCTGGGGCGCCGGACCGGTCGGCCGGGCCGCGGCCACGTTGCTCGCCCCGTTCGTCAGCGACATCGCGTTCGCCGCCCGGCGGAGCATCACCGGCCTGCCGCAGATGCCCGCCCCAGACCTGCCGGGCTGGGCGGACGCCCACGTCGTCGCGCTGCCCGCCACCGCCGAGAACACCGCCCTGTTCAACACCGCGTTCCTCGACGCGGCCTCCGGCCGGGCACCCCTGCTCGTCGTCGCCGGCCGCCTGGCCACCATCGACACCGGCGCGTGCCTGGAGGCGCTGGCCGACGGGCGCCTGTCGGGCTTGGCCGTAGACCCCGTCGAGGCAACCGACGCCCACCTCTTCCGGACCGGGCCGAAGCCGCTGAACCTGCTGGTCACCCCGCACATCGGCGCCCAGCGCCGCGACGTGCGCCGCGTGCTGGACGACTGGGTCACCGACACCGCCCACGCTCTCCTTCGACGGCCCGCACCCGGGAGCGCGGCCGAGCTCGTGGATGCCAGGGTGCGGGCGGCCCGCCAGGTCGCCGCGCAGCTCGCCGAGGAGTACCCCGGCTCGCCGGTGTGGATGACCGGGCCCGTGGCCTGCGGCCTCGCCCACGCCCGCAGCGACGTCGACCTGCGCGTCCTGATCCCGGACGGCCCCGTCCCGGTGCTGCAGTCCCGCATCGTCGACGACATCCGTGTCGACCTGGAAGCCCAAGCGGCGACCGAGGTGGACGAACTTCGTTGCCTGCTGCGGAAGTTCCACATCCTCGCCGACGACGTCGACCTGTTCCGCACCGTCCGCCGCCGCCTCGCGGCCCTGACCGTGCTGGCCACCGCCCGCACCCTGCCAGGCGGCGAACAGCCGGTCCTCGACCAGGCCGAGCAGGACGTCTACCGCAAGTGGGCGCTCGCCGACCGCATCCAGCACGCGATCAGCCTGGCCGAAGACCTCGATGGCCTGTCCCGGGCCGGGATGACCGACGCCGCCGAACTGGTCGCCATGCAGCTGCAGACCGCCGTCCAGCAGGCCGAGAACACCGCCGCCGGCCACCCGCTGCTGGGCGACAAGTGGACCCCCGTCCTCGCCGCAGCCGCGACGCCGCCACCGCCCGCCGGACCGGTCGGCCAGGCCCTCCGCCAGGCCAGGGTCCGGCTGCTCGCCGCCCTCCTTGAGGTGTGGCCGGAGACCGCCGAACCGGACGGTGCGGTGCCCGTGCTCTGGCTGGAGCCCGGCTGGCTGCCCCAGCGCTACAGCGACGGCTGGCGGATCAAGCGCGCCGACACCACCATCCGCCTCACCCCCGGCCAACTCGCCGCGTGGCAGCAGGCCATCCACCCCTGACCTGGCCCCGCCCAACCCCTTCTTCCTGGGAGGCACCCGATGCACCCCACCACCGCGGTCGAGCAGATCACTCACCTGTACCGAACGCTGGAGACCTCCGACGACGACGCCGTCTCGGTGATCCTCAAGGTCCGCGGCGAGACCTGCGACATCGACTGCCTGCACTGCTACGAGAAACGCAAGGAAGCCCCCGGCGGCCGGGTCATCAGCGCCGACCAGGTCCACGTCCTCCCGAAGGTCTTCCCCGGCCGACCGCTCGCCGTCGAACTCCATGGCGGGGAACCGCTGACCGCCGGCAAGGAGCACATCGCGGGCCTGCTGAAGGCCCTCGCCGCGACCCCGCAGGTCAAGCGGGTATCCCTGCAGACCAACGGCGTCCAGCTCGACAACGAATGGCTCGACCTCTTCGACGCGTACTACCCGGAGTTGGAGATCGGGATCTCCCTGGACGGCGACGCGGAGGGCAACCGGTGGCGCGTCGGCTACGACGGCGAGCCCACCTACCCGGCCGTCATCAAGGCCCTCGCCCTGCTGGCCGAGCGCGGCCGCCGCTGCGGGATCATCACCACCGTCACCCCCGCCGTCCTCGGCCGCCCGGCCGAGGTCCTGGACCGCCTGGCCGGGTTCGACGCGGTCACCTCAGTCAGCTTCGTGCCGTGCTTCGACACCGCGATCACCCGCCCCACCCCCCACACCGGCCGGCGCCGCCCGGCCAGCCGCACCCTGCAGCGCGCCGCCCTCACCCGGGCGGGCGGCCCGGCCTGGGCGATCACCCCCGACCAGTACACCGACTTCGTCCTCGCCGCCACCGCCCACTGGATCACCACCGGCCTGTTCCGCCGCCTCAAGCTCTCCCCGGCCGTGCCCACCATCCGCCGCCTGCGCGGCCTCGGTGTCTCCTTCTGCCACTTCTCCGACATGAAGTGCGACCACGTCTTCACCCTCTACCCCGGCGGCCGCCTCGGCAGCTGCGACGAACTGCCCTGGCCACAGGCCCAGCTCACCGTCCTCGAACCCGCCACGAGCCCAGCCGACATCACCACCGCACAGCGCCGCTCCGACCTCCTCGGCCAAGGCCGCGGCCTCATGACCGGCTGCCTGACCTGCGACTACCGCACCACCTGCGGCGGCGGCTGCATCGCCACCCGCTGGCGCATGAACCTCGCCGGGCAGCACGACGCGTACTGCGACCACCGGATACGGCTCATCGACGGCACCGCCGCCCTCCTCGCCAACCCCCAGCACCCCGACGGCGCCCGGTGCCGCACCGCCCACTGGCGGCCCACCCCCGTCAACCGGATGCGCGATGTCCAGGGCTTCCTCGCCACCTGGGACAACCCGGCCGCCAGCCGCCAGCAGGCGGAGCTCCGCACCAGCGACTTCGGCAACATCAACACCGTCGGCCTGCCCGGCACCCAGCCGGCCGACGACCTCGACCCCGCCCACCCCCAGTGGGCCGACGCGATCGAGCCCGGCATCAAACCCCTCGTCTACCACCTCACCAGCCGCTGGAACCTCGTCACCTACGACAGCTGCGAAGGCCACCACTACGACCAGCCCGGCCGGAAGAACCAGACCAGGGAAGTCGGCATCCTCCCGCGAGGCAGCGCCGAATACGCCGCCACCGCGGCCGCCCTGTGCCGGGCCGCCCAACGGTGCGAGCGGGCGATGCCGTCCGCCGTTCGGCTCCTGATCGCCCGCAACAACCTGACCTGCGAGAACACCGGCCGCACCCACCCGGTCCTCGACCTGCGACTGCTGCCCGCCACCGGCACCACTGCCACCGCCTACTTCGCCGCCCTCGACCAGGCCACCGAGCTCCTGGCGGCCGCCCTCGAAGCCGAGAGGCCCGACGGCGAGACCGGCTGCGGCTGCCCGGCCTGGGCCGGCACCCTCCCCGAGCCCCTTCCGGCCGCGTGAGCCCGGCAACGCGGGCGAGAGGCCCCCCGAACCCCCGCCGAACACCCAGTGCAACCCCAACCAGCCAGTACAGAAAGGAAATCAACGATGGGCGACAGCTGGGCCAAGGACTTCCTCGACATTGTGGACGAGCTCCGCGAGGACGACGGCTCCATCCGCTTCACCGCGCACTCCTCCCGCGAGGGCGCCGACGACTGGCCGACCGAGCCGACCGTCCACGCCTGACAGCGAAACGGCGGGTGCCCGTCCCACCGGGCACCCGCCGGGGGCCGGGGCCCCCCCCCCCCCGCCCCCCCCCCCCCCCCCCCCCACCCCGGGGGGGGCCCCCCCCCCCGGCCCCCCCCCCGGGGCCAGGGCCCACCCGCCCTGGCCCCACCCCACCCCACGCGAAGGAGACTGCGATGGACCTCAGCACTGTCTTCCACATGCCCGCGATCCACACCCACCACCAGGCCAGGACCGAGCGTATCCACCAAGCCATCGGCCGCGGCACCGGCCGCACCATCACGGCACCCGCGCAGGCGCAGGCCGCCGCGTACGCGCTCGCCCACCACATCCTCGAAGGCGCCGAACACGCCGCCCGCAACAGTGACCAGGACACCTTCGCCTGGTACGCCGAGCACCCCGACGCCGGAGCCGCCCACCTCACCGAGGCCGCCGGCCCGCTGACCGTCGAGCCCGGCGAGGACGGGTTGCTCACCTCCGGCATCTCCGACACCCCGTACTACGTTCTCGGCCCCACCACCCAGGCCGCCCCCGAGCACCTGCCCAAGCTCACCCGGGAAGCGGCCGACCTTGCCGCCGACCACGGCTTCGGCGACCTGGTCGCCGACCACGCCCCCGTCGTCGTCCTTCTCGATGGCAAGTCCCTCGGCAGCCCGCTGCGGAGCTGGACCATCAGCCGCATGCCCGGCACCGTCGTCCTCGACTACGTCCCCGACAACCCCGTCATGGTCGGACGCGACCTCGTCCACGAAGCGGGCCACAACTGGCTCAACGACGCGCTCACCGCCACCAGGTGCGAGATCGACAACACCCAGACTTTCTACTCCCCGTGGAAGAAGACCAAGCGCCCGGCGTACGGCTTCATCCACGGTTGCTGGTCCTTCTCCCTCGTTTCCCTGTACGTCGCCGCCGTCCTGCCTACCATCAGCGGCGAGACTCACAACTTCCTCGCCACCTACCTCGACCGGCAGCGCGACCAGCTCCGCACCGTTGCAGGCGACCACGAAACCGCTTTGCAGACCATCAGCGACGCGCCCCTGCAGGCCCGGCTGCGGGCCGTTTACCGGCACGCTCTCGCGTTGTGAACGCTGGCCGGTCAGTCCCGGTGCTTGGAAGCGTGGGGGCTACCGGTCTGTACTGTGATGTTCTGTCAGGGGTGACATTCAACAAGGACAGGTCCGCCGCGCCGGTACCTGCGAGCCCGGAGGCTCCCTACCTCGCGCCGGCCCACTTGCCGGGGGCTCCACGTGACTGGGCGTGCCCCAAACAGGCGACCTCCGGCGCGGGTGCAGCCGGACGCAGATTCATGAACAACCGGAGGCTCCATGGCCGAGAAGGTCACCAAGGAAAAGGTGCTGGTCTACGTCGTACGGGACGACCGGCTCCTGGTCTTCCGTCACACCGACTACAGCTATGAGGAAGTCGGGATCCAGGTCCCAGCGGGCAGCATTCGTCCGGGGGAGACACCGGAGGATGCCGCCCTGCGCGAGGCCAGCGAGGAGACCGGCCTGAGCGGCTTCAAGATCGTGCGCTCTCTCGGCGAAACCGAGTACGACATGACCCCGTACCGGGCCGAGGTCCAGCACAGGCACGTCTTCCACTTGGAACTCACCGAGCCCACCCCGGAGCGCTGGGCTAGCCAGGAGGGCCACGATGGCGAACAGGAGCCCACCCACTTCGAGTGCTTCTGGATCCCGCTGCAGGCTGCACATGTCCTCCAGTCCGGCCAGGGCGCCCTACTGGGGCGCCTGTTCGACTAGCCACAGGCGACCCTCGCGCCCCTTCACGCAGGAGAACCGGACGTGATCAAGGCCGCTCGAACTGGGCTTCAGGTCAAGGGCCTTGTGTGTGCTACGTTCCGTAGTCCAATCGAACACAGGTGACCCCGGCGGTGCGCTAACACCCCGGGGTCCGGCAACAGGAGATGCGACTCCCGATGCAGGTACATCGTAGCGCCCACGCGCGCAACTTCACCGTGCTGCCCAATTCGATCCTTCAGGACCGGCGGCTGAGCCTGGCCGCCCGGGGCCTTCTCGGCGACCTTCTGTCCCGGCCCAAGACCTGGCGGGAAGACGCCCGGCAGATGGCCGACTCGGGCCCCGACAGCCGGGCGGCGGTCCGCAAGGCGCTGAAGGAGCTGATCGAGGCCGGCTACTACGTGGTTCGCAAGATCCGCGGGGCCGACGGGCGGATTCGTAGCGAGGCGCACGTCTACGACACCCCGCAGCTCCCTGGCCTGAAGGCCGCCGAGGAACTGCTGGAGGCGGCAAAGCCGCAGGTGGAGCCGAGTGTGGCGCGCCCGGCGTCCGGTGTACCGGACTCCGGGGGTGCTGGCGTCCTTGTACTAAAGGAACTGGAGAAAGAACCCTCCCTCCCCGCCCGTGGCGACGAAGGTGACCGGAAGCCTTCCGCGTCGCCAGCGCGGCGCCCGGAGGCGGAGGGCGGGAGGGCGACGGCTTCGATCGAGGACCTGAAGGGACCGATGCAGGCGGCGGCCCTGGCCTTGTACCGGGTGCTGAAGGACGAGCCGCGTCTGCGGCTCGGTGAGGCGGAGGTGGTGGAGCTGGCGCCGCTGGTGGGGCGCTGGCTGGCGGTGGGCTGCGGTCCGGCGGAGCTGGCCGCCGCGCTGCTGCCGGGGCTGCCGGGGCAGATCTTCTCCCCGGCGGCGGTGGTACGCGACCGGCTCCTTCGCAAGATGCCGCCCCCGCCCCGCAGGGCGGAGCCGTCGGCGCCCGTGCGCGAGCACGAGTGCGACAACTGCCAGGCCCCGATGCGCAGGCCGGGGCTGTGCGGGCCGTGCTCGGGACGCTCCGGCCCCGTTGTCGCCGGGATCGGCAGCGGCGAGCCGTACACGGCGGCCGGTGCGGCGCGGGCGCGGGCTGCGATGCGTGCGCGGCGGCAGCCGACCACGGTGTGACAGCGGGTGCGCCGAGAGTGGCGTCGGCCGTCCCCTCCCCTCGAAGGGACGGCCGACACGGCTCGGCGCGGCTAGAGGACGGCGGAGACCGGGGTAGCGGTCAGGTCGCTGATGTCCTTGGCGGCCCGCAGGGTGTGGTGGATCAGCGGGCGCAGGTCTTCCGGCATCGTGCTGGTGGGCTTGAGCAGCAGGACGGAGCCCATGACCTGGGAGCGCCAGAACACGGGGGCCGCGACGCTGTCCCAGCCCGCCATGCACTCCTGGCGGCCGATGGCGTAGCCGCGTTCGCGGATGACGAGCAGGGAGTCGGCCAGCGCCCGGTTGTCCCTGATCACGCCGGGGCCCGCGGTGGGGGGTACCTCCTCCGCGAGGACCTGGTCGCGGGCGTCCTGCGGCAGATGAGCGAGGATCGCCCGGCCGGAGGCTCCGGTGCGCAGCGACCGGGAGACCGAGACGACGTCCTCCGCCGTCATGCCGACCTCTGCCGGGTCCATGCCGCCGATCTCGTAGTCGGTACACAGGCGCTTCGCGCCGCCGAACGCCGACAGGACGTAGAGGAGGGCGAGGCCCCCGGTGGCCTGGTGGAGCCGGACGAGGTAGGTGTGCGTGCCTGTGGCTCCCGGGAGGCGGTTCATGGCTTGGACGCCGGCGCGGGCGGTACCGGTGCCGAGCCGGTACATCCCTCTGCCGACCTGCTCGAAGATGTGCTTGTCGACGCCGTCCTGCAGGATGCGGTGGGTGGTGGCCTCGGGCAGCTTGGCCAGCCGGGCGATGTCCCGCAGTGCGTGGACGTCGCCCGGCAGCTGGGCGAGCGCCTGCTGGACCACGTAGGCGCGGGCGGCGAGGGAGCCGGACTTCGCGGGTTGTGCACTGCCCTGACGCTGCGCGGGAACGCGGTCCTCGCGTGCGGTGCTGATGGTCATGTGTGTAGTTCCCCAGGGAGGATCGTCGCGCCCTGTCAGGGGCGCGACTACAACGGTTGCCCGGCCTGCTCGGTGGGGGCCGGCGAGGAGTGGGTGACCCCGGGGTCAGTTGCGGACGTTGAGGACGACCTTGCCGGAGGTCAGGCGGGCGGCGAGGTCGGTGTGCGCCTGGCGTGCCTGGCCGAGCTTGTAGACGGGGCCCGGCAGCGGCTTGAGCCAGCCCTCCTGGACGGCGTCGAACAGCGCGGTCATCGACTCGTTGATGTGGGTGCGCGAGGGGTAGAGGGAAGGCAGCCAGAAGCCCGTGACCGACTTGCTTTGGCCGACGAGCTGCGTGATCGGGACGAGCCCCTCGACGCCGGTGACCGCGCCGAAGACGGACATCCGGCCGCGGGGGGTGAGGGCGTTGAGCGTGGCGTAGAAGACGTCGCCACCGGTCATCTCCAGGGCGGCGGTGACCTGGCCGCCGGCGGCCTCCACGATCCGCTCGGCGAGGTTCTCCGTGGTGGAGGAGTCGACGACGGCGTCGGCGCCGAGGCCGAGGGCGATCCGGCGCTTGTCCTCGGTGCCGGCCATGGCGACGACCTTCGCCCCGGTGCGCTTGGCGAGCTGCACGGCGAGCGAGCCGACGCCGCCTGCTGCGGCGGGCACCAGCAGGGTGTCCTCGGCGGTCAGCTTGAGGTCCGTGTGCAGGAGGTGCCAGGCCGTGTTGCCCTGGAGCATTAGCGCGACGGCGTCGTGGTCGCTGACGCCGTCGGGGACCTCGAAGGTCAGCTTCCGGTGCGCCGCGACGACCTCGGCGTAGCCGCCGCCCTTGCCGAGGGCCACGTAGCGCCGGCCGTCCTCGGCCTCGCCGAGGACCTCGTTGCCCGGGACGAACGGGCAGGGCATCGGCGCGGGGTAGGTGCCCTCCCGCAGGTGGATATCGGCGAAGTTCACTCCGGCGAGGATGGTGCGCAGCCGCAGCCGGCCCGGCCGGATCTCGGGCTCGGGCATCTCGCACAGCTCCAGGACCTCGGGGCCGCCGAATTCCTTCACAGCAATCGCACGCATTGTTTAATCCTGGACATTCGAAGTTGGTATTCATGCGAACCCGGGGGGCTCGGCTATGGAATATACCGGCCGCCGAATCGACGACTTCGATTTTGCATATAGGGGTCTCCGGGCGTCGAATCGATCAAGATCCCTTACCCAGTGTTCTGCGTCACGTTACTCAGAGTTGCAGAAGTCGGAGTGTTGCTCACCGTGAGGATTGCAGGTGGAGGTATGCGCATGGGCTGCGCGGCCCCTTGCGGAGGGTAATTCCAGCTGGCAATCCAAGATCATTTTCCAGCCTCTGGAAAACCGGTCGTGCTACCCGCGTAGATTCCGCGAATTCGTTGACCGGTATCCAGGTGGCTACCTATTGTCGTCCCCGGCGGTGCAGACCTGCGCCGCATTTTTGACGGGGGGTCACATTTCGATGGCGGGCCAATATATATGGCCGGTTCCGGCGTGGGTCGCTCCGCAGGTCATCGACCGCCCGGCGGCGGCTGTCACGGTGGGTGAAAACCTGCGCAAGGTGCGGCCTGTACGAACAGTGACATCGCCCGCCGCCGTCGCCCGCCGCCGCGATCTCGGCGGCGGTCGGTGGTGACTCAGGGCGGCGACCCTGACTGAGCCCCGAGGGTTGGGGCGGAAACGACGACGGCGCCCGGAGCGGGAAACTCCGAGCGCCTGTCGTAACACCGTGTGAGTTGTTCGACACAACCCGCAGGCGGCCTGCCTTTGGACGAGCCCGGCCAGCCTGCTACCACACAGAAGGTAGTGAACCATGCTTGCGCTTCTGCGTACAGGCGGACCGGCACAGGGTCGGCCCACCGCGCACCGCCCCCCAGTCCTGGACCGGCTGTCGGAAGGCACCCGGCACGCCGTCACGGACAGTCTCCGACGGGTCGCCCCGGATGCCCGCATCGTGCGGATCTCGGTGTCCGAGCCTCACGATCTGTGGTTGGCCCGGGCCTACGACCGCGCCCACACGTCCGTCGGACTGCCGCTCGCGGTCGAGGAGGCGGTGGCCAGCTGGGTCGCCCGAGACCTCCCCTCCCTGGACTGGCGCCACCAGCACGACGTCGACCTCGCCACCGGAACCGTGGTCCCGGCCGGCGCGCTCGCGAAGGCGGCGTGATGGCGGTCCAGGACGGGCGCATCCGCACCCACAAGCCCGAGATGTCCCGGGACGCCAAGCTCGCGGAGGTCTCCCTCAGCGCCGAGCGGACATTCATGTACATGCTCAACTACGTCGACGACAACGGCCGGATCATCGACGACGCCGGAATCGTCCGCGGGCTCATCTGGAAGAGGAAGAAGAGCTGGGACGGCGGAGTCCACACTGCCGAGCGCGTCGAGGAGGACCTGAGCCAGCTCGCCGAAGTCGGCCTCGTCTGCCGCTACCTCAACCCCGCTGACGACGGCGAGGAACTCCTCCACATCGTCACCTTCAACAAGCACCAGAAGATCGACCGCCCCAGCCAGAGCAGACTGGCCCCCTGCCCGCTCCACCAGACCCAGGAAGCCGCACTCGACCGGCCGGCCCCCGCCGCCCGCACCCGCAGGAAGGCCGCCACCGACCGCCACCCCGAGCACCTCTCCACCCAAGTCCCCGGCACCGGGAACCAGGACACCGCCGGACACACGGAGAGCGCCGAAGAGCAGACCCCGCACCCTTCGACGACACCCTCGACGACACCCTCCACGAACGGATCCAGGATCACGGATCCTGGATCACCCCCTCCGGGGGGCGGCTACGCCGCGCCCACCCAGGACTGCGCGGTGGAGGAACCGGACGCCGAGCGCGTCGCCGCGATGCACCCGCACACCACCGGTGCCAACGCCCTGGTCGCCGAGTACGTCCGTACCTGCCCGCAGCCGCCCAGCCCGCGCTTCCGCAGTCACCTCGGGCGAGAGGTGCAGCAGCTCCTTGCCTCTGGCTACAGCCAGGAGCAGGTCCGGGCGGGTCTGCGGCTGCTGGCCCACAAGCCCATGAACCCCTCCGCGCTGGAGGGCTTCGTCCAGGAAGCGCTCACCCCCGGCCGCCCCCGCAGCGCCGGCGCGCCGTACCGGGCGTGGACCAACCCGACCGGCGGGGCCTCCGCCTACACCGGGGAGCTGTGATGGCCGGCCGCGACCGCGAACCGCGCCGTGCCGGCACCGGCCTGCAGGGCATCGTCGACCGCTTTGCGCGCCTCGGTGTCGATCCGGCCGTGATCGGCGTGCCCGAGCGTGCCGCTGCCCCGCGGCCCAACCGGGACGCCCTGGAGCTGGCTGCCTCGCGGATCCCGCCCCGCTTCCACGACGCCGCCGCCGACGACCCGCAGGTCCTTGCTTGGGTCGAGCACGTCAAGCAGGCCGCCCGTCGCGGCCCCGAGGGGCAGCTCGGCATCGCCCGAGCCTCCTCGCTGCTGCTGCTCGGCGAGACCGGCACCGGCAAGACCCACCAGGCCTACGGCGCGATCCGCTCGCTGCTCGGAGCCGGCGTCCGGCTGCGCTGGCAGGCGGTCACCTCGGTCAGCCTGTACGGCATGATGCGTCCGCGCCCCGGCGCGGACGCCGAACGCGAGATGCGCGACCTGGAGCGCACCCCGCTGCTGCTCGTGGACGACCTCGGCGCCGGCCGAGCCTCGGAGTTCACCGAGGAGACGACCTACCGGTTGATCAACCACCGGTACGAGCAGCAG
This sequence comes from Kitasatospora sp. NPDC088346, assembly GCF_044740765.1. Lineage (NCBI taxonomy): Bacteria > Bacillati > Actinomycetota > Actinomycetes > Kitasatosporales > Streptomycetaceae > Kitasatospora > Kitasatospora sp. NPDC088346. The sequence goes on from NZ_JBIURH010000026.1 coordinate 103,854, forward strand.
CTGCCGACCATCATCACGAGCAACATCACCCCTGCCGAACTGGCCGCCCTGCTCGGCGACCGCACGGCCAGCCGCCTGCGCCAGATGTGCCACAAGGCCGTCCTCGCCGGACCCGACCGGCGACGCGCCCCCCTCTTCTGATCCCCGTACACCCAGCGCTCCCGCGCGAGGCCGGCCGAGCCGCCCCCGGGATCCGCCATGCCCGCCCGCCGATACGGCGGCGCGACCGGAGACCTGCCCCGAATGAACACGACCACCGCTGTTGCGGCCGACCTCGACGCCGCCTACACCGTCCCCGACCGCCCGGACCCCCGCTGGCGCCTGAAGGCCGAGTGCGCCGACATCCCCAACCCCGACATCTTCTTCGCCCCGCCCCGCATCGCCGGCCACCGCCAGGCCCTCGCCCTGTGCCGGCAGTGCCCCGTCCGCAGCGAGTGCCTCCAGGACGCTGTCGAGTGCGGCGTTCGCGACGGCATCCGTGGAGGCCACACCGAAGACCAGCTCGACGAGATCGTCACCTACCACGAGGACCGCCGACTCGACCTCGACCGTGTCCGCGCCACCCTCACCAGCACCCAGCGCCCGCGCCTGTCCGAACGCGAGAAGCGCGCCGTCGTCCGCGTCGCCATCGAGGCCGGCATCCCGCTCGCCGTCTGGTCCGAAGCACTGGGCATCGGCTACAAAGCCGCGGCCAAGCGCCGCAGCCGGGCCAACACCCAGCTGGAGAGCATCCCCGCCTCGATGCGCCACCAGGAGATCGCACTGTCGAAGCAACTGCGCACGATCCCCACGATGCGCCTGGTGGTGGCCGCGTGATCAACCGCCGACCCCGGGTATCCCCCTGGGATGTCGCGGCGATCGGGGTACTCGGCGCCTTCGGCTTCGCCCTGTCCTACGACGCTCTCCAGCAGATGGCACAGGCGATCCATGTCCGGGGACAGCTCTCCTACTTGTTCCCGGTGGTTGTCGACGGCTTCATCGGCTACGGCGTCCGCGCGCTGGTCATCCTGCGGGAAGCACCCTGGACCGCTCGCGCCTACACCTGGGCGCTGTTCTCCAGCGCCACCGGCACCAGCGTGTGGGCCAACGCCGCCCACGCCGTCCGCCTGAACCAACAGGCCGCCGTACACGCGGACACGCTGCAGCTTGGCGACTCCGCCGTCGGAGCCCTGAGCACCATCGCGCCACTCGCACTGGCCGGCGCCGTCCACCTCGGGATCATCGTCACCCGCCACGGCACCACCACGCCCGAACCCGCAGACCAACCCACCCCGTGGGCCGCAGTAGGCCCCACCGCCGACACGGGCACCCATCCCGTCTCCGCGCCGACCGACCCCGTCGACACTGCAGAGAGCACGCGGCCGCAGGCCGTCACCCGGACCGCCCGAGCGGAACTGGAGTCCGCTCCCAAACCGACGCCAGCGCCGAGGTCCGCCGAGGACAAGCTCCGTGCGCACCGCAAGGGCACACGGCTGCGCGAGCGCATCGCGACACGGATCCTCCGACGCATCGACCGGGATGGTCCGGGCGTGGACGGTCCGGGCTCTCGGTCCGGCGGTCCGGGTGAGGGCGGTCCGGGCTCTCGGTCCGGCGGTCCGGGCGTGGGCGGTCCGGGCTCTCGGTCCGGCGGTCCGGGCGTGGGCGGTCCGGGCTCTCGGTCCGGCGGTCCGGGCGTGGGCGGTCCGGGCTCTCGGTCCGGCG
>NZ_JBIURH010000026.1:105651-105798 GCF_044740765.1 Kitasatospora sp. NPDC088346
GCGGTCCGGGTGAGGGCGGTCCGGGCTCTCGGTCCGGCGGTCCGGGTGAGGGCGGTCCGGGCTCTCGGTCCGGCGGTCCGGGCGTGGACGGTCCGGGCTCTCGGTCCGGCGGTCCGGGCGTGGACGGTCCGGGCTCTCGGTCCGGCG
>NZ_JBIURH010000027.1:0-101324 GCF_044740765.1 Kitasatospora sp. NPDC088346
ACAACCAGTTCCTGATCGCCGGCGGCGGCACCGGGCCCAACCCGACGCCCACCCCGACCCCGACCCCCACGCCGAGCCCGACCAAGACCGGCACCGGCACCCCGACCCCGAACCCGTCGCCGACCAAGACCTCGACGACCCCCACGGCCAACCCGAGCCCGACCCAGACCGGCGGCGGTTCCACCGCGCCCGACGTGGTGGTCGGCCAGCTCACCCAGAACTCGGTCCTGCTGAGCTGGAAGCAGGTCGCCGACGCGTCCGGCTACGACCTCGTGCTCGACGGCCGCACCCTCGGCACCGTCCGCTCCACCGTCGTCAGCCTGGTCAACCTGCGCCCCGACACCGCCTACAAGGTGGCCGTCGCCGTGCGCGACCAGTCCAACAAGGTCGCCAAGCCCGGCCGTGAGGCCTCCTTCCGCACCCCGAAGGCCGCCGGCCCGGACGCTCCGACCAAGCCCGGCACCAAGTACACGCTGACCAACAGCCTGACCGGCCAGGCCGCCGACATGTGGGGCGGCTCGACCCGTGACGGCGCCGTGCTGATCGGCTACCAGCGCACCGGCTACGCCAACCAGCAGTGGACCTTCGAGGACCAGGGCGACGGCAACCTGCGGGTCCGCTCCGTGCGCTCCGACAAGTGCCTGCAGATCGGCGGCACCGCCGCGGCCGGCCAGTACGTGATGCAGCAGACCTGCGGCAGCGCGGACAGCCAGCAGTGGAAGGTCAGCGCGAGCGGCAGCGGCTTCACCCTGTCGCCCAAGGGCTCCTCGCTGGTGCTCGGCGCCAGCAAGCGCTGGTACTACGGCGGCTGGCTGCTCGAACTGCAGCAGCCGAACAACCAGACGTACCAGAACTGGACCATCCAGCAGGCCTCCTGAGGCCCACCCAAGCCGGTGGGGCGGGAACCGACCCCCTCCCGCCCCACCGCTCGTACGAGGAGTCACCGCAGATGCGCATCCGCACCCTCGCCTCCGCCGCGGTCCTGGCCGGTGCCGCCCTCCTGGGCGGGGCCGGCCAGGCCGGTGCCCACGGCGACACCATCGTCTTCAAGATCACCGCACTGGGGGACGGGCACACCCGGGCGGCCGCCCTCTGGGCGAACGACAACGACCCGGTCGCCGAGAAGGTGGCCGCGACGCTCAGTGCGGTCGCCGACGACGGGCGGTCGGTCGGCCCGTGGAAGCTGGAGCCGGTGCCCGACAGCCCCGGCACCCTCACCACGGCGCTCGCCCTGCCGCCCGGCCACTGGGCCGTGACCGTCGAGTCCGGCTTCCCGGCCCTCGGCCGCGGTCAGGCGGACCTCACGGTCACCGCCGTGCCGGGAACGGCACCGAGCCAGGGGCCCGGGGTCGAGCCGGGCGCACCGTCCACCCCGCCGCCGTCGGTGAACGACACGGCCGCCGCACCTGCCGCCTCCTCGTCCGATGCGGACTCCAGCTGGACCGTCGTGGTGGTCGCGGCGGTCGTCGCGATGGCCGCGGTGGCGATCGCCGCCGCGCTGCTGCGCCGCCGCCGCGCGGCGGGCTGACCAGCACCACCGGTCCTGCCCGCACCACCTGCACCACCTGCACCACCTGCACCACCCGCCCGGCCGTCGGCCCGGGACGCCGCACCGTCGGCGTCCCGGGCCGACGCGCGTCGCACGGACGGGCGCGGCCGTCCGGGGGCGGAGCGGTCGGCGCACGGTTACCCGCCGGTTGACCGACCGGCCCGCAGGCCGCAGTATCGGGGCACCCACCGAGGCCCTGGAGGACCGTTCGCATGGCACTGGACGCCGACGTCATCGTGATCGGAGCCGGCCTCGCGGGCCTGGTCGCCACGGCCGAACTGGCCGACGCAGGACGGAAGGTGATCCTGCTCGACCAGGAGCCGGCGGCCAACCTCGGCGGCCAGGCGCACTGGTCCTTCGGCGGGCTGTTCCTGGTGGACTCGCCCGAACAGCGCCGGATGCGGATCCGCGACTCGCACGAACTGGCCTGGCAGGACTGGCTCGGCACGGCCGGCTTCGACCGCCCCGAGGACGCCTGGCCCCGCAAGTGGGCCGAGGCGTACGTGGACTTCGCGGCCGGCGAGAAGCGCGCCTGGCTGCACGGCCAGGGCGTCCGGTTCTTCCCGGTGGTCGGCTGGGCCGAGCGCGGCGGCCTGCTCGCCACCGGCCCCGGCAACTCGGTGCCGCGCTTCCACATCACCTGGGGCACCGGGCCCGGGCTGGTCGAGCCGTTCGCCCGCCGGGTGAGGGCGCAGGTCGCCGCCGGACGGGTGGAGCTGAGGTTCCGGCACCGGGTCACCTCGCTGGGCGCCACCGCGGGCGCGGTGGACACCGTCACCGGCGAGGTGCTGGTGCCGAGCACCGTCGAGCGCGGGCAGGCCAGTTCGCGCGAGGTCGCCGGTGCCTTCGAGCTGCGGGCCCAGGCGGTGATCGTCTGCTCCGGGGGCATCGGCGGCAACCACGAGCTGGTCCGCAAGGCCTGGCCGGCCCGCCTGGGCACCCCGCCGGAGCGGCTGCTGTCCGGGGTGCCCGCGCACGTCGACGGGCTGATGCTGGGCATCGCCGGCGCGGCCGGCGGCCACCTGATCAACGGCGACCGGATGTGGCACTACACCGAGGGCATCGAGAACTGGGACCCGATCTGGCCCCGGCACGGCATCCGCATCCTGCCCGGCCCCTCGTCGCTGTGGCTGGACGCCCGGGGCAACCGGCTGCCCGTCCCGCTGTTCCCCGGGTTCGACACCCTCGGGACGCTCGAACACATCATGACCACCGGGTACGACCACACCTGGTTCGTCCTCACCCAGAAGATCATCGAGAAGGAGTTCGCCCTCTCCGGCTCCGAGCAGAATCCCGACCTGACCGGAAAGTCCGTCAAGGGTGTGCTCGGTCGGGCCCTGCCCGGCGCCACCGGACCGGTCGAGGCGTTCAAGCGGCACGGCGCGGACTTCGTGGTCGCCGACTCGCTCACCGAGCTGGTGCGCGGGATGAACGCGCTGGGCGCTCGCACCACGGGCGACGACGCCCTGATCGACGAGGCCGCGCTCCGCCGCGAGATCGAGGCCAGGGACCGCGAGATGGCCAACCCGTTCAGCAAGGACCTCCAGGTCACCGCCGTCCACGGGGCTCGCCGCTACCTCGGCGACCGGCTGATCCGCACCGCGACCCCGCACCGCCTGCTGGACCCCAAGGCCGGCCCGCTGATCGCGGTGCGGCTCAACATCCTCACCCGCAAGTCGCTCGGCGGGCTGCAGACCGACCTCTCCTCGCGGGTCCTGCGGGCCGACGGCACGGTGCTGGACGGCCTCTACGCGGCCGGTGAGGCGGCCGGCTTCGGCGGCGGCGGCGTCCACGGCTACCGCTCGCTGGAAGGCACCTTCCTCGGCGGGTGCCTGTTCTCCGGCCGGGCCGCGGGACGGGCGGCGGCCGCGGCGACGGCCTGACCGGGCCGGGCCGCGGGCCCACGGCGGGCCTCACCGGGGGCCTCACGGCGAGCCCTCGGGGGCCCGGCGGGGCGGACGGTGGCGGGGTGCGGCAGAATCCTGGGGGCCGCCGTGGATGATCACCGCGACGGTGTCGAGATCCGTGGAAGGAAGCCGATGCCCCGCTCCCGCAAGGAACCCGCTGCTCCGGCCGCGCCGGTGACGGTGACGGTCTGCCGGGGGTGCTGCTGCGGGAACGCCGCCAAGTACCCGGGCGTGGACCACCGGGCTCAGCTGGACCGGCTGAACGCGGGGATCGGCGCGGCCGGCAAGGTGCGGGTGGTGGACTGCCTGGACGTCTGCGACCACGCCAACGTCGTGGTGGTCAGCCCCTCGGCCGAGGGGCGCAGGGCGGGCGGCCGGCCGGTCTGGCTGGGCTGGGTGTTCCAGGACGACATGCTGGACGACGTCACCGCCTGGGTGCGGGACGGGGGTCCGGGCCTCGCCGACTGCCCGGGCACCCTGGACCTCCAGGCCTTCGCGGTGTCCCGCCGGATCCGCGAGGGGCTGCCGGAGCAGGCTCGCTGACCTGCCCGGCGAACATCACGATTCATCCCAGTTGACGGCCGGCGTTGCCCATTCCGCCACCGTCCTGGCGTCGATCTCCTTACGCTGCAAGGGTCATGACGCCTGCCCACGGGAGATGCGCCGATGTTCCTCCTCTCGATCCTGCTGCTCGCCGTCGGTGTCGCGCTGGTCGTCCTCAGGCGCCGGGCCGTCGTCGAGTTCCGCTTCGCGACCCTCACCGGGTCGCTGGTCGCCCTCGTCGGACTGCTGCTCGGCCTGAGCACCTTCACGTACGTCGTCGAGCCGTACGAGGTCGCGGTGCCGACCTCGCTCGGCTCGGTGGGCGGGACGTGGCAGCCCGGTCTCCACCTGAAGTCCCCGCTGACCGATGTCACCACCTTCTCGACGCGGCCCTCCGACCTCAACCTCACCGGCAACGACACCGTCGAGGTGCGGTCCTCCGAGGGCGGGGTGCTCTACGTCGACCTGACCGTGAAGTGGTCGATCGACCCCGAGCACACCCAGGCGCTCTACCGGCTGTCCGGCAGCTCCGAGAACGTCCAGCAGCGGCTGGTGTACCCGGACACCCGGGAGATCGTCCGCAACGTCTTCGCCAAGCACACCAGCGTCGAGGGCTACGCCAGTCAGCGGGAGGTCATCAACGCCGAGATGGGGCGGCTGATCACCGAGCGGATGGCACCCCGCGGGATCGTCGTGAACGGGGTGAACCTGCGCAACGTCAAGCCGAGCGACGTGCTGCAGAAGGCGATCGACCAGAAGATCCAGCAGGACCAGGCCACCGAGCAGGCGGCGGCGGCCGTGCTGACCGCCAAGGCGCAGGCCGAGCAGCGCAGGATCGAGGCCGAGAGCACCGCCCAGGCCAACTCGCTGATCGCCAACTCGCTCACCGACAAGATCCTGATGAGCCAGTGCATCGAGGCGTTCAAGGCGGCCGCGGAGAAGAACCCGGTCTACGCCAGCCCGTGCGGCGGCTCGGGGGCGGGCGGCACCCCGCTGATCGTGGACGGCACCAAGCGGTAGCCGGCGGCGGTGGGACGGACACGGTGGCCGCGGCGGCCGCGGCGGGTCAGGGCGTCCGGTCCGCCGAGGGTGAGGACGGGGGCGAGGATGGGGACGGGGACGGGGGCGAGGACGGGGACGCGGCGCAGCGGTGCGAGCCGTCCGGCCAGACCACTTCGACCGGGACACCGGCCCGCCGGGCGGCGGTGACCATGTGGGCGGTGCCGCCGCGGCCGTTGCCGGGCAGGCCGTCCCAGACCGCGACCAACAGCTCGGCGCGGCGCAGCAGTTCGGCGTTGGCCGCTTCGTAGGCCGCGGCGCCGGGGGCGGCGAACGGCAGCACGACCACCTCGTCGGCGGCCTCCCGCAGCCGGTCGAACTCCGGCGCGTAGGCCTCGCCGACGGACTCCCGGTAGGCCGGTGAGGGGATCACCGCCACCAGCCGTCCGCCGGCCTCCAGCACCGCCTCGGCGAACAGCGCGTCGGCCCCGCGGGCCAGGCAGGAGACACCGGTCAGTCCGGCGGCCGGGTGGTGGGCCAGCAGCCGGCGCAGGGCGGTGCGGACCAGGCGGACGGTGGGTCCGGTGAGATCCAGGTGTCCGGTCACCGCGATCACCGTCATGACGTCCCCTCGGCTCGGCTCACCGGATGCTACCGGCCGGGCCGGGGCCGCGGTGGGGACAGTGCGGATCGCCTGCCGCCGCGGCGCCGGTGGTGGTATGGCCCCTGCGTGCCGCCCTCCCTCGTGCCCGGTCCCGGCTGGCTGGCTGGCCGGCCGCTACGCCGGTGGACCGCCGGTGGTGAGCCCGGTGCGTTCGGCGAGGACGCCGGCCTGGAAGCGGCTGTCGGCCTGCAGACTCTCCAGGATGTCGGCGATGTGGCGGCGGCAGGTGCGCAGGGAGACCCCCAGCCGGCGGGCGATCACCTCGTCCTTGGCGCCCTCGGCCAGCATCCGGACCACCGCCCGGTGCACCCCGCTGCCGGCCGGGTCGCGGGCGGCGGTGCGGTGCTGGGCGCGGCAGGGGGTGGCGGTGGCCCAGAGCAGGTCCAGGGCCTGGCAGAGGTAGGCGACCGCGCCGTGGTCGCGGAGCAGGACGGTGCTCGCGCTGCCGTCCGGTTCGCGCCGGGTGAGGAAGGCGGTGCTGCGGTCGATCACCGTTGCGGGTTCGGGGAGTTCGGGCAGGGCGCGGTAGTGGGCGCCGGCGGCGATCAGCCGGTTGATCTGCTCGCGCCGCGGGCCGGGGGTGGCGGGTGCGGCCCGGCACAGGGTGCGCAGCCGGGCGCCGCGGGCGAGTGCGGCGAGGCCGGTGCCGGTGGTGTCCGCGGGGCCGCCCTGCGGGAGTCCGCCCGGAGCGACGGTGAACAGTTCCTCCCGGCAGTGCCCGGCCTCCTCGGCGAAGACCGCGGCGGCCACCACCGGGTCGGTCAGCAGTTCGACCGGATCCCGTCGGGCGGTGCCGTGCCGGGCGGAGCGGTACCGGGGCATCAGGGCCCCGAACTCCTCGCGGATGGCCCGCACCTGCTCCGCGGCCCGGGCGATCCCCTCCTCCAGCGGAGCGGTCACCCCGGCCGCGGCCAGTTCGGGGCTCATCGGGACGAGCTGGTCCGGCAGTTGGGGAACGGGCCGGAGCAGCCGCAGCCGCAGCAGCACCTCGCAGGCCCGCTCGAACTGCTCGCGGTCCAGGTCGGGCGCCTCCAGGCCGCGGCGCGAGCGGTCGATCCGGCCCCTGGCCAGGGCGAGGTCGAAGAGCCGGACGGCGGCGGGGTCGAGCCGCGGTACGGGATCGGGAGCCGTGGTGTCCGGCAACGAGGTACCCCCCGGTCATGGTCGCTGCACGTTGGGGACATGCAGGTTGCTGCCAGATCCGCGTGCTGGACGGGTCGGGGACCCGGCCGCGAGACTGTCACGTGCGCTGATCTTCACGGGAGTTGACGATCCGTCACAGCAGCTGACCGTAGGCCGGGCCCGGCTCCGTGGGGAGAGCGGGCCTGCGCAGAACATTCCACATGGTGATGTATCCGGCCAGAGGGCCGGTCGCGCGACCGCCGTTTTCCGGACACCCCGACCGGTCGGCCGGTCGGCTGGGTCCGGCACCCGGCCGGTCCGGCACCAGGCCGTTCCGCGCCCGCGGACGGCACCGCCCCGACCTCGCGAAGGCTGCCCGTATGCCCTCTGCCCAGATCCTGGCACCCGACCCCGCCGAGCGGCTCGCCGTGCGCTCCGCGCTCTTCGAGCGGCTGCGCCTCGCCGCCGGGGACCGGCTGGCCGTGGTCTTCGACCGCGGCCGGGCGCCCGAGGCGGCCTGGCTGGCGGCCACCGCGCGGGCCGGCGGGGTCGCGGTCCGGCTGCTGGCCGCGGACGGGTGGAGCCCGGTGCGCACGGGCCGGCAGGTGGTCGGCGCGCTGGCCGGGCTGCGCGGCGAGGGACCGGCGGCGCGCGAGGCCGCCTTCTTCCTGTGCGCCGATCCGCTCGACCACGCGGTGCTCCGGCTGCCGTCCTCCCTGGTGGCGGTCCAACTCCCCGTCCCCGACTGGGAGGAGCCCGCGCTGCGGGCCGCCCGGCTGGCCGACCTGTGCGCCCGCACCGCGGCCGCGGCAGCCGTCCGGGTGGGCACCGGCGACGGCGCCGAGCTGCTGCTGCGCCCCAGCGCCGACCGGCCCCCGCGGGTCGAGGACGGCCCGGCCGAGCCGGGCCGGGTCCACCAGCTGCCCGGCGGCCACCTGCACTGCCCGGTGGGGGCGGCCGACGGGGAGTTCCGCGCGGACGGTCTGATCCGGATCAACCGGCCCACCCGACTGGGCGGTTCCCTGCGGGAGCGGCCGGTCACGCTGGAGCTCTCGGACGGCCGGGTCACCCGGCTGCGCTGCGCGGACCCCGTCCTGCTGGGCCTGCTGGAGCGCGCCGTCACCGTGCACCGGCTGGAGCGGCTGACGGCGGTGCGCTGCCGCCCGGTGGGCGGACCACCGCAGGTCACCCTGCGGTTGGCGGTCGATCCCGGGCACCCGTACTCGACGGCCTCGGCCGGCCTGCGCATCTCCCTGGGCGCGGCCGCGTCCTGGACGACGGAACCCGAGCACCGGGAGGCACCGTGAGCGCCATGACCGCCCTGGTCCCCAGCCGCTACCTGCTGATCGGGGAGCGCGCGTACCGGGACGCCGACGGCAGCGAGGCCTGGTTCGGCTACGCGACCCGCTCGGCCGCCGTCATCCGGCTGGACCGCGCGACGGCGGCGGCGCTGCGCTCCGGCGACCCGGACGCCCTGGCCGGCCTCGATCCCGCCGAGCACCGGCGGCTGGCCGGTCTGCGGGCGCTGGTCGCCCGGGGCGAGGACGAACTCGCCGAGGTGACCGGTGGACTGCGGGAGGGCTCGGACCGGACGACGTCCCGGTCGGTGACCATCATGCCCACCTCCTACTGCAACATGGCGTGCAGCTACTGCGGCCAGGAGCACGTCAAGGCCGCCCACGACCGGCGCCGGGCCGACCGCACCGCCCGCCGGGTCGAGGCGATGCTGGCCGACCCAGGGATCGACACGGTGGCGGTCACCTGGTTCGGCGGCGAGCCGCTGCTCGCGCTGCGGGTGATCCGGGAGATGAGTGCCCGCTTCACCGCCGCCGCCGCCCGTCACGGCACGACGTACCGCGCCCGGATGGCCACCAATGGCAGCCTGCTCAGCGTCCGCACCCTCACGGAACTCCACCGGGACTGCGCGCTCGACGAGATGGAGCTGACCGTCGACGGCCCCGAGGAGGTGCACGACCGGCGCAGGCTCAGGCGCAACGGCCGCGGCAGCTTCCACCGCACCGTCGCCGTGCTCGCCGAGACCCTGGCCCGGGGTGCCGCACCCGGCCTGCGGATCGGCATCCGGGTCAACATCGACCGCGACAACGAGGAGTCCGTCACCGACCTGCTCAACGACCTGGCCTGCCTGGGCCTGGCCCATCCCCAGGTGACCCTGCACCTGATCGCCGTCCACTCCTGGGGCAACGACGTGTCCGAGGTGGAACTGGCGGCCCGCGCCTACGCGGTGCGGGAGGCCGGCTGGCTGCGCACCGCCGAGGCGCTCGGCCTGCACTTCGGGCCGCTGCCCGCCGCGACCGTCCGCACCACCTGCACCGCCACCACCCGCTCCGGCGAGATCGTGGACACCGAGGGCCGGGTCTACTCCTGCTCCGAGCACCCGCTCGTCCCGGGGGCCCGGGACACCGGTGTGGTCGCCCGGGTCGCCGAACTGGCCGGCTCGGCCCGGCGGCCCGGCGGCGCCTTCGACGACTGGTACGACCAGGTGGGCGACGGCGGCGCGCAGTGCTCGCGCTGCCCGATCCTGCCGGTCTGCGGGGGCTCCTGTCCCAAGCTCTGGCGGGAGGGTCATCTGCCCTGTCCCAGCGTCAAGTTCAACTGGTCCGAGCGGCTGGACCTGGCCGTCCGGCGACGCGGCTTCACCCCGTTCGTCCCCGACGGCGACGTCCGGTGAGCGGCGCCGCGCAGGCCCGCCGGACGATCCGCTTCGCGCACACCTCGGCCGGTGAGCTGTGCGACCCGGCCGAGCTGGCCGCCCCGGCGCCGGTCAGCCGCTCCTGGGCCTGGGGCCGGGCCACCGGACGCGGCGTACGGGTCTGCGTCGTGGACAGCGGGGTGACCGCCGACCACCCGCAGATCGGCGGCGGTGTACGGCAGTTGGCCGCCGTCCGGGCCGCGGGGCCGGCGCCCGACGGCACCCGCCCGTGGTCGGTGGCCGAGGACACCGGCGGCGACGTGGCCGGCCACGGCACCGCCTGCGCCGGGATCGTCCGCTCGCTCGCCCCGGACTGCGAGCTCACCAGCGTCCGCGTCCTCGGCGGCAACCTCCAGGGCAACGGGGACGCCCTGCTGACCGCCCTGGAGTGGGCCGTGGCCGAGCGCTTCGCCCTGATCAACGTCAGCCTCTCCACCCGGCGCGAGCACTTCAAGGAGCGGCTGCACGACCTCGCGGACGAGGCCTGGTTCGCCGGCGTGACGCTGATCTCCGCCGCCCACAACAGCCCCGTCGACAGCTACCCCTGGCGCTTCCCCTCGGTCATCTCGGTCGGCGCGCACGCCGTCGCCGACCCCGAGCGGGTCGAGTCCAACCCCCGTCCGCCGGTGGACTTCTTCGCCCTCGGCGTCGACGTGCCCGCGCCCTGGCTCGGCGGCGCCACCCGGCGGGTCTCCGGCAACAGCTTCGCGGCCCCGCACATCACCGGGCTCTGCGCACGCATCCTGCAACGCCACCCGGGCTTCCGCACCCCGCAGTTGCGGCACGTCCTCACCGCCACCGCCGACAACATCGCCCCGAGGAGACCGGAGTGACGTCCGACCAGCTCGACGAGATCCTGCGCTCCACCGTCCGGCTGGCCCGGCTCTCCTTCGCCGCCGCCGCGGCCTCCGTGTTCGTCCGCGACGAGGAGAACGGCACGCTGGTCTTCGAGGCCTCCTCCGGCGTCGGCGAGGACCGGCTGGTCGGCGTGGCCATCCCCGGCGACCACGGCATCGCCGGCTGGGTGGCCAACACCGGCGAGCCGATGGTGGTGCGCGGCGTCGCCGAGGACGCCCGCTTCGACAAGGGTTTCGCCGAGAGCACCGGCCTGGTGCCCGAGGTCATCATGGCCGTCCCGATGGAGCACCGCGGCGAGATCCTCGGCGTCCTGGAGGTGCTCGACCCCGAGGTCGAGGGCATCGGCGACCTGGACGCGATGGACCTGCTCACCGAACTGGCCAACCAGAGCGCCGCGGTGCTCGCCCTGACCCTCGCCGAACGCCACCGTCCGTCCGGCCACGCCGACGACGACCCGCTGGCCCGGATCACGGCCGCCGCCCGGGAGGTCGACGGACCCCGCGGTGACGCCGTACGGGCCCTGCTGGCGGCCGTCGCCGACCTGCTCCGCACGGACCGGTAGACGGGAGCGGCGGCGTGCACCTGGCGGACCTCCTCACCCTCGGCGCCCGGCCGGCCGCCGGGCTGCTGCTCGCGCTCACCGACCGCTGCCCGCTCGCCTGCGCGCACTGCTCCACCGCCTCCACCATGGACTCCGCCCAGTCGCCCGGCGAGCCGTTCCGGCGGCTGGTCCACTCCTTCGAGCCCGACTGCCGGCCCGAGCTGATCCTGATGTCCGGTGGCGAACCGCTGCTGCGTCCCGGCCTGGTCGCCGACCTGACCGCCGCGGCGGCCCGGGCCGGCACCGGCGCCGCGCTGCTGTCCGGGATGTTCTTCGCCCGCGGCGGCGCCGGCCTGCCCCCGGCGATCCGGCGGGCCGTGGCAGGCCTCGCGCACTTCGCGGCCAGCCTGGACGCCCAGCACGAACGCGAGGTCGGCCGGGCGGAGGTGTTCGGTGCGCTCACCGCCGTCCTGGACCTCGTCCCCGCGGTCAGCCTGCACGTCACGGCGCCGCCCGGTGCCGGGCCCGACCCCTACGTCGACGGTCTGGTGGCCGACGTCCGGCGGCGGTTCGGCGCCCGGGTGCCGATGCTGGTCAGCGCCGTCCGTCCGACCGGCCGGGCCCGCGGCCTGCTGCCCGCGCCGGGCCCCGGCCGCACCGACCCCGGGCCGTGCGAGTTCGCCCACTGGCCGCTGGTCGACCAGGACGGCACCGTCCTCGCCTGCACCCGGCAGAGCCTGCTGCGCGACGGCGGCCCGCCCCACCTGATCCTCGGCCACGCCGCCCGCGACTCCTGGCGGACCCTCGCCGCCCGCACCCTCGGCGACCCGCTGCTGCGATCCGTCCGGACCCTCGGCCCGGTCGGCACCCGGCAGCGGCACGGCCCGCCCGACGCACCCGGCTGCGCCCCCGACGCCTGCCGAAGCTGTCTCGCCCTCACCCCCGCCACCGCCGCCCGGGCCGCCGCAGTCCTCGCCACCCCCGCGGGACAGCGGATGGAACGGGCCGTCCTGGCGCTCACCGCCGCCCGGGCGCCCCGGCGGCTGGCGGCCGCCCGCGGCGCCCTGCCCGGCTACGCGGACCTGGTCGAACTGGGGTGGGCCGGATGAGACTCGACGAGGTCCTCGCCCTGCGCCGGACCCCCGGCGCGAGCGTGCTGCTCTACCTCACCGACCGCTGCCCGGTCGGCTGCGCCCACTGCTCGGTCTCCGCCCGGCCGGACAGTCCCGGCCCCACCGACCTCGCCCTGCTCGGCGACCTGCTCGACGCGCTGGCCGACCGCCCCGGGCTGCGCGCGGTCGCCGTCTCCGGCGGTGAACCCTTCGCCGAGCGGCGCGCGCTGACGCTCGCCGTCGACCGGCTGCACGCCGCCGGCCCGGCCGTGGTGCTGTTCACCGCGGGCCACTGGGCCGGCCCGCGGACCCCGCGGTGGATCACCGGCGTCCTGGCAAAGGCCGACACCGTCTTCCTCGGCGTGGACGGCTACCACCTGGCCCGGCTCGGCCAGGTCCGGCTGCGGCGCGCGATCGCCGCCGTGCTCGGCGCCGGCGCCCACCCGGTGCTCCAGGTCATCGACCAGCCCGGACGGCTGGACGCCGCCCGCCGGCTGCTCGCCGAGGAACTCGGCCCCGACTGGCCGGCGCACGCCGAACTCCACCCCACCCGGCCGCTGGCCACCGGCCGCGGAGCCGGACTGTTCGCGCCGCCCGAGCCCCGCCCGCTGGACGCGTTCGGTCCCTGCCTGCCCGCCCGCGCACCGACCGTCCGCTACGACGGGACCGTCACCGGCTGCTGCAACGAGACGGTCATCACCGGCGGCGGCCCCCGCGGACTGCGCCGCCGGGCCGCCGACGCCGCCGGAGTGACCGCCGCCCTCGACGACTACGCCCGCGACCCGCTGCTGCGGATCCTCGCCACCACCGGACCGGCCGCCCTGGCCCCGCTGCCCGGCTTCGCCCACCTCTCCGACACCGGTCACCGCACGGTGTGCGAGGCCTGCTGGGCCGCCCACCGGACGGTCGCCGCCGAACCGCGCACGGCGGCCCTGCTCGGCCTGCTGGCCCCCGCCGGGGAGGAGACGGCCCGATGCCGACCGACGACCTGACCCCCGTACCGGCCGGGCTGCGGCTGCGGCTGCTGCTCGACCGGCTGGCACCCGCCCTGGCGGCCGTCGCCGCCGGGCTCTGGGACGAGGGGTGCGACGCCGACCGCTACCGGGCCTGGCTGCGCACCAGCCACCAGGTGGTGCGCGCCACCACCCCGCTGCTCGCCGAGGCCGTCCAGGAGTGCCTGCGCCGCGCGGACCCGCTCTCGGCCGAACTGGCCCCGTACTTCGCCGTCCAGCTGACCGAGGAGCACGGCCACGACCACTGGCTGCTCGCCGACTACGCGGCCACCGGCGCCGACCCCGCCGACCTTCTGGCCGCCGTGCCGCCCCCCGCCGTCGCCCGGTTCGCCGGGGCACCCGGGTACTGGATCCGGCACGTCCACCCGCTCGCCCTGCTCGGCCACATCGCCCTGCTGGAGTGGTACCCGCCCCCGACCTGGGTGGCCGACCGGCTGGCGGCCCGCACCGGCCTGCCCGCCGCGGCGTTCCGCACGCTGGCCGCGCACGCCGCGCTGGACACCGGCCACGGCGGCGCGCTGCGGGCGTTCCTCGACTCGCTCACCCTCACCGGGGCGCAGCACCGACTGCTGCTCACCGCCGCCGCGACCAGCGCGGACGCACTGGTCGATGTGCTCGCCCCCCTGGTCCGACCCGCGCGCCGACACCCCACGGAGGAATCATGGCCGACCCGCACCGGCTCACCGAGCTCGGCTTCGACCTCGACTACGCGAGCGACGAGCAACTGGCCGTCCTCGACGCCCTGACCGACGAGGAGGTCCAGCTGCTGCTGGACGTCAAGCGGCGGCTGGACGCGGCCGGCGCGGACGTCGAGGGCCACGGGATCGAGGGGGGTGCCCTGCTGTGGTGAGCGTTCCCGAACCGGCCCCGCCGCCCGGCGGCGACTGTCCGGGCTGCGGCACGGACAACCCGCCGGCGGCCCGGTTCTGCATGGCCTGCGGCAGTCCGGTCGGCCGGCCGGCCGCCGCGGGCCCGGCCGGCCTGCGGTTCGTCACGGTGACCTTCTGCGACATCTCCGGCTCCACCCGACTGGCGACCAGCCTCAGTCCCGAGCTCTGGCACCGGGTGCTGGAACGGTACTTCGGCGCGCTGCGCGGCGCCGTCGAGGCGCACGGCGGCCGGGTGGAGAAGTTCATCGGGGACGCCGTGGTCGGGGTGTTCGGCGCCGACCGCCCGGCCGACGACGACGCGGTACGGGCGGTGCGGGCCGCCCACGAGTCCCTGCGCAGGCTCGCCCGGGAGACGGACGGCGACCCGATCTCGCTGGCCGTCCGGTTCGGCATCGCCTCCGGCCAGGTGGTGCTGGCCGACCGGGACTCCTCGTTCGCGATCGGCGCGGTGATGAACCGGGCCGCCCGCCTCCAGGGTGCGGCCCCGCAGGACGGCGCGCTGGCCGACGTCCGGACCTGGCTGCTGGTCCGCGACCAGGTGCGCTGCACACCGGTCGAACCGGTACGGGCCAAGGGCTTCGACACCGCGCTGCAGGCCTGGACGGTCGAACCGGGCGAGCGCCCCGCCGCCGTGCCGCCGCCGTTCGTCAACCAGCGCCGGCTGCTGGGCGACCTCACCGCCGAGCTGGCCGTCCGGCTCGGCCGGCCCGGCGGCTCGGTGCTCGCGGTGGACGGTGAGGTCGGCAGCGGGAAGACCGCCCTGCTACGGCAGTTGGCGAAGTCGTCGCCCGCGGCCGGCGCGCTGGTGGTCCGGCTGGACTGCACCCGGGACGACCGCGCCCAGGGGCCCGGCGGGCTGCTGCGCCTGGAGGCCGAACTCACCGCGGCCGCGCCCGCGCCCGCATCGGCGCCCGCTTCGGCCGGGGCCGGGGCGCTCGCGCCGTCCACCGCCGAACTGCGCTGGCGGATCGGCCGCCGGCTGGCCGCCCTGAGCGCGCGGCGGCCGCTGCTGGTCCTGGTCGACAACGTCCAGTGGGCGCCCGACGACCTGCTCCGGGTGATCGACGAGGTGCCGGCGGGCTGCGGACCGGTGCTCTTCGTCCTCGCCGGCCGGGAGCCGCCGCCGTCCGGTCCGGTCCGGGCACCCGCCGCCTTCTCGGTGCCGGCCCTGTCCGCCGAGCACAGCCACCGGCTGCTCCACCTGCTGCGCCCGGCCGCCGCCGGCGGCGACCTGGAGCTGCACTGGGCCGGGGCGGGTGCGCTCGTCGCCCGCAGCGGCGGCAACCCGCTCTTCCTCGAACAGCTGGCGGCCCTCGCCGCGGACGGGATCGAGGACCTGGTGGCCCCCTCGGCCAGCGCGGCGCTGGGCGCCCGGATCGAGCGGCTCGGCCGCCCGGCCCGCCGGGTCCTCGGCTGCATCGGGGCCTGGGGAGCGCCGGTGGACACCCGGGACCTGGCCGCCACCACCGGCCTGGACCCGTCCGAACTGGCCGACGCCCTCACCGAGTTGGAGACACGCGGGCTGGCCGCCGGACAGCCGGGCGACGACGGCCGGCTGCGCCTCGACTGCCGCAGCCCCGCCCAGGTGGCGTACGCGCACCTGACCCTGACGGACCGCGCCGAACTGCACACGGAGGTGGCCGAGGAACTGCGCCGCCGGGCCGCCCGCCGGCCCGGGGCGCTGGAACAGGCCGCCGTCCAGGCCGAACGGGCGCTGGAGTGCGTCCGGGAGCTACGCCCCGGCTCGCCGCAGGAGGCCGCGGCGGCCGCCCTGGCGGCGGGCTGCCTCACCGCGGCGGCGCGCCGGGCGGTGGGCCGCTCCGACGTCCGCGCCGCCGTCGAACTCGCCTCGCGGGCAGGAGAGTTGGCCGACCGTACGGCGGACGACGCGCTCCGGCTGGAGGCCGCCTCGATCGAGAGCTACGCGCTGGCGGCCTGCGGGCACACCGCGCAGGCCCTCGCCCTGATCGACCGGACGGCGGCGCTCGGGCGGGACGCGGCCAACCCGGCGGCGGCCTTCCAGCTCCGCGCCAACGAGCTGGCCCTGCGCCCGTCCGGGCCGCAGGCCGTGCGGGCCGCGCGCCGGCTGGCCGAGCGCTCCGGCGACCGCCCCGCCCGGGCCAGGCTGCTCCTGCTCGAAGCGCTCGACGCGATCGGGTCCGGCGACTACCGGCAGGGCGAACGGCTGCTGGCCGCCGCGCACGGCGGCGCGGCCGCGGTGGAGGCCGGGCTCGGCACCGCGGAGATCCACGCCAACCTGGCGCTCTGCCTGGCGTTCGGGGACAGTGCGGTCGCGGCCGCGCTGGCCCGCTGCGAGGAGCTCCGGCGCAGCGCCGCGGGGGCGCCGGTGCTGCACGCGCTGGTCGGCTGCTCGGCCGCGCTGCTGCACGCCTTCGGCGGTGCGCCCGGCCCGGCCCGCGAGCTGCTCGAACAGGCCCGCGAGGTGTTCGCGGGGGTCGGGCACCGGGCCGCCCTGGCCGGGCTGTACCAGTTCCGCAGCGCGGTGGAGGAGTGGGCCGGCGACCCGGAGGGGGCCGCGCACTGGCAGCGGGCGGCCGCCGCCTGCTTCACCGAGGCCGGGGCCGGACCGGCGGCGGACCGCTGTCTCGCCTCGGCCTGGCTGCTGGACCAGCGCGACCCGGCCCCGGCCGAGGGCCCGCCGGCGCCGGGGGCGGGCTGGGAGGCGCGGGTGCTGCACCACCAGGTCGAGGCCGTCCGGTCGGCGGCCCGGGGCGATCCCGCGGCCGGGGCGCACCTCGGGCGGTCGCTGGCGGTGCTCGACACCGTCCGTGGCGCGGGCGCGCTGCTGCTGCCGCTGACGGCCGCCGTCCGGATCGCCCGGACGGTGCCCGGCGGCGCGGGCCTCGCCGAGCGTGCCGACCGCGCCCTGCGGGCCGCGCGTGAGGCGAAGGGTGCGGGTCCGGGGCCGTTCCGGAATGCGTGAGCGGGAATTCCGGGAGGTTTTCACCACGGGTCCGGAGGGCTGTTCCGTGCTGCCCATTTCCGGTGCCGTCGGACCGATTTCCGGTATTGCCGCAACTGTTGACGCCGGTCCGGCCGGTGAGAACAATTCGAACGGGCCGCGGAAAGCGGCCCGAAGTAGCGTCGAGGATCCCTGGGAGGGCTCATGTCCAACGAATTCGACAAGAACGAGGCCGAGGAGCTGGCCGCCGCCGCCCGCGAGGCCGAACTCGCCGAGAGCGACGTCGAGGGCCACGCGGCGGACGTCGACGACGAGGCCGGCTTCACCAACATCAACTTCGGCTGCTCGGCCAACTGATCCCGGCCGACCGCTGAACCCCCCCTTGCCGACGGTCCGCCAGGTTCCGCCGGCAAGGCGTGGGCCGCGGGCGCGGAAAGCACGTCCGCGCCCCTCCGGTGCTCTTCCGGAGCCGTGCGCGCCGAATGTCCGACCGCCGAATGCCCGGCCGAGGGGTGGGAACGTCACAATGGCCGATCGGAATCACCCCGACGCCCCCCGCTACCGGGCCGCCGCGGTGGCCGTCCTGCGCATTCCGGCACTGCCCGCCGACCGGTATTCCGAGCTGCTCGCCGCCTGCCCGGCGGACGATCCGCACTGGCCCGCCACCCACCGCGCGCTGCTGGCCGAGGCCTGGCGGACCCCGTTGCTGGCCACCGCCGTCGAGCACACGGCGCCCGCTCTGGCCCGCGCCCTCACCGGCCCCGACGGGCCGGCCGACCTGCGGACCGCCCTCGCCCTGGACCGCTGCCTCAACCGGCTGAGCACCCGCCCCACCCCCTTCGGGCTGGCCGCCGCCGTCACGGCCGTGCCGTTCGGCCCCCGCCCCCGGCTCCACCTGGCCGGCCCCGCCCGCCCGGTGGCCCGCCCGGACGCCGCCCTGCGCCGGCCCGGTCCCGGCGCCCCCGAGCCCGACGGCCGGACCCTGGTCCAGGTCTCCGACCTGGTGCACACCCCCGACGGCCACCCGTGGCGGGAACCCGCCGGACCGGGCGCCGCGCACTGGCTGCGCGGCAGCGGACCGGCCCTGGCCGTGCTGCGCGCCGCGGCCCGTCCCGTCCCGCTCGCCGACCTCGTCGCCGACCTCGGCCGCCGCTACGGCACCGCCGACCCCGGGCCGGCCCGCCGCCTGGTCCGCGAACTGCTCCGCCGGGGCTTCCTGCGCACCGCCGGGCCCGAACTCCCCGCCCCCGGGCCGCTGCTGGGCCTGTGCGACCGCCTCAACACCGTCGCCGACCCCGCCGAGGCGCTGGACCGGCTCCGGACGGCACTGCGGGCCCGCCCCCGGCCCGCCCTGCACCTGGACGCCGTCGCCCGCCCGGCCGGCCCGGCCGCCCTCGACCCGGCGGTGGCCCGGTACGCGGAACGGGCGGCGGCCGTACTCGCCCTGATCGGCCGCGGCAGCCGCTACCCGGCCTACCTGGCCCGCGCGGCCGCCGCCTTCGCCGAGCACTACGGCGACCACGCCCGGGTGCCGGCGCTCGAAGCCGTCCACACCCTCACCGACCTGCGGGCCCTGGACGCCGACGGGCCGGCCGCGCCGGACCCCCGCGGGCCCCTGCTCGGCTCGCTGGTCGCCGAGGCCCTCGCGTACCGCCGGCCGGTCCGCGAACTCGACGACGAACTGCTCGCCCGGCTCGGTTCCGACCGCCCGATCGACCGGGACCGCCCGGCCCTGCCCGGCGTCGACGTCTGCCTGCGGATCGCGCGCACGCCGGGCGGCGGGATCCGGGCCGCGATCGCCGGTCCCGGCGCCGTGCCCGCCGGAGTGGCCTACGGCCGGGCGACCGACCTGCTGGACGCGCCCGCCCGGGCCGCCCTGCGGGCCGCCTTCGCGGCCGAGGAGGCCGCCGCCCCCGGCCACCGCTTCGTCGAGCTGCGCTACCGGCCCGAGCAGGCCGCGGCGGCCAACGTGACCGCCCGGGAGCTCTGGCGCCCCCGGCAGCTCACGGTCGACCTGCCGCCCGCGGGCCGGGCCCCGCGGCTCGCCCTCGCCGAGGTGCTGGTCACCGTTGCCGGCGGCCGCTTCGAGCTGCGCGAGGCCGCCACCGGTCACCTCCTGCACCTCACCCAGGCCAGCGGACTGGACCTGCGGCTGGCCCCGCCGGTCTGCCGCTTCCTGCTGGACGCCTCCGCCAACCAGTTCCGCCACCCGGCGCCGTTCGACTGGGGGCCGGCCGGGGGCGGCCCGTTCCGGCCCCGGCTCGAACACCGCGGCCTGGTGGTGTCGCCGGCCCGCTGGCGCCCCGACCGCCGCGAGCTGGGCGACTGCTCGGCCCGGCAGGTCCGGGACTGGGCCGACCGGTGGCTGGCCCCCCGTCACCTCTGCCTGGTGCGCTCGGGACGGCAGCTGCTGCTGGACCTGGACAGCGCCGTCTCGCTCGCCCACCTGCGGCACGCCCTGGACCGGGCCGACGACGCCGGACCGGTCCTGGAGGAGGCCGTGCCGGCGCCCGGCGGCGAGCCGGTCACCGGCGCCGACGGCGGGCGGCACGCCCTCGAAGCGGTGGTCCCGGTCGTCCTGCTGCCCCCCGCCGCCCCGGCACCCCGACCGGTGCCCGCACCGGCCCGGCGCCCGGCCGCCACCCGCCCCGGCCGGCCCGCCGCGGACTGGCTCTCCCTCCACCTCCACCTCCGCACACCCTGGCAGGACGCCCTGCTCGCCGACCTGACGGCCCGGCTGCCCCGGGCGCAGCTCTTCTTCGTCCGCTACGCCGACCCGGTCGAGCACCTGCGGGTCCGGGTCCGCCGGCAGCCCGGCCTGCTGGACGAACTGCTCGACTGGGCCGGCGAGTGCGCCCACCGGCTGCCCCTGCACGACGTCGCCGTCCGGGCCTACCGGCCGGAGACCGACCGCTACGGCGGCCCGGAACTGATCGGCGCCGCCGAGCGGTTGTTCTGCGCCGACTCCGCGGCCGTCGCGGCCCTGCTCGGCGGCGGCGCCGTCCACCGGCCCCCGCCCGGTCTGCCGCCGGCCGCGCTCGCAGCCCTCACCCTCGACCGGATCGCCGTCCTGCTGCTGCCCGACCTCCGCGAGCGGCGGGCGCTGGCCGCCGCCGTCGCCGACAGCCGCGACGGCTCCCTCGAACACCGCGCCCACGGCCGGGACCTGTGGCGGCTGCGCGCCGGGAACGGCGCCGGGCCGGATCTGGTCGCCGCGCACTGGGCGGCGCCCGCCGCCGAGTACCGCCGTCTGCTGGCCGAGCACTGGCCCGGCCCCGCGGGGGCGCGACGCCGCGGGCACGCCCTGGCCTCGCTGCTGCACCTGCACGCCAACCGGCTGGGTCTGGACCGGGCCCGTGAGCGCGCCGCGCTCGGCCTGTGGCGCCGCCTGCTCGACCGCCAGAGCGCGACCTCGGCCACCGGGACCACCACCCGTGCCCGCCCCCGCGCCCGGACGGCCGACGCCCCCGCCCGCACCGCCGTTCCCGAGCGCACCGCCCCCGCCCGCCCGGCAGGACCCCCGAAGGAGGCCGCACTGTGACAGCACCGGCACCGAACTGGCTCGGCTTCCTCTCCGACGAGGAACGAGTCCCGCAGGACGAGGCGGCCGCCGTCGACCGGGCCCTCGGCCTGCTGTCCCGGCCCGCCGACGACGACCCCGAACCGCTCTTCGTGGCGGCCAACCTGATCGCCCTGGTGCACTTCCGGCTCGGCCGCCCCGAACACGCCCGGTCGCTGTGCCGGGCGGAGACCGCGTACGCGCGCGGCCGCGTCCACGACGGACGCGGCCCGCACACCGCCAAGATCGCGGCGCTCGCCCTCCAGCCGCAGGTCAACCTGGTCCGGATCGAGGGGTACGCCGGCGGGCTCGACCGGGCGCTGGCCGGGCTGGCCGCGCTGGAACGGATCGCCGACGGCCTGCGGGTGCAGACCCAGGACATCGACTGGTGGCCCGAGGACCTCGCGGACGACCCCTCGCTGGCCCGCCGGATCCGGGCCCTGGCCCGCAACATCAGGGTCAGCGACACCTGCCGGATCCTGCACCGCAGGGCCCGGCCCGACCTGCTGGCGGCCGAGGCGGCCCGGTTCACCGCGCGCTGGCCGGCGCTGGCCGCGCAGGGCATCCAGCACGCCGCCGAGACGCCCTGGCTGCTCGGCGCCGGGACCGCCGGGCCCCCCGGGCCGGCCGCGCTCACCGACCCCGACCCGATGGCCCGCCGCCTCGCGGTGGTCCGCACCCTGCACCTGGCCGCGCACGCGGCCGAGCACGGCCGGTCCGAACGGGCCGCCGAGCTCGCCGAAGCGCTGGTCGACGCGGTCGGCGGCCTGCCCGGCCCGTGGGCCTCCCCGCTGACCGTGCCGCGCTGGTGGGCCGTCCTCGGCGCCACCCTGCAGCGGGCCGGCCGGGAACGCCAGGGCCGGATCCTGCTGCGCGCCGCGCTCGCCGAGTCCCGCGGTGACGCGCCCCTGGTCCGCGGCATCCTGCTCCGGCTCGGCGAACCGGCCCCGCCCCGCGCCGGGGAGCCCGCGCGGCTCGCCGAGGTCACCCACCGGCTGCACGCCGCGCTGGCCTCCAGCCGCAGCCGGGCGGGGGTGTGAGGCCGGTGGCCGGGAGCGTGGCCCGCCTGGTCGGCGACCCCGACCGGCTCAGGACGCACTGGGAGGACGCACCGTTCGTCGCCGCGGCCCTGGGCACCTTCTCCGACGTCTTCGACGCCCGCACCGCCGAGCGGCTGATCCACACCACCGGCCTCCCGGTGCCCTCGGTCCGGCTCTTCCGGGACGGCGAGGAGCTGCCCGCCGCCCGGGTCGGCCGCGGGCGGGAACGCTCGGCCGGCCGGCGCGAACTGCTGGTGGACGGCCGGGCGGTGGAGCGTGAGGTCGCCGCCGGCGCCACCCTCGTACTGGAGGAGCTGCAGACCTACTGCCCCCAGGTGGCCGCGTTCTGCCGGGAGCTGACCGAGGAGACCGGCTTCGCCACGTACTGTGCGGCGTTCCTGACGCCGGCCGGTGCACGCGGCGTCGCCCCGCACTACGACACGGCCGGCGTGCTGGTGCGCCAGGTGCACGGCTCCAAGCGCTGGCGGGTCTCGACGCCGCCGGAGCGCTGGCCGGTGCGCGAGTGGGCGGCGGCCCGCACCGGACCGGAGCCCGAACCGCTGCTGGACGTTGTCCTGCGGGCCGGGGAATGCCTCTACATCCCGCGCGGCTTCGTCCACGTCGGGGACGCCACCGAGGAGGCCTCCGTCCACCTGTCGGTGGCGCTGCGCCCGATCACCTGGGGTGCGGTGCTGCGCCCGCTGGTGGACCGGGTGCTGACCGCCGAGGAGTTCCGCGAGTGCCTGCCCTACGGCTTCCACCGGCTCGAACCGCAGGAGTTCGAACGGCAGTTGAGCGAGCGGTCGGCCGAGCTCAGGAGACGACTGGCGGCCGCGCCGGCCGCGGCCGACGCCAAGGAGACGGCCGACCGGATCCGGCCGGCCCGCCCGGGGCCGCTCCCCACCGGCGGCGGCTCCCTGCTGCGCGCCCTCACCCACTCGGGGCCGTCCCGTCCGGCCCCGCACCGCCCGAGGGA
Organism: Kitasatospora sp. NPDC088346; assembly: GCF_044740765.1. Classification (NCBI taxonomy): domain Bacteria; kingdom Bacillati; phylum Actinomycetota; class Actinomycetes; order Kitasatosporales; family Streptomycetaceae; genus Kitasatospora; species Kitasatospora sp. NPDC088346. The sequence continues at coordinate 22,407 of NZ_JBIURH010000027.1, forward strand.
GGCGAGATGACCGACACCGTGCCGGCCCAGGCTCCACCGCAGCAGGCCGGAGGCCTGCGGCACAACCGCAACTGGCACCGGCTCTGGCTCGGCCAGGCGGTCTCGGTGGTCGGGGACTTCGTCTTCGACACCACCGTCGTGCTGTGGGTCGGCACGGTGCTCGCCAAGGGACAGAGCTGGGCGCCGGCGGCGGTCAGCGGGGTGCTGCTGGCGGCGGCCGTGCCGACCCTGCTGGTCGGTCCGGCGGCCGGGGTGTTCGTCGACCGCTGGGACCGGCGGCGGCTGATGCTGGCCACCGACGCGCTGCGGGCCGTGGTGATCCTGGCCCTGCTGGCGGTGCCGGTCGCGGGGGACCGGCTGCCCACCCCGGTGGCGCTGGCGCTGGTCTACCTCGCCGTCGCGGTCTGCGCGGGGGCCGGACAGTTCTTCAACCCGGCCCGGCTGGCGGTGATCGGCGCGACCGTCCCGAAGGCCGACCGCACCCGCGCGTTCAGCCTCACCTCCGCCACCGGCAGCGCCGCGGGCATCGTCGGGCCGCCGCTGGCGGCGCCGCTGCTGTTCGCCGCCGGCGTGCAGTGGGCCCTGGTCGCCAACGCCTGCTCGTTCCTGCTGTCCTTCCTGTTGATCAGGTCACTGGTGGTGGCGCCCACCGAACGCCCGGCCGACCGGGGGCCCTCCACCTTCCGGGCCGACTTCCGGGAGGGCATCAGCTTCTTCGTGCACAACCGCGTCCTGATGGCGCTGCTCGGCTCGGTGTGCGTGTACACCCTCGGGGTCGGCGCGCTCAACGTGCTGGACGTCTTCTTCGTCACCGACAACCTGCACTCCGCGGCCTCCTGGCTGGGCACCCTGGGCGCCGGGTTCGCGGTCGGCACCCTGCTCGGCGGACTGCTGGCGGGTGCCGTCTCCGGGAAGCTGAGCGACCACCGGATCTACTGGCTCTGCCTGGTGCTGACCGGTGCCGGGGTGGTCCTCTACTCCCGGCTCACCGCGCTGCCGCTCGCCCTGGTGGTGCTCGCCCTGATCGGCCTGCCGGTGGGTGCGGTGAACGTGGTGGTGGGCCCGCTGCTGCTGGGCGTCACCCCGCAGCACCTGCTCGGCCGGGTGGTCACCGTGATCGGCCCGGTGCAGCAGCTCGCCGCGATCTCCACGATGGCGCTGGCGGGATTCCTGGCCAGTACCGCGCTGCGCGGCCTGGACACCGAGGTCGCGGGGGTGCACTTCGGCCGGATCGACACCATCCTCGCGGTCGGCGGCCTGTTCATGATCGCCGGCGGGGTCTGGGCGGCCCGCCGCCTCCGGCCGGCCGACCAGCCGGACCCGCCCGACCGGACGGAGGAGTCCTAGGTGCCGCACTTTGCGAACCCATGGCGCAATCTTGCGCACCGGCAGACTCGCCGTCAGTCGCTCGTTCACCGAACGTCCGTGCACGCGCCACCGCACGGTGCGAATCTCTCCGGCATGAATATCCCCCGCATGGGCGTGCCCGAGAAGCTCGCCGACCGGATGAGCATGGCCGAGCAGCACGAGTACCTGCGCAGCGCGCTCTCCCGCCGCAAGCTGCTGCGTTCCAGCGCCGTCACGGTCGGCGTGCTCGCCGTCGGCGGCGCGCTCGGTTCCGGTACGGCGTACGCCGACCCGTCCGCGCCGGTCCCCTCCACCACCGACGGCATCGACGGCTCCCTGGTCGCGCCGATCGGCCGTCACCTCGCCTTCGGCGCCGAGCCGGACCGTCAGTTCCGGATCTCCTGGCAGGTCCCGGCCCCGGTGAAGAAGCCGTTCCTGCGGTACGGCCGGCACCCGTGGGACCTCGGGCACAAGGTCGAGGCCGAGGTACGGGCGCTGCACACCCCCGCCCTCACCCCGACCGGCACGCCCGTCGACCAGTACTACCTGCACGTGGAACTGGACCACCTGGACGCCGACACCACCTACTACTACGGCGTCGGCCACCAGGGCTTCGACCCGGCCTCGCACCAGGCGATCTCCACCCTGAGCACCTTCCGCACCGCGCCGGCCCGCTCCCGGCGCCGGGGCCGCCCGTTCGCGCCGTTCACCTTCACCGCCTTCGGCGACCAGGGCGTCAGCGCCCACGCGGCCGGCAACGACCACGTCATCCTGGCCCAGAACCCGTCCTTCCACCTGCACGCCGGCGACATCTGCTACGCCGACCCGGCCGGATCCGGCCAGGACTCCGACAAGTCCGTCTACGACGCCACCACCTGGGACCGCTTCCTCGTCCAGACCGAGACGGTCGCCGCCAAGGTCCCGTGGATGGTCTCCTACGGCAACCACGACATGGAGGCGTGGTACTCGCACAACGGCTACGGCGGCGAGTCCTCCCGCTTCTACCTCCCGCAGAACGGCCCGGACCCGCGCACCGCCCCCGGCGTCTACTCCTTCAAGTACGGCAACGTCGGCGTCGTCTCGCTGGACGCCAACGACGTCTCGTACGAGATCCCGGCCAACCTCGGCATCACCGCGGGCAAGCAGACCGCTTGGCTGGACCGCAGGCTGCACGAGCTGCGCCAGGACGACACCGTCGACTTCGTGGTGGTCTTCTTCCACCACTGCGCCTTCTCCACCACCCACCAGCACGCCTCCGAGGGCGGTGTCCGGGAGGCCTGGGTGCCGCTGTTCGAGAAGTACCGGGTGGACCTGGTGATCAACGGTCACAACCACGTCTACGAGCGGACGGACGCGATCCTCGGCAACAAGGTCGCCAAGGCGGTGCCCAGCGGCGCCACCGTCGAGCCCGCCAAGGACGGTGTGGTCTACGTGACGGCCGGCGCCGCCGGGCGCAGCCTGTACTCCTTCGACGCGCCCGACAGCTACGAGGGCCACGAGAAGCGGGTCGACTCGATCGCCACGTACCACTTCGCCAAGGGCGGCACCAAGGTCCCCGAGACCGTCGAGTGGTCCCGGGTCCGCTACACCGGCTACTCCTTCATCAAGGTGGACGTGGTGCCCGCCCACCCGGGCCGCACCGCGACCATGCAGGTCACCGCGCTGGCCGAGGACGGCACCCGGATCGACCACTACACCATCGCCCGGCGGGCCGGGGAGTGCGGCGGGCGCTGATCCCGTCCGCCGCCGGTCCGAGTCCCGCCGCCGGTCCGCGCCCCGCCACGGGACGCGGACCGGCGGCCGAGCCGGGCTCAGTCGCCGGCGATCCGGGGGAACAGCGGCCCGGGGGCGGGCAGCACGCCGTCCACGGGGGTGCAGCGCCCGGTGATCCGGGCGCCGGCGTCCGGCAGGAACGGCGCCAGCTCGCGGCCCAGCGTCCGGCAGGCGTGCAGCAGTTCGCCGAGTGCGGTGTCCAGCCGTGCGCCGGCCGCCGGGTCACCGGACCGTTCGGCCCGGGCGAGTTCCCAGGGCCGGGTCTCGTCGATCGTCCGGTTGGCCTCCTCGACCACCGTCCACACCGCGGCGGCGGCCCGGCGGAAGTCGTGCCCGGCCAGGGCGGCGTCGACCAGTTCCGGCGCGCGCCGGCACACCCCGGGCAGCCGCCCGCCGGCCGCGGCGATGGCCGGCTCCCGCCCGTCCCGGAACCGGTGAACCATCGTCACGACCCGGTTGACCAGGTTCCCGACGCCGCCCGCCAGGTCGGCGTCGGCCCGGGCGACCAGCCGTTCGGTGGTGAAGTCGGCGTCGCCGACCCGGGGCACCTCGCGCAGCAGCCACCAGCGCACCGCGTCCGTGCCGTACGCGTCGACCAGTGCGGTCGGGTCGACGGTGGTGCCCGCCGACTTGCTGATCTTGCGGCCGTCCACGGTCAGGTAGTCGTGCACCAGGACGTCGGTCGGCAGCGGCAGCCCGGCGGACAGCAGCATGGCCGGCCAGTACACCGCGTGGAAGCGCAGGACGCCCTTGCCCACCAGGTGCACCCGCCGGCCGTCCCCGTCCTCCCCGGCCCACCAGCGTCCGAACTCCGCCTCGTCCGAGCCGAATCCGAGGCTGGTCACGTAGTTGCCCAGGGCGTCCCACCAGACGTAGACCACCTGCTCCGGGTCGCCGGGCACGGGGATGCCCCAGCCGCGGGCCCGGGTGTGCGAGCGGGAGATCGAGAAGTCGTGCAGACCGCCGTCGATCAGGCCGAGCACCTCGTTGCGCCGGGCGGCCGGTTCGATCCGCAGCCGGCCGTCGGTGATCAGTTCGCGCAGCGTGTCGGCGTACCGGGACAGCCGGAAGAACCAGTTCTCCTCGGCCACGGCCCGGGGCTCGGTGCCGTGTTCGGCGCACCGGCCCTCGACCAGCTCGGCCGGGGTGTAGAACTGCTCGCAGCCGACGCAGTACAGGCCTTCGTAGTGCTTGCGGTAGAGGTCTCCGGAGGCCTCGCAGCGGCGCCAGAGCTCCTCCACCCCGGCCCGGTGTCGGGGGTCGCGGCTGGTGCGGATGAAGTCGTCGAAGGAGAGTGCCAGCGGTTCGCGCAGCGCGGCGAAGGCGTCCGCGTTGCGGTCCACGAAGCTCTGGACGTCCGACCCCTCGGCCTCGGCGGCCAGGACGTTCTTGAGCGAGTTGTCGTCCGTCCCGCTGAGGAAGCGGACCTCGTCGCCGCGGCTGCGGCGGTGCCGGGCCAGCACGTCGGCCTGCACCAGCTCCAGCGCGAAGCCGAGGTGGGGCCGGGCGTTGACGTACGGGATGGTGGTGGTGACGTAGTAGCGCGGGCGGGTCATCGGGAACCTCCTGCCGTGCGGCGGGGCTCCGGTCGCGAACGCGGACGAGGCCCCGACTCGGGGCCTCGGAAACGTGGGTACGTCCGGTGTCAGCAGCCCCTGGTGCGGGGCATCATGGAGAACCGGTACGTGGTCATGGGGTGATGCTAGCCCATCGGACGGGCCGCCGGCCGCACGGTTTCCAGCCCCCGGCCCGACGCGGTGCGTACGCTGCCTGGTCCTGGCAGGGCCAGGCAGCGCGACGGCGGATCGGCGAGAATCGGGCCATGACGACCGCCACCACCGCGCTGGGCGACTTCCTGCGCACCCGCCGCGCCCGGCTGCTGCCCCGGGACGTCGGCCTGCCCGAGCTCGGCCGGCGCCGGGTGGCGGGCCTGCGCCGCGAGGAGATCGCCGAACTCGCCGGCGTCAGCGTCGACTACTACACGCGGATGGAACAGGGCCGGGTCCGCAACGCCTCGCCCGCGGTGCTCGCCGCCCTCGCCCGCGCGCTGCGCCTGGACGAGGACGAGACCCGTCACCTGCACCGGATCGCCCGCCCCGCCGGCACCCCGCGCGGCCCGCGGCGCGGCGCGGAACGCCCGCAGCGGGTACGGCCGATGCTCCGGACCCTGCTGGGGTCGCTCCCGGACCTGCCCGCCCTGGTGATGGGGCGGCGGATGGAGGTGCTCGCCTGGAACGAGGCGGCGAGCGCCCTGCTCGGCGACTTCGACGCGATGGACCCGGCGGAGCGCAACATCGCCAGGATCACCTTCCTGCGGCCCGAGTCCCGTTCCCTGTACGCGGACTGGGAGGCCTGCGCCCGGGAGAACGTCGCCTACCTGAGCCTGGAGGCCGGCCGGCACCCCGACGACCCCGCGCTGAGCGCGCTGGTCGGCGAACTCGCGGTGAAGAGCCGGGAGTTCCGCGGCTGGTGGGCCGAACACCCGGTCCAGGACAAGACGTCCGGGGTCAAGCGGTTCCAGCACCCGGTCGTCGGCGGCCTGGAACTGACCTACGAGACCCTGCGGGCCGCCGACGACCCGGCCCAGGCGCTGATCACCTACGCCGCCGAGCCCGGCAGCCCCTCCGAGGACGCCCTGCGACTGATGCTCGCCTGGACGGCGTCCCCGGCGGCCGGGCCCGAGGAGGCCCTGCGCGCCGGCGGTCCGCAGCCGGGCGGCCGCCCCTGAGGTGCGTCAGCCGAGCGCGGCGAGCTGTTCGGCGAGGGTGTCGCTGTGCTGGAAGGTCAGCCCCATCAGGGCCACGTGCTTCCAGCGCACCGAGCCGTCCCCGTCCAGGATGAAGACGGAACGGCGCAGGCCGAGCCCCGGCACCGCGATGCCGAACGCCGTGGCGACCGTGCGATCGGTGTCGGCCAGCAGCGGGAAGGCCAGCCGGTGCTTGCGGGCGAACGCCTCGTGGCTGTCCAGGCCCTGCGGGCTGATGCCCCAGACGGTGGCGCCCAGACCCTTGAAGCGGTCCAGGTCCGAGGTGTACGAGCAGAGCTGCTTGGTGCACACGGCGGTGTCGTCGCCCGGGTAGAAGACCAGGACCAGCGGGCCGCCCTTGGCCTCCGCGAGACGGTAGTCGCGGCGCTCGGCGACGTCCCCGTCGAGCAGCAGTCCTGGCAGGGTGAACTCGGGTGCGGGGGAGCCGATCTCGGGCTGCTTGGCCATCGGAGGTCCTTCGTCGTGGGGGGCCGGTGGAGCTGCGTCCGTCGGCGATGTTACCCGGCCGTAGCGGAGGTGGAAGGGGCGCCGGGCGGGGGCCACCGGGGCCCGCCCGGTCCGGCTCCGCTGCCGGGGGCCGCCCTGGACGGCACCCGGCCGCCGGGCGACACTGGCGCGGTGACCGACCTGACGACCCTCCGGCAGCCCCGGAACCAGGTGCCGCTGCACAACCTGGAGGTCCCCGCGCCGGGCGTGCTGCCCTTCGCCCTGGGCTCCTTCGACACCATCGGCCCGCTGTCCCGGGCGGGCTTCCCGCACCGCCACTCCTTCTACGAGCTGGTCTACGTGACCGGTGGCCGCGGCGCGCACGTCCTCGACCTGGTCGAGTGGCCGCTGGACCCGCCGCACCTGTGGGTGCTGCTGCCCGGCCAGCGTTCAGTCTGACCACGATCGTGCCCGGCCTCTACCCCGGCCGCACCCGGCACATCCACGTCAAGGCCCAGGCCCCCGGGCGCCCGGTGCTCACCACCCAGCTGTACTTCCCGGGCGAGCCGCGCAACAGCACGGACACCATCTTCGATCCGGCGCTGCTGATGAACGTCCGGCAGGCCGGTCCGGCCGAGGAGGGCAGCTTCGACTTCGTGCTCGACGTCGCGCAGACCCCCTCGCCGTCGCCGACCCCGACCGGACCCTCCTCGCCGTCCCCCTCGCCCAGCGGCCCGGCCGGCGGCACCTGGCGGGCGGGCACCACGTACCGGGCCGGTGACCAGGTCACCTACGGCGGTGCCGCCTACCGCTGCCTCCAGGGGCACACCGCGTTCACCGGCTGGGAGCCGCCGAACGTTCCCGCGCTGTGGCAGCGGCTGTGACCCGGCCGGGCCCCGCCCGGCGACGCTACTGGCGGTAGGTGGCCAGGAAGCGGCCGATCCGGCTGATCGCCGTCTCCAGGTCGTCGGCGCGGGGCAGGGTGACGAAGCGGAAGTGGTCCGGGCGGGGCCAGTTGAAGCCGGTGCCCTGGACGATGTGGATCTTCTCGCGGAGCAGCAGGTCCAGTACGAAGCGCTCGTCGTCCACGATCCGGTGGACCGCCGGGTCCAGCTTGGCGAAGGCGTACAGCGCGCCCTGGGGCTTGACGCAGCTCACGCCGGGCAGCTCGTTGAGGGCGCGCCAGGTGACGTCCCGCTGCTCGGTGAGGCGGCCGTTCGGCAGGGTGAGGTCGTGGATCGACTGGTGCCCGCCGAGGGCGGCCTGCACGGCGTACTGCGCCGGTACGTTGGGGCACAGGCGCATGCCGGCCAGCATGGTGAGGCCCTCCAGGTAGTCCCTGGCGTGCTGCTTGGGCCCGGACACCACCAGCCAGCCGCTGCGGAACCCGGCCACCCGGTAGGCCTTGGACAGGCCGTTGAAGGTCAGCGTGACCACGTCGTCGGCCAGCGCGGCCAGGCAGTGGTGCTCGACGCCGTCGTAGAGGATCTTGTCGTAGATCTCGTCGGCCAGCACCATCAGGCCGTGCCGGCGGGCGAGTTCGAGGATGCCCTCCAGGAGCTCCTTCGGATACACCGCGCCGGTCGGGTTGTTGGGGTTGATGACCACGATGGCCTTGGTGCGGTGGTTGATCTTCGAGGCGATGTCGTCGAGGTCCGGGTACCACTGGGCCTCCTCGTCGCAGAGGTAGTGCACGGCCTTGCCGCCGGCCAGCCGGACCACCGCCGTCCAGAGCGGGAAGTCCGGTGCGGGGACGAGGACTTCGTCGCCGTCGTCGACCAGCGCCTGGACCGCCATCTGGATCAGTTCCGAGGCGCCGTTGCCGAGGTAGACGTCGTCCACCGTCACGCCGGACACCCCGCGCTGCTGGTAGTACTGCACCACCGCGCGCCGGGCCGGCAGGATGCCCCGGGAGTCGCTGTAGCCGTGCGCGCCGCGCAGGTTGCGGACGATGTCCTGGATGATCTCCTCGGGCGCCTCGAAGCCGAACGGCGCCGGGTTGCCGGTGTTCAGCCGCAGCACCGTGTGCCCGGCCTCCTCCAGTGCGTTGGCGTGGTCGACGACCGGGCCACGGATCTCGTAGCACACGTCCTTCAGCTTGCTGGACTGGCGAAACTCCATCAGCGGCCTCCCGAACCGTCACCACCACGCCGGCGGCATGCTTTGTTCTACCAAGTAAGCACTTGGAAAGTCCAACCTATTGGCTATGCTGATCCACATGTCACGCCGAAGCTACGACCAGTACTGCGCCGTCGCCCGCGCCCTGGATGCGGTGGGCGAGCGCTGGAGTCTCCTGATCGTCCGTGAGCTCCTCGGCGGCCCGCGCCGCTACACGGATCTGCACGCCGACCTGCCCGGCGTCTCCACCGACATCCTGGCCGCCCGGCTCAAGCAGCTGGAGGCCGAGGGCCTCGCGGTCCGGCGCAAGCTGGAGCGGCCCGCCAGCGCGACGGTCTACCAGCTGACCGAACGCGGCCTGGCGCTGCGGCCCGTGGTCGAGTCGCTCGCCGCCTGGGGCCTGCCGGAGCTCGGCGAACGCCGTCCCACCGACGCCGTCCGCGGCCACTGGTTCACCGGGGAGCCGGTCGAGCCGGTCGGGCCGGTTGAATCCGTCGAGCCGGTCGGGTCGCGCTGACGGCGCTGGCGGCGCCGACGGCGCTGGCCGGGCCGGCCGAGCCGACCAGCTCCGCCGTCAGCGCCGCGTGGGTGGTGCCCATGTCCGGGGCGGGGTCGGTGCGCAGCGCGCCCGAGTGCGTCCAGTACGCCGCCATCTGCGGATTGGGCCGGGCCAGCCGGGTGACCAGTGCCCGGCGGAACGCGGGGGAGTCGGCGGTGCGCTCGGCGCGGGCGTGCGCGGCGACGAAGCACTCCAGCGCGCCCGGGTCGCCGCGCCGCGCCAACTCGTAGGCCTCGCCCAGTCCTTCGTACAGCAGGTGGGCGTCCTCGCAGCTGCCGCCGTCGGCCGCCCGGATCGCCGCGGCGGCCGCGCGGTCGGTGGCCACCGCGTGCAGTCGCGCGTACGCGAGCGCCTGCGCCGGGGTCGGCGAGCCGGGCAGCTCCGGAACGGCCGCGTCGATGATCGCCGCCACCAGCCGGGGCGGCAGTCGCAGCGGCAGGACCCGTCGCCAGAACGCGGCCAGCACGTCGGTGGCCGGCGGCGTGCGCAGCGCGTCACCGACCAGGTCGAGCGCGCCCGGTTGCTCGGCGACGGCCTCAAGTGCGGCCTGCCGCCAGCGCAGGTCGGTCAGCTGCCGCGCCACCTCGGCCCGGTGGGCGGCCAGCGCCGCGGACGCCTCGGTGTCCCCCCGCAGCACCTCGGCGACGGCGGGCAGGGCCAGGCCCAGTGCCCGCAGCCGCCGTACCGTCCGCAGCCGCTCCAGCGCCGACGCGCCGTACCGGCGGTGCCCGCCCGGAGTGCGCCCGGACTCCGGCAGCAGCCCCGAGTCGGAGTAGAACCGCACCGTCTTCACGCTGACCCCGGCGGCCTCGGCCAACTCCCCGATCCCGAAGCTCCGACCGTCCTCGTCCACCATCGCGGCACCCCCTTCGCGACCAGCCTACGGACCTCGGGACGGCTCCCGCCGGGTGCCCGGCGCTGGAATCTCCCCCTGCGGGAGGTCCTACGGTGCGACTGCGCCGGGGAGCGGCGCCCTGATCGATGAGGCGGTTCGACGATGACGACCTTCGTGCTGGTACCCGGAGCCTTCTCGGGAGCGTGGGTGTGGGAGGAGGTGGCCGCCGAGCTGGCGGCCCGCGGTCACCGGGCGGTGCCGCTCACCCTGCCCGGGCTGGCCGAGCTGTCCGACCTGGCCCCCGCGGCGGACCTGGCCGCCCACACCGCGGCGGTCGCCGGGGCGCTCGCGGCGGCGGGCCCCGGGGCGGTGGTGGTGGCGCACAGCTACGGCATCTTCCCGGCGATCGGTGCCGTCGACGGCGCACCGGACGGGGTGGCCCGCCTGGTCTTCGTCGACACCGGTATCCCCGAGGACGGCGAGTCGCTCGGCGACACCTTCCCGGACGAGCACCACCGGGACCGGATCGCCGGGACCCCGGCGGGCGGCGTCCTCCCGGTTCCGGCCAGGGAGGTGCTGATGCCGGCCGGCTGGGGCTCGCTCGGCGGCCTGCCCGACGCCGTCGTGGACCGCTACCTGGCGCTGGCGACCCCGCACCCGGTGTCCACCATGAAGGACCCGGTCCGGCTGACCGGTGCCTGGCGAAAGGTGCCGACCACCGGGATCTTCTGCCTGCTGAACGGTCTGAGCCTGGAGGTCGCCCGGATGCTGCACGCGACGGGCGGACCGCGCTTCGCCAAGCTCGCCGAGCCCGACACCGGCTTCTTCGAGCTTGCCACCGGCCACTACCCGATGCTGGAGGACCCGGTGGCCCTGACCGCAGCCCTGGTCGAGGCGGCCGCCGGCGGGGGCGTCCGCCTCCACCCGGCGACTACCGACCGGTAGCCCGCCCGCGGCGGTGGCCGGGCGTGCGCGTAGCATCGACGGGCCATGGAGAACTACGCCACCGCCACCGTGTTCCGCAGCTACGTCGCCGTCGGGGACTCCTTCACCGAAGGCATGTGCGACGAGCTGCTCCCCGACGGCCACTTCCGGGGCTGGGCCGACCGGGTCGCCGACGCCCTGGCCGCCGAACGGCCGGACGAGGAGTTCCGCTACGCCAACCTCGCCGTCCGGGGCAAGCTGATCGGCCAGATCTGCGCCGACCAGATCGGCCCGGCCGCCGCGGCCGGCGCCGAACTGGTGACCCTGGCCGGCGGGCTGAACGACGTGCTGCGTCCCGGCTGCGACATCGCCGAGGTGGAACGGCAGCTCGGCCGGGCGGCCCGCGAACTGCTGGCCGGGGGCGGCACGGTGGTGATGTTCACCAGCACCGACCCGGTCCGCCGGCTGGCGGGCGGCGCCCGGCTGCTCCCGGCGATCCTGCGGATGAAGGCCTTCGTCGAGTCGGTCGCGGCCGAGCACCCGGGCCGGGCCGTCGTGGTGGACCTCTTCTCCGCCCCCTGCTTCGACGACCGCCGGCTCTGGGACGAGGACCGGCTGCACCTCTCCCCGGAGGGCCACCGCCGGGTCGCCACCGCGGTCCTGGAGGCCCTCGGCCGCCCCGCCGACCACGACTGGCGCGCCCCGCTGCCCCCGGCCGCCCCGCGCGGCCGCGCCGAGAGGCTCCGCACCGACCTCCGCTGGCTGCGACTGCACCTCGGTCCCTGGATCGGCCGCCGCCTCACCGGCCGTTCCTCGGGGGACGACCGTGCCCCCAAGCGCCCCGAACTGCTGCCGTACCGGGGTCGGTAGACCGCCCCGTCCGCGGGCGGCGGGTGCGGCGAGGCCGTCAGAGGACCCGTGGCCGCCCGCGCCGCGCCGGGCGTGTCCGAGCCTGCCGGGCCGCGCCCGCGGGCCACACCACCTCCACCGGGACGCCCGCGGCACGGGCGGCCGCCACCGCGTCCCCGGTGCCGCCCCGGTCGCTGCCCGGGCTGCCGTCCCAGACGGCCACCAGCAGGTCCGCGTGGCGGAGCAGTTCCCGGTTGGCGGCGGCGTAGGCGGCGCCCGCGGCCCGCTGGTACGGCATGGTCCGCACCTCGCCCGCGGCCCCGAGCAGCCGGTCGTACTCCGCCGCGTACCGCGGCGCGACCATGTTCTGCCGGTAGTCCGCGGACGGGAGCACCGCGACGAGCCGCCCGCCCGCCGCCAGGACGGCGTCCGCGAACAGCGCGTCCGCCCCCTCGGCCAGGCAGGACAGCCCGGTCAGCTCCGAGCCGGCCAGCCGCCGAGGACGGCCGCCAGGGCCTGCCTGATCGACGGCACGCCCGACTCGGCGAGGTTGACGTGGCCGGTCACCGCGAGTGTCGGCATCTCCCCACCCCCTTCCCGGTCGTCGATGCTACGGCGCCCGCTCCGTACCCGGGGGCGCCGTGCCCGCTCCGGCGTCGGCGGTCAGGCCGCCCAGGGCGGGGTGATCACGGTGCCGTCCGGCAGGGTGGCCGTCAGGCCGGTGCTGGTGGTGACCCACAGGGTGGCGGGCCCGTCGGTGGTGTCGAGGCGCAGCCGGGTGCCGGCGGGTGCGACCGCGGTGTCGCCGGGGCCGAGGACGCTGGGCTCGCCGTCGAGCGAGAGGACCGGTGCGCCGGTGAGCACCAGGAAGACCTCCTCCCGGGAGACGGTGTGCTCCACCCCGGTGATTCCGGCGTCCAACTCGACTCGCCAGGCGCTGAGTTCGGTGCTGCCGGTGGAGGTGGCGGCGTACGAGGCGAAGCGGGCCCCGTGGGCCCGGTGGACGGTGGGTTCGGTGGATCGGACGACGGGCACGACGGTCTCCTCGATGCGCGATGGTCAAGCTGCTTGACTATATGGTCAATCAGCTTGACCATCGTGTCAAGTCGGAGCTGGCAGACTTCAGCCATGGACCAGACCGTCGCCCTCAGCCTTCCGCCGCTGCTCCTCGGCCTCGCGGCCGACCTCGTGCGCAGCATCGACGAGGGCGTCCGGGCCCGGGGTTTCGAGGACCTGCGGCCCGCCCACGGCTACGCCTTCGCCCGGCTCGCCCCGTCCGGCGCGAGCGTGGGCGAACTGGCCGAGCACCTGGGGGTGACCAAGCAGGCGGCCAGCCAGATGGTGGAGGAGCTGGTCCGCAAGGGGTACGTGGAGCGGCGACCGCACCCGCAGGACGCCCGGGCCCGGCTCGTCGTGCTGACCGAGCGCGGCTGGGCCTGCACCCGCGCGGCCGAGGAGGCCTCGGCCGAGGCCGTCCGGCCCTGGGCCGGGGTGCTCGGCGAGCAGCGCCTGCGCGAGCTGCGCGACGACCTGGCGAGGCTGGCGCCGTCCGGGCGGCTGCGGCCGGTCTGGTAGGCGACGGGACGGCGCCGGCCTCGGCCGGACCCCGGACCCCGGCCTGCGGCTCGCGGGGCTCAGCCGAAGAGCAACTCGCGGTCCTCGCCCAGGTGTTCCCGGAGCGTGGCGAGCGCGCGCATGCTCTGGGACTTCACCACCGAGGGTTTGACGCCGAGGATCTCCGCGGTGACGGCCACGCTGTGGTCCTCCCAGTAGCGCAGCAGTACGATCGCGCGGCTGCGGCGCGGCAGCAGGGCGAGCGCGCCCAGCAGGGTCAGCCGGACGTCGGCCGGGTCGGCGGCCCGGGCGGACTCGGGCAGGTGCTCGGCGGTCAGCTCACTGCTGCTGCGCCGGCGGCGGTGGTCGATCAGCGCGTGCAGCAGGATCTTGCGGGCGTAGATGAACGGGTCGCAGTCCGCGCGGTTCACCCGGTTCCAGGCGACGTACATCTTGGTGAGCGTGGTCTGCGTCAGGTCCTGGGCGAGGTGCCAGTCGCGGCACATCAGGTAGGCGATCTGGCGCAGGCGCGGTGCGGCTGCCTCGGCGAATGCGGTGAATTCGGCGTCGTCGCGCACCGTTCGGTCTCCCCGGGTCGGGTGGTGGTTCGTCAGATCTGGTGCCGCGCCCCGCGCCTGGCGCGGCACGGCGGTGGCCGTGGCGGCCGACGTCAGCGGAAGGTGGGCAGCCCGGGGAAGCGCTTGGCGGCGGTCTGGACGAAGTCGGGATCCATCCAGGCGCCGATCGAGGGGTCGCCGGCCAGTTCCACCGCCTGGTCGACGGTCAGCGCCGGCGGGGCGGGCGGGTTGGTGGAGCCGTTCCAGGCCAGGCAGGTGCCGACGACGACGTGCACGGTCGTGCCGTCCTCGCGCACGCTGAGCACGGAGGTCGTCGCCAGGCAGTTGCCCTCCAGGCCGGTGACCACGGCCGTCGTCTGGCCGCGCCGGTCGACGAAGCACGCCAGCCGTCCGCCGGGGCCCGGCTTCGGCGAGCTGTCGCAGTCCGCGAGGTCCGCGGGCTCGGTGCTGACGAAGACCCGGACCAGCCCGACTCCCCGGCCGGTCTCCAGGTAGACCTGCACCCCCAGGACGCCGCCGCTCACCGCGTAGTTGCCGGTCTTCCCGGCCGGCAGCGCGTCGACCACGGCGGCCAGCAGGGCGGAGGGGGTGACGTTCACCGGCGGCCCGGCGGACTCGGCCGTCGCGCCGCCGATCGCGACGGTCGGCCGGTGGGTCGGCGTCCCGGTCACCGGGGTGCTCTCCGGCCCGGTCGCCGGGATGCTCGCCCGCCCGGTCGCCGGTGTGCTCGCCCGACCGGTCGCGGGACCGCCGACCGCGATCGCCGGGGTGTGCGCCCGTCCCGCCCCCGGTGGGCCGAGCAGCAGGGCGGTGACGGCGGCCACCGCGACGACCGAGCCGGCGGCGGCGGCGACCACCCGGTTGCGCCGGACCCTGCCGCGGCCGCGCTGCACGGCCGTGACGACCAGGTCGCCCAGGGGCGGTTCGGCGAGGCCGGACAGCTCCTCGTTCAGGCTGTCGCGGAAGTCCTCGATCACGGCTGCGTCCTCCGGTGTCCCCCGCGCGGCTCCCGTGCACGGTCCTGGCGCGACCCGGCTCGGTGCGGGTCTCGCCCTTTCCATACGCGACGGGCGCCCGTTCCGGTCGCATCATCCGATCGTATTTTTTCTTCCGGGGGTCGGCAGGCAGCCCGTCCGCGGCCGCCGCCCCCGCGCGCCACGCAGCCGCGAGCGGGCCCGCACGGGCCCGATTCCGGGCACGCACCTGCCAGAATGCAGGGCGAACAGAACGCAGGGCGAAACCCGCGAGGGCACTCCCGCGAGGGAACTCAGGAGAAGGTGACCGGCTTCGTGACCATGCCAGTCGAACGCAAGATCGCCGAAGAGCTGGGCGTCCGCGAGGGGCAGGTGAAGGCGGCCGTCGACCTGCTCGACGGCGGCTCGACCGTCCCCTTCATCGCCCGCTACCGCAAGGAGGCGACCGGCGCGCTGGACGACGCCCAGCTGCGCACCCTGGAGGAGCGGCTGCGCTACCTGCGCGAGCTGGAGGAGCGCCGTACGGCCGTGCTGGAGTCCATCGAGGCCCAGGGCAAGCTGGACGACACCCTGCGCGCCCAGATCCTGGCC
This sequence comes from Kitasatospora sp. NPDC088346, assembly GCF_044740765.1. Taxonomy (NCBI): domain Bacteria; kingdom Bacillati; phylum Actinomycetota; class Actinomycetes; order Kitasatosporales; family Streptomycetaceae; genus Kitasatospora; species Kitasatospora sp. NPDC088346. The sequence continues at coordinate 37,702 of NZ_JBIURH010000027.1, forward strand.
GCCGACTCCAAGGCCCGGCTGGAGGACATCTACCTCCCGTTCAAGCCCAAGCGGCGCACCAAGGCGCAGATCGCCCGCGAGGCCGGACTCGAACCGCTCGCCGACACCCTGCTCGCCGACCCCTCGCAGGACCCGCAGCAGCTCGCCGCCGGCTACCTCAACGAGTCGGTGGCCGACACCGCCGCCGCGCTCGACGGCGCCCGCTCCATCCTGGTCGAGCGCTTCGGCGAGGACGCCGACCTGGTCGGCTCGCTGCGCGAGCGGATGTGGACCCGCGGCCGTCTGGTCGCCCGGGTCCGCGACGGCAAGGAGCAGGACGGCGCCAAGTTCGCCGACTACTTCGACTTCGCCGAGCCGTACACCAAGCTCCCCTCGCACCGCATCCTGGCCATGCTGCGCGGCGAGAAGGAGGAGGTCCTCGACCTGGAACTGTCGCCCTCCGACGGCCAGGACGGCGACCTGCCGGGCGAGAACGACTACGAGCAGCGGATCGCCGCCCGCTTCGCCGTCGCCGACCGCGGCCGCCCCGCTGACAAGTGGCTCACCGACACGGTCCGTTGGGCCTGGCGCACCCGCATCCTGGTCCGGCTCGGCATCGACCTGCGCACCCGGCTGCGCCAGGAGGCCGAGGACGAGGCCGTCCGCGTCTTCGCCGCCAACCTGCGCGACCTGCTGCTCGCCGCCCCGGCCGGCTCCCGCGCCACCATGGGCCTCGACCCGGGCTTCCGCACCGGCGTCAAGGTCGCGATCGTCGACGCCACCGGCAAGGTCGTCGCGTACGACACGATCTACCCGCACCAGCCCGCCAACAAGTGGGACGCGGCCGTCGCCACCCTGGCCGCGCTGGCCGGGAAGCACGGGGTCGACCTGGTCGCGATCGGCAACGGCACCGCCTCCCGGGAGACCGACAAGCTCGCCGCCGACCTGATCACCCGTCACCCGGACCTCGGTCTGACCAAGGTGATGGTCTCCGAGGCCGGCGCGTCGGTCTACTCCGCCTCGGCCTTCGCCTCCCAGGAACTGCCCGAACTGGACGTCTCCATCCGCGGCGCGGTCTCCATCGCCCGCCGGCTCCAGGACCCGCTGGCCGAGCTGGTCAAGATCGACCCCAAGTCGATCGGTGTCGGCCAGTACCAGCACGACCTCAGCGAACTCAAGCTCTCCCGCTCGCTGGACGCGGTCGTCGAGGACTGCGTCAACGCGGTCGGCGTGGACGTCAACACCGCCTCCGCCCCGCTGCTCACCCGGGTCTCGGGCATCACCGGGACGCTCGCCGACAACATCGTCGCGCACCGCGACACCAACGGCCCGTTCCGCACCCGCAAGGCGCTCAAGGACGTGACCCGGCTCGGCCCCAAGGCCTTCGAGCAGTGCGCGGGCTTCCTGCGGATCCCCGACGGCGACGACCCGCTGGACGCCTCGGCCGTGCACCCGGAGGCCTACCCGGTGGTCCGCCGGATCCTCACCGCCACCGGCGGCGACCTGCGGTCCCTGATCGGCAACGGCGCCGCGCTGCGGGCCCTGCGCCCGACCGACTTCGCGGACGACACCTTCGGCGTGCCGACCGTCACCGACATCCTCGGCGAGCTCGACAAGCCCGGCCGCGACCCGCGCCCGGCCTTCCGCACCGCCGAGTTCAAGGAGGGCGTCGACAAGATCGGCGACCTGGAGGTCGGCATGGTCCTGGAGGGCGTCGTCACCAACGTCGCCGCCTTCGGCGCCTTCGTCGACATCGGTGTCCACCAGGACGGCCTGGTGCACGTCTCCGCGCTGTCGAAGAACTTCGTCAAGGACCCGCGCGAGGTGGTCAAGCCCGGCGACATCGTGCGGGTGCGGGTGACCACCGTCGACGTCCCGCGCAAGCGGATCGGCCTGACCCTGCGCCTGGACGACGAGGTCGGCCGCGCCGGCGGCGAGGGCGGCGGCGGCCGGCGCGACCGGGGCGACCGCGGTGACCGCGGCGGCGACCGCGGCCCGCGGCCCCCGCGCCAGGACCGCCGCTCCGGCGGCAACCAGCCCCCGGCCGCCAACAGCGCGATGGCCGACGCGCTGCGCCGCGCCGGTCTGACGAAGTAGCGGTACCCGTCCGGGCCGGGGCGGGAGCGGCGCACCCGCCGCTCCCGCCCCGGCCCGGCGGTGTGTCCGGCGGGTCCGCGGATCCGGCTCGCGCCCGGCCCCGCGGACCCGTGCGGGGCGACGGCCGTGCGTGGCCAGGGGTGCCCGAAGGAACCCCGCTGACCTGGGCTATCCTCTGCTGATCACGTCGCCACCCGGGGAGGAACCACATGCGGCGCAGCCGTGCCCTGTTCGCCACGACGCTCGCCGGAGCCCTGCTGAGTGCGGGGTGCGCCTCGACCGCCGGCGTCGACGCGTCCAGCGGGACGGCCACGGCGCCGGTGACCGCCTCCGGCGCCGCCACCCCCGCCGCCTCCGCCGCCTCCGCCGCGCCCGCCGCGCCCGCGGCGGCCCCGGCCGCCTCCGCCTCCGCGGCGCCGTCCGGCCCGGCGCTCCCCGCCGGCTACGACCCCAAGCGTGACGCGGCGGCCGACATCAAGGCCGCCCTCGCGCTGTCCGCCGAGGACCACCGCCAGGTGCTCCTCGACTTCGGCGCGGACTGGTGCCCCGACTGCAAGGTGCTGGAACGGCTGTTCCGTTCGCCCGAGGTGGAGCCCGTGCTGCGGGACCGGTACCGGGTGGTCTCCGTCGACGTCGGCCAGTTCGACCACAACGTGGAACTCGCCCTCGACTACGTCGACCTGCGCACCAGCGGCATCCCCGCCCTGGTGGTGCTCTCCCCGGACGGGAAGGTCCTGACCGCCACCAGCGACGGGGCGTTCGCCAACGCACGGACCATGAAGCCGCCGGCCGTCGCCCAGTTCCTGAACCGCTGGGCCACCGCGTGACCCTTCGCCGGCGGCACGCGGGCGCAGCGGCGACCCTGCTGCTCACCGTCGCCGGCTGTGCGGGACAGTCCCCGGCCGCGGCACCGCCCGCCGCCGGGTTCGAGGGCAACGGCGTCAGCGTCGCGGTCCGGCTGGACCGGGAGGCCGGCGGCGCGGAGCGACTGCGCGTCACCTTCCGCCCGCAGGAGGCCGGCTTCCACCTCTACAGCGTCGACCTGCCGGCGGGCGGCGTCTCGGGCCTCGGCATCCCGACCCGGCTCGCCGTCCGGGGCGGGCTGGCCGCGGACGGAACCCCGGTGGCCGACCGGCCGCTGCGCACCGTCAGCCCGGCCGGGCTCGACGTCGAACTGCCGGTCTACCCGGACGGTCCGGTGACGCTCACCCTGCCCGTACACCGCACCGGCGAGGCGCGGGCGGAGGCGGTGGTCAGCTACGGCGCCTGTAGCGAAGGACGCTGCCTGATCCCGGTGTTCGACCGCCCGATCGCCTTCGCGCTCCCGTAGACCGGGTCGCGCCGGGTCGCGCCGGGTCGCGCCGGGGTACGGCGGTGTACGGCGGCGCGGCCCGGGCGGGCCCGGGTCAGGCCGCCCGGGTGCGGGACTCCACGGCCAGGTCCACCAGTTCGCCCCACCAGGCCTCCCGGCCGCGCTCCAGCAGCAGCCTCGCCTCGGCCGGCGACACCGCGCGGACCTCCACGACCTGCTCGCCGTCGTCCGGATTGGTGGGGGAGGAGTCCACCTCCACCTCGGCCCAGCCCCACAGCCAGGCCTTCTCCGGGTGCGGCTGCCACGGGCGGTACGGCTCCGGGGTGTCGGTGACGGCCCGGTGCGCGCCGATCCACACCGGCGGCCCGACCAGCCGGGCACCGGCCTCCTCGCGCAACTCGCGGACCAGGCAGGACTCGATGCTCTCGGCCGCCTCCCGGGTGCCGCCGGGCAGGAACCAGTGGCCGCGCACGTCGCGGCAGAGCACCACCCCGCCGTCGGCGAAGCCCACCAGGTGGATGTTGGTGATCAGTTGATCGGGCGGCAGCTCCGTCGAGAACTGGGCGTCGATCCCGCCCCAGGCCCAGCGCTGGGGCGCGTGCAGGTTCGGGAACCGGGCTGCGAGGTCCGCGAGTTCCCCTGCTCTGTCGGTTGTGTCCGTCATCGCTTGATCGTAATCCTCCCGTGCGCGTTCCACCGGAGGAATCATGCCCACGGGCGTGTGCGACTCACCCTGACGAGGGCCGCTCGCCGGCCGCCGGCCGGCCCCGATAATCCTCCGGCCGACCTGCGCCGACCTGGCATCATGTGCCGCAGCGAGAGGGGTGGGCTGGACGATGGCACTGGACGAGGCGGCCGCCGAGGCGGTCCGGTTCCTGCTGCGCCGGACGGAAGGGGCGGCCCGGGCACGGGTCTGCGGGCGGCTGGGGATCGACCCGGACGGCCCGGTCGGGCCGTGGCCGGGCATCGGTCCGGACGGTCGCTTCCGGCAGACCGTCCGGCAGGCACCGGCGTCGGTCCGGTTCTGGCTGCTCCAGGCCGACGACCCCGAGGTCAACCGGGTCCTGTTCGAGATGGGTGCCCTGCCCCGGGGCCTGACCTGGGACCTGATGGAGGGCCTGCCGTTCGGTGGCGCCGCCGGCGGCCGGGTGCGCCGCCGTCTGACCGGGCCCTCGCCCCAGCCCGTCCGCAGCCTGCCGGCCCTGCTCGCGGTGCTGCGCGAGCAGGGCGGCACCCGCTCGCTGCGGCGGGCCCGCGCCGCCGCGGACGAACTGCGGACGGCCGCCTGGCCGGTGGTCCTGAGCGCGCACCGCGCCGAGCCGTTCCCCGGGTTCGCCCGCTGGGCGCTGGCCGAGCGGCCCGACTGCCCGGTCGAACTGCGGGAGCTGTTCGGCGACCACGCCAAGTACCGCAACCGGCTGCGGGCGGCCGGGATCCTGGACTCGCTCGCCGTCCCCGCCCGCACCTGGCGGGCGGCGGACGCGCTGCCCGTGCTGGGCATGGCGGCGCGGGCGGTGCCGGAGCGTCTCGCCGAGGTGGAGGCGGAGCTCGCGTCCCTGGTCCGTTCGGAGCTCGGCGGCCACCCGGAGGCCTGGGCGGTGCTGGCCCGGCTGCTGGGGGAGTCCGTCGCCACACCGCCCGAACTGATCGTGCTGGCCGGGGCACTGGCGGGCCCCGACCCGGACCCGGGCCGGTGACCGCCGGGCCCCGGTACCCGGTCGGTGTGTCCGACCGGCGGGCGCTCGCCGCCTGGCGGCCGGCCGCTCCCGCCGTCCTGGCCGAGGCGCACCGCCTCAAGGAGGCCGCCCTGCTGGACTTCGGGCTGACCGAGTCCGCCGTCGCCTCCTGGCTCTACGCCAAGTGCCACCACCAGGTCGCCACCACCGCCGTGGACACCGCCGCCGTCGTCGCCTCCGGCGACGGCAGCTGCCTGCTGCTCTACAACCCGGAGTTCTTCGTCGCGCTCGGCCTCGACGGGGTCAAGTTCGTGCTGTTCCACGAGGCCCGGCACCTGGTCCAGCGCCACCTGTTCGCGGACCCGGAGACGACCGCCGACCCGGTGTTCCGGGTGGCCACCGAGGTGACCATCAACCACGTCGCGCTGGTCCGGCTGGAGCGTACCGAGCTGCCCCGGCTGCACGGCGAACCGGTCGGGATCGACCCGCGCGAGGTCCACCGCCGGTATCTCGCCGACCTCGCCGAGCAGGGGCTGCCCGCCCTCGGGTACGCGGAGTTCACGGACACCGACCAGAGCGTCCACGCCGAACTCCGGCGGATGCGCAACCCGCCCGTCCCGCGCGGCTTCTGCCTGCACCACCGCGACGGCGTCCCGCTGGACCAGGAGACGGTGGACGCGGTCGGTGCGTCGGTGCTGCTCAACGCCCTGCTCGCGGCCCGGCGCGGGCACCGCGGCGCCGAGCGGGAACTGCTCGACCTGATGCACCGCACCGAGGGGGCCTCCGACCGGGCCGCCCGGCTCTGGAGCGGGCTCGGCGCGGGCGCGCTGCGCGGGACGACGGTCGCCACCCGGCGGGTCGACTGGTGGCAGCGCTGGCTGGTCGACGTCCTGGCGAGCCGCCTCGCCGAGGGCGAACGGCTGGTCTACCCGAAGAAGCGCGGCGCCCTGCTGGCGGCCCTCGGCCACCAGCCGATGCTGGCGCGCCACGGCCCGGTCCGGCGCAAGCTCCTGGTCATCGCGTACGACACCTCGGGGTCGATGCCCGACCACGTGGTCGACTGGCTGACCGGCCTGGTCGGCGCGATCGACGGGGTGGACGCGCACTGGCTCTCCTTCGACGGCGCCGTGATGCCGTTCCGGCCCGGCGAGCGCGTCCTCGGCGGAGGCGGCACCAGCTTCCAGGCCGTCGTCGACCACGTCGAGGGCCGCAGCCCCACCGGCGACGGCGGCGAGCCCTTCGCGGAGCGGCCGGACGCCGTCCTCGTCCTCACCGACGGGTACGCGCCGCACGTGACCCCCGCCGACCCCGACCGGTGGATCTGGCTGATCACCGAGGGCGGCGACGACTGGCCCGACCACCACCGGCCGCGGATGGCCTGCCACCGCGTCACCACAGGAGCATCATGACCGGCACCCCGGCGACCGCCCGGCCGTGGCGCGCCACCGCCAGCTACCCGGCCGCGCCCGACGGCTGGACCGGCGCCTCCCGGCTGGAGGCCTTCATCGACGCGATGATCGACCTCGGCCAGACCGGGCAGGTCTTCGGCCCGCACGGCATCGGCAAGACCGCGACCTTCCACTCCCGGATCGCCGAGGCGCACCCCGGCACCGCCCTGGTGGTCGTCCCCGCGGCCAACCTCACCCCCGACGACCTGCTCGCCAACGTCCCCGTCCGGGACGCGGGCACCGGCGAACTCGTGCTGCGCCAGCTGGTGATGAGCGGCCTGCGGCCCGGCCGGCCGTTCGTGCTGCTGATCGACGACTCGCTGCAGGCGGGCGAGGGCATCCAGGCCCAGCTGATGCAGATCGCCTGCAACTGGACGCTCGGCGAGTACGACCTGCGGGCGCTCGGCTGCGTCGGGGTCTTCCTCACCGACAACGAGTCCCTGTCCGAGACCGGTGCCCGCCGCGGCGACCTCGCGATCCTGGACCGGATGGTGACCATCCGGATCGGCGCCAACGACACCGCCTGGCGGCACCGGCTCGCCGCGCGGTACCCGGACCGGGACCTCGGGCCGGTCTTCGCCGAGTGGGCCGCACTCACCCCCGGCCTGCGCGAACTCTTCTCGCCCCGCACCCTGGAACACGTCCTGGCCGCCGCGGAGGAGGGGTTCCCGCTGGTCTGGGGCCTGCCGCTGCTCAACGGCGAGCGGTTGCGGCTGGCCGAGCCGGGACCGGACGGCCGGCCCGGCCCCGACCGCACCGCCGAGACCCTCGACCGGATCGCCGCCGCCCTCGGCGTGCCCAACCCCGGGCGGATCGCCGACCCGGTCCGCCGGGTGGTCCGGGCGGCGCTGGCCAACCGCTGGGCCGTCCTGCTCCAGGGCCCGCCCGGCTGCGGGAAGACCGAACTGGTGCGCCAGCTGACCCGGGAGGGGCTGGGCCGCGACCCGCTCTACTTCTCGCTGCCGGTCACCAACGTCGAGGACCTCTGCGCCCCCGTGCCCACCCCGGACGGCACGCTGGACAACCTGCTCGCCGCCGGCTTCACCGGCCCCGAGCCCAAGGCGATCGTCTGGGACGAGTACAACCGCCCCAAGGACCGGTCGGCCTTCGCCAAGCTGATGGAGATCACCCAGGAGTGGTCCGTCGCCGGCCGGCCGATCGAGAACCTGCGGGCCCAGATCGCGCTCCAGAACCCGCCCTACCACCTCGGCCGCAAGCTGCAGGTCGCGCGCAACAACATCGCCCAGGCCACCCGGTTCACCGTCTCCCTCCAGATTGACCCCGCCGACATCCCGGCCAACGAGTGGCTGATCGCCCGCTACGGCGCCGTCGCCGAGACCGTCCTGGAGTGGTGGAAGAACGACCTCGACGAGGACGGCCGGGCCTGGATCAGCAAGCGGACCATGGAACGCCTCATCAAGCTCCACGGACGCGGCCTGCCGCTGGAGATGGGCACGGTCTACCTCGGCGACGGCGAGTACGCCCCGGTGCCGCTCACCGGCCTGATCGACCGTCTCGCCGGCCGCCGGGCCACCGGCCTGCGGGAGATCGCCGGGGACCTGCCCGGCTGGGAGGCCCGGCTGCGCGACGCGGCCGAGCGGTCCACCGAGGGGACGAACGACACCGACCTGGTCCACCAGGCCATCGCCAACGCCGAACTCTCCCAGCTGCGCAGGCACCGCGCGGCGGTCACCCGCCTGGTCGCCCTGCTCCCGCCCAAGCTCCGCTCCACCTACCTGGTCGGCGCCTCGGCGGAGCACCAGCGGTACTGGATGGAGGTCTTCGCCGCCACCCACCGGTGAACCGCGGCCGCGGACGGTGGGGGACGGCGGGAGGGGAGGGGACGGGGCCGACCGGATTCGAACCGGCGTACCGCGGTTCCGGAGACCGCTGCGCCTGCCTCTGCGCTACGGCCCCGCCCTGCCGAAGACTCTAGACCCCGTCCGGTCGATCGCGCCGGGTCGGCCGGACGGGACCTGGGCCCCGTCCGGCCTGGCGGCCCGTCACCAGGCCGCCTCGCGGTAGTCCTTCAGGAAGACGCCGGAGACCGGTGACCCGGCCTCGCCGCGGACGATCGGGTCGTAGACCCGGGCCGCGCCGTCGACGATGTCGAGCGGGGTGCGGAAGCCGGCGCCGGCGATCCGGGTCTTCTTCGGGGCCGGGTTCTCGTCGGTGACCCAGCCGGTGTCGACCGCGCACATGTGCACGCCGCGGCCGGCCAGTTCGGCGGCACTGGTCCGGGTCAGCATGTTCAGCGCGGCCTTGGCCATGTTGGTGTGCGGGTGCCCCGCCGTCTTGTTGCGGACCGTGAACCGCCCCTCCACCGCCGTGACGTTGACGATGTAGCGGGCGGGGTGCGGCGAGGCGAGCAGCAGCGGCAGCAGGCGGTCGCAGAGCAGCGCCGGGGCGAGCGCGTTGACCAGCTGGGTCTCCAGCACCTCGGCCGGGTCGAGGCCGCCGAGCGTGGCGGACCAGGAGTTGTCGGCGGCGGTGTCGGGCAGCAGCCCGGCCTCGTCGGCCAGCGCCAGCACCTCGCCGGACGGCAGGGTCGGGGCCAGCCCGGTGACCGGCCAGGCCGCCGTGAGGGCCGGCATCGGCCGGAAGCCCGGAGCGTGCGCGACCGTGCAGGCGCGCGGGAGCTCCCCCTGCTCGCCGGCCGCCAGCAGGGCATACGACTCGGGCGGGCGGCGCAGGGTCTGGGCGGCGTTGTTGACCAGGACGTCCAGGGGCCGGCCGTCGGCGCGCAGCTGTTCGCACAGGCCGAGGACCTGCCGGGGGTCGCGCAGGTCGATGCCGACGACGGTGAGCCGGTCGAGCCAGCGCTCGCTGCCGAGGACGGCCCGGAAACGGCGGACGGTGTCGTGCGGGAAGCGGCTGGTGACGATCAGTTCGGCGCCGTCCCGGAGCATCATCAGGGCCAGCTGGAAGCCGATCTTGACCCGGCCGCCGGTGAGCAGGACCCGCCGGCCGCGCAGGTCGGTGGTCAGCCCGCGGCGGACGGTGTTGTCGGCCGAGCAGCCGGGGCAGAGCATGTGGTAGAACCCGTCCACCTGACGGTATGTCGACTTGCAGACATAGCAGCGGCGGGCCCGGCTGAGCTCGCCGATCGGCGCCGACTGCGCGGGCAGCGCGAGCGGGGCGTCCTCGCGACGGTCGGTCGCGCCGGTCGCCGTGGCGGCTATCAGTTCGGCGTCGTGCCGGGTGCGGGCGTCCCGGCCGGTCTGGCGGCGGCTGCGGCGGCCCTCCCGGACGAACGACTCCGCGATCTTCTCGGCGTGCAGCCGCACGGGATGGTCCGCGGGGAGCCGGCGCAGCCGTCCCACGGTCTCGGCGTACGCCGCGACTTCCGCCTCGTCCAGCGCCGGGTACTGCGGCACAACCCCTCCGACCGTCGTCCGTGGTGCCGCCCGGGGGCCGGATTCGAACCGGCGTACTCCGCGATGCCGTCGCGGCGACGTCTGCCTCTGCGTCCACGCCCGGGGGCCGTCAGGGATGCTAACGCCCTGATCGCGGCGCCGGAAAGCGGTTAACCGCCCGCCCGCCGCACCCCTCCCGACCCGGGTGCTACCGTCTGGGCGTTGCGTGGGCGAATGATCGAGGGGTGGGGCGGGCGTGCTGGATCCGGCGGCGGTGGCGGGAATGGCGGCGGTGGCGACGGGCATGGTGCTCACCCCCGGTCCGAACATGATCTACCTGGTGTCCCGCTCGGTGTCCCAGGGCCGCCGGGCCGGGCTGATCTCGCTCTGCGGGGTCGGCGTCGGCTTCCTGTTCTACCTGCTGGCGGCCACCGCGGGGATCTCCGCGCTGTTCACCCTGGTGCCCGAGCTGTACGTCGCGCTCAAGGCCGCGGGCGCCTGCTACCTGCTCTGGCTGGCCTGGAAGGCCGTCCGGCCCTCGGGCCGGTCCGTGTTCGCGACCCGGGAGCTGGCGCCGGACCGGCCGCGCCGGCTGTTCCTGATGGGGCTGCTCACCTGCCTGCTCAACCCCAAGCTGGCGATCCTCTACGTCTCCCTGCTGCCGCAGTTCGTCGACCCGCGGCGCGGCCACGTGGCGGTGCAGAGCCTGGTGCTGGGGCTGACCCAGATCGTGGTGGGCCTGCTCGGCAACGCCTTCTTCGTGGTGACCGCGGCCTCGGTGGCGGGCTTCTTCGACCGCCGCCCGCTCTGGCAGCGGCTGCACCGCTACGCGATGGGCACCGCGTTGGCCGGCTTCGCGGTCCGCATCGCGGTGGACTGAGGCCCTCGCGGGCGGCGGGGCTGCGGCGCCGCGGGACGGGCGGCTCAGCCGGGAGTGTGCCCGGTGTGCAGCCGGCCGGCCAGCGCGCGGAACAGCGGGAGGTTCGGGAAGTCGCTGGTCCGGGTGGTGAACCACTGCCGGCCGCGGACGTCCTGGACGGCGATCCGGGCTCCGGCGGCGTCCACCAGGTGGTCCAGCTCGCCCCAGGTCACCGTCCGGCCGTCGTGGTGGATCCCGGTGGAGTCGAGGGAGAACCCGCCGAAGGCGACGGCGCCGCCCGCCCGGACGGTCTCCACCGCGGGCGGCAGCAGGACGGCGACGGTCCGCTCGCCGATCGTCTCCCGCAGCTCGGCACCGTCCCGGACCCCGCTCAGCATGATCTCGACGCGGCTGCCGTCGGCCCGTTGGAGGGTGGCCCTGGTCCCCGGTTCCCGGGTCGGCCTGAGACCCTCGGAGGTGACCTTCATCGGCGGTTCGAAGGCCCCGACCCGGTACTCCGCCGTCTCGCTCCACAGCAGGGTCCGCACGCGACGGCCGGACCGGGTGGCCAACCCGTGCTCGTACAGCTCGACGTGGTCGGCGGGCTCCGCGTCGATCACCCGCATGCTGCTCACCCAGATCGAGGCGAACGCGGCCCCGCCCAGCAGCAGCGGCAGCAGCGCGAGCCACAGCGGCTTGCCGCCGGCGGCCAGGCTCAGCCCGAGCAGGGCGAACCCGGACATCACCGCGGCGACGGTCAGGTTGACCCGGAGCCTGCGGGTGCGGGTGGACGCGCCGCTCCGCGGGTCCGGCAGGTACGTCTTCACCGGGTGCCCGAGTGCGTCAACTGCCGTTTCTCCAGCCATGGTTGCCCCCTCGATAGGCCGACTACCCGCCATTGTCGGGCAGTTCACCTCGGCTTGTCGGTGAATTGGCCCGACAGCTCGGATGGATCTCCGCGGCCGAGGGGGAGAGGCCCGCCCGGTGGAGCGTGGGGATCCACCGGGCGGGGGTCGGGGGCGGCCGTCAGCCGGTGTAGCCCGCGAAGACCTTCGAGAACTCGTACGGCGTCTGGGCGATGTTGGTGCACTTGTAGAGCGGGCCGGTGCAGGCGGCGGCGTCCCTGGTCATCTCCCAGAAACCCAGCATGCCCAGGTGGTGCTGTCTGGCGAAGGCCACCAACTGCTGTGCGTCGGCCTGGTTGTAGACGCCGTGGTCGTCGTTCTCGCCCAGCATCGGCGTGACGGCCGTCATCGCCCACAGCTGCGCGTCGGTCCTCGCCGGGTAGAGCGCCCTCAGCTGGTCGTGGGTGCTCTGCGCGGCCTGGACGGCGTCGTCGCCGTAGTCGGTCGAGGGCCGGTTGTAGTCCATCGCCATCACGTTGACCACGTCGACGGCCACCCCGGCATCCCGGGCGGACCGCACCACTGCCACCCCGTCGGCGGTCAGCCCCTCCGGGAGGACCGGCAGGGTCAGTGAGACCCGCAGGCCGGGGTGGGCCTTCTGCAGCCTGGCCAGCGCGGCCGAACGGCGGTCGTTGGTGGCGGCGTCGACCACGGCGGCGCCCTCGATGTCGAAGTCGACGTAGCGCAGGTCGTAGGCCCTGACCACGGCGTCGTACTCGTTGAACAGCGCATCCACCGTCGTGCAGGCCTGGGCGAGCTCGGTACCGGACGCGCCGCCGAAGGAGAGCTTGACGTCACCGCCGGCCGCCCGGACCGCGTCGACCTGATCCCGACCCCAACCGGCCTTCGGGTCATAGGCGTTGAACCAGCTCGCCCTGCACCCGACCGAGGTGACGAAAGCCAGCGTGAAAGACTTCAGCCGGCCGGCCGCCGCCATGTCGGTGAGCACCGGCGTCGGCCAGGCGCCGAGGTCCACGTACGGCGCGACGCGCACGGCGACACTGGGCGGCGGCGTGCTCCCGGTGGGGCTCGGTGTCGGGCTCGCGGTGGGGCCGGCCGTGGGCGTCGGCGTGGGCGTGGGGGTCGGGGTGCCGCCCGGCCCGCTGAGTGCCACGTCGTCGGCGAGGTAGGCGCCCAGCCCGTACCAGCCGTGCAGGTAGACGGTCACACTGGTGGTGGCCGCACCGGTGGTGAACCCGGTGGAGAGCTGCTGCCAGCTGCTGCCGCCGGGTGTCCAGACCGCCGGATCGGTGACCCCGCTGCCGGTCGCGCCGAGGTACACGTACTGGCCCTGGACCCAGGCGCTCAGCGAGTACCTGGTGTTGGGTTTCACGGCGACGGTCTGGCTGCACTGCGCGGTGGTGCTGTTGCCGGGCGTCCCGCGCAGCGCGTACGAGCCGCTGTGCACCGGCGAGTTGACCACCGCCCCGGTGCCGCCGGTGCAGCTCCAGGCGCCCAGCGTGCCGCTCTCCAGCCCGGGATCGGCGAGCAGATCGGTGTCGGCGGCGTCGGCGCCACCGGCGAGCCCCGCCACGGTGCCGCCCGCCAGGACGGCGGCACACAGCAGGGGGACGAACCTGGACCGCCGGCCGGCGGCGTGGCGGGGGAGCGCGGCACGTGGCATGGGGGTGCCTCTCGGGACGGTGCCAGGGCGCCCGCGCCGGCCGTGGGGAGGCAGCGGGGCCGTGTGGCGGGCGTGGGGGGTGTGGGGGCGTGGGAGCCTGAACCACCCGCCGTGGGGCGGCGGATGCGGTGAGTGCGGAGCCGGGTCGGGCGGTGCCGCCCTGACGAAATGTGGACTAGACCATGTGGGCACGTCAAGAACCCCGAGCGCACTTACGCCCGTTTTAAGGTCCCCCGCGCCGAGGCACGCCGCCTGTCCTGTCCGCGTGCGGTCGGCTCTGTCCGGCTTGCCCTGCCCCCGTTCCGGTGCTCGTCCGGGTGCCGTCGTCGCGAGGCCGGGCCGGCGGATCGGCGGTCACGGTCGATGTCCTGGCCGATGGCCGGATCGGTGGCCCGAGTGGTGTTCGGCGCCCACAGAAGGGCGGGATTCCGGCTCACCGGTCGCGGCGGGAGCGCACGCGACCGGGAGGCCTCGGGCCGACACGGCGACGGGGCCGTCCAGGAACACCTGAACCGACCCCGTGAACCAGCCCGACGGTCTCCTCAGGCCTTGGAATTGTCGACGATCTCGGCGATCTCCACGAATTCGATGGACGGCGCCGCACCATAGAGCTCGGTCACTCGCCCGAGCAGCTCCGGAGAGAAGAACTGCTCTGCCTCTTCTTCGGACTCCCAGACGTAGAAATTGACCGCCTGCTGCTGCTTCTCACTGAAGGTGAAGAACTTGAACCGCACGCCCGGCATGCCTTCGAACATGCCACGTGCATTCTCGGCAACCTTGACAACCCGTGAGCGATCCAAGCCGCCGGGGTAGGAGAAAGTAACGGTTACACCGATCATGAGTACTCCCCTGTCGGCAGGGTGAGGTCAGGCTCATTCTACTCCGCACACGGAAACCGCAGCCCGACGGGCGGCCTCACGAGGCGGACGGTGGCACGACCGGAGCCTCGACGCACACGCAACGGCTCGACACCGGCGCCTCACCCGCCCGCAACCTGCACAGACGGTCACGCCAAATCCCACCGATCCCCTTCCGGGGGGGGCTGCACATGCCGAGAAGGTGGTTGGCCCAAAACCCGCCCGCCGCGATCCAGCAACGGCTCACCCGGCACCACGGGCCGTGATCGTATCCCTTGATCAGCACGGGACCAGGATGGCAGTTCCCGCTGACAGGGAACCCGGGCGCGACCCTGTCGCAGGGGTGGGTGTTCAAGGCCTCGCGGTGGGGCGGGCTTGACCTTGAGCGCACTCCAAGGGGCAGGCTGGGGGCGTACTGACGATCCGTCCGGAGGAGTTGCAGCATGCGTAGCACGACACTCGGCAGCCACGGCCCGCAGATCGGTGCGATCGGCCTCGGCTGCATGGGGATGACCTGGGCGTACGACCCGCGCGGGCGGGACGACGTGACCTCGGTGGAGGTGATCCGGGCGGCGCTCGACCTCGGGGTGACGCTGATCGACACGGCGGACATCTACGGTCCGTTCGACAACGAGGAGCTGGTCGGCAAGGCGCTGGCCGGGGAGTACCGCGAGCGGGCCGTGCTGGCCACCAAGGTCGGGCTGGTGCCCGGGAGCGGGGACGTCAGGGTGGGGCGGGACGGCCGGCCGGAGCACGTCCGGCGGGCGATCGACGCGAGCCTGCGGCGGCTGGGCACCGACCACGTCGACCTGTACCAGCTGCACCGGGTCGACCCCGAGGTGCCGATCGAGGAGACCTGGGGAGTGCTGGCCGAGGCCGTCGCCGCCGGCAAGGCCCGCGCGATCGGGCTGTCCGAGGTGACGGTGGAGGAGATCCGGCGCGCCGAGGCGGTCCATCCGGTGGCGTCGGTGCAGTCCGAACTCTCGCTGTGGACCAGGGACGCGCTCGCCGAGGTGTTGCCGTACACCGAGGAGCAGGGCATCGCCTTCCTGCCGTTCTCCCCGCTCGGCCGGGGGTTCCTGGCCGGCCGCTTCGGCTCCGCCGCGGACCTGCCGGCCGACGACTGGCGCTCGACCCTGCCGCGCTTCCAGCCGGAGGCGCTGGCGGCGAACCTGGCGCTGGTGGAGAAGGTGCGGGAGATCGCCGAGCGGCTCGGCGCGACCCCGGCGCAGGTCGCGCTGGCGTGGGTGCTGTCGCGGGGCCGGTACGTCGTGCCGATCCCCGGCACCAAGACGCCGCGCTACCTGGCCGACAACGCGGCCGCCGCGGACCTGGTCCTCGGCGCCGAGGACCTGGCGGCGCTGGACGCGCTCCCGGCCCCGGTCGGCGGGCGGTACTGAGCCGGGCGGTACTGAGCCGGGCGGTACCGGGGGCGGGCGGTAGCGGTGGCGGGCCGGCCGGCCGCCCCCGCGGTCAGCGTTCCATGATCCAGACCATGTTGTGACCGGTCTCGGCCGGCGCGGTGATCTCGGCGTCCTGGACCCGGTCCAGCCGGTAGCCGAGCTTGCGCGGGATCGCGGCGCTCGCGGCGTTGGACCGGTCGCAGTGGATCTCGACCCGCTCGACGCCGGGCAGGGTCAGCGCCGCCGTGGTGAGGGCGCGGGCCGCGGCGGTGGCCAGGCCCCGGCCGACGTGGTCCACGTGCACCCAGTAGCCGATCTCCAGGGCGCCCGGGCCGATCCGGCCGTGCAGACCGAACGCGCCGACCACGCTGCCGGGCCGGTCGTCCAGGCCGGCGACGAACATGAAGTCGGTGCCCTGGTCCCAGACCTCCTCGCCGGCCCGGCACATCTCGTTGCTGTGCTGGAGGGTCGGCGCCTCGTTCGCCCAGGCCATCCACGGGCGCAGGTGCGCCAGGTTGCTGCGGACGGCCGCGTTCACCCCGGGGCCGTCCGCCTCGCGGCGGCGCCGCAGCGAGATCCCGCCGGGCAGCGGGAGCAGCTCGGGCGGGCGGCCGTCCGAGATGGGTGCGGGCAGCGGCGGGGGAGTGTCGGCTGTGCGGCTCATGGCCGGATTATCTCCCGGTCGAACCGGCTCCGACCAGCGCATTTCATCAGTACGACCGGTTGTACGACCGGCCGTACGACCGGCAGCGCCGCAGGCGTCGTCACAGCCGCACCAGGACCTCGCCGAGGTCCTTGCGGCGGAGGTCGGGCACCCGGGCGTCGTCCGCCGGGTACCCGACCGGGATGACGTACGCGGCGCGTTCCTCGGCCGGCCGCTCGCAGACCTCGTTCAGGAACCGCATCGGGCTCGGGGTGTGGGTGAGGGTGGCCAGCCCGGCCTGGTGGAGGGTCGCGAGCAGCAGGCCGACGGCGATGCCGACCGACTCCTTGGTGTAGTAGGGCCGCGGCGAGTCGGGGCCCTTGTGCACCTCGAAGACCACGATCACGGCCGGCGCGTCCTCCAGGAAGGGCTTGCGCCAGTCGGTACCGATCGGTGCCAGGGCCGCCAGCCACTCCGCGGAGGCGCGGTGGGCGTAGAACGCGCGTTCCTCGGCCTCGGCGGCCTCGCGCAGCCGCCGCTTGCGGTCCGGGTCGGTGATCACGACGAACCGCCAGGGCTGCACGTGGGCCCCGCTCGGGGCGGTGGAGGCGGTCCGGACGGCCCACTCCAGCACCCCGTCCGGGATGGGCCGGGTGGTGTAGTCGCGGACGGTCCGGCGCTGGGCCATCACCGCGTGGAAGGACCTGGCGCGGGCCTCGGCCTCGTGGGCGGGCACCGTCATGGGCCGGAGTTCGACGGTCGGGTGCGCCGTCGGCGAAGCACTGTCAACCATGGGATCCAGCACAGCACATGACGGCGCGTCGACGAAAGGGTCCAGTCCAATCAGGCTTCGCGGACCAGACCACTCTCCACCGTCAGCCGCCGGTTCACCGACACCGTCTCCAGCATCCGCCGGTCGTGGGTGACCAGCAGCAGGGTGCCGGTGTACGAGGCGAGCGCCGACTCCAGCTGCTCGATCGCGGGCAGGTCCAGGTGGTTGGTCGGCTCGTCCAGCACCAGCAGGTTGACCCCGCGGCCCTGCAGCAGGGCGAGTGCCGCCCTGGTCCGCTCGCCGGGCGAGAGGGTGGCGGCCGGGCGCATCACGTGTGCGGCCTTCAGCCCGAACTTGGCCAGCAGGGTGCGGACCTCCTCCGGCGCGGTGTCCGGCACGGCCGCGGCGAAGGCCTCCAGCAGCGGCTCGTCGCCGAGGAACAGGCCGCGCGCCTGGTCGACCTCGCCGACCACCACGCCCGAGCCCAGCACGCTGCTGCCACCGTCCAGGTCCAGCCGGCCGAGCAGCGCCGCGAGCAGGGTGGACTTGCCCGCGCCGTTGGCGCCGGTGATCGCGACCCGGTCCGCCCAGTCGATCTGCAGGTCCACCGGGCCGAGCGCGAACCGCCCGCGCCGCACCGTGGCGCCCCGCAGGGTGGCGACCACCGAGCCGGAGCGCGGCGCGGAGGCGATCTCCATCCGCAGCTCCCACTCCTTGCGCGGCTCCTCGACCACCTCCAGGCGCTCGATCATCCGCTGGGTCTGCCGCGCCTTGGAGGCCTGCTTCTCGGTCGACTCCTGGCGCTGTGCCCGGCCGATCTTGTCGTTGTCCGGGCCCTTGCGGCGGGCGTTGCGGACGCCGTGCTCCATCCAGTTGCGCTGCATCCGGCCGCGGGCCTCCAGTGCGGCCTTGGTGTCGGCGTACTCGTCGTACTCCTCGCGGGCGTGCCGGCGGGCGATGTCCCGCTCCTCCAGGTACGCCTCGTAGCCGCCGCCGTACACGTTGACCCTCTGCTGGTGCAGGTCCAGCTCGACCACCCGGGTCACCGTGCGGGCCAGGAACTCGCGGTCGTGGCTGATCAGCACGGTGCCGGCGCGCAGGCCGCGGACGAAGGACTCCAGCCGCTCCAGTCCGTCCAGGTCCAGGTCGTTGGTGGGCTCGTCCAGCAGGAAGACGTCGTAGCGCGACAGCAGCAGCGAGGCCAGGCCCGCGCGGGCGGCCTGGCCGCCGGACAGCGCGGTCATCGGCAGGTCCAGGCCGACCTTGAGACCGAGCGTGGCGGCCACCTCCTCGGCCCGCTCGTCGAGGTCGGCGCCGCCGAGCTCCAGCCAGCGGTCCAGGCTCTCCGCGTACGCGTCGTCGGCGCCCGCCCGGCCCTCGACCAGGCCCTCGGTGGCCTCGTCCAGCGCGGCCTGGGCCGCCGCGACGCCCGTCCGGCGGGCGAGGAAGTCACGGACCGACTCGCCCTCGCGGCGCTCGGGCTCCTGCGGGAGGTGCCCGACGTTGGCGCCGGCCGGGCTGAGCCGCAGCGAGCCGCCCTCGGGCGTGTCCAGGCCGGCCATCAGCCGCAGCAGGGTGGACTTTCCGGCACCGTTGACACCGACCAGGCCGATCACCTCGCCCGGGGCGACCACCAGGTCCAGCCCGGAGAAGAGGGTGCGGTCGCCGTGGCCGGCGCTGAGATCCTTGACGACGAGAGTGGCACTCATGATGCCCCGATCCTAGTCGCCGCCGCGGGGCGGCCCGGCCCGCCCGCCGTTGCGCAGGCCCATGCCCCGGGCCCACCCGGGGTGCCGCTTAATCCGTTGCGGCGCTCCGGACCCCCGGCCTACCGTGGCACCACCGGGCGGCGGTCCGCCCGGTTCCGCCCCGCACGTCTGGAGAAGGCCGTTGCTCTTCTGAGGTCACGAGACACCGCCCCCCGCGCCTGAGGACCCGGCGTGCGGCGTGAGCGTGCGACCTCGGCTGAGCCGGCCCCGGATCCGCGGGCCCCTCCACTCTGTGCCGTCGTACCGCACCAGCGGTGTCTCCCGTGTTGCTCCGATCACCCACGGCAACCGCAGGAGGCCTGCATGTCACATCCCCCCATCTCCGTCCTGTGCACCGACCTCGGCTTCGAGTGGCCCGACGGGACCACCGTCCTGGACGGCTTCCACCTCGCCGTCGGCCCCGGCCGCACCGGGCTGATCGGCCTGAACGGGGCCGGCAAGTCCACCCTGCTCCGGCTGATCGCCGGCGAGCTCACCCCGACCTCCGGAGCCGTCCGGCTCGGAGGTGAACTCGGCTACCTGCCACAGGACATCACCACCCGGGCCGACCAGGGCGTGGACGAGGCGCTCGGCATCCGGGCCGCCCGGCACGCGCTGCACGCCATCGAGTCCGGCGACGGCGACGAGCGGCACTTCGCCGTCCTCGGCGACGACTGGGACGTCGAGGAGCGCGCCCGCGCCACCCTCGACCGGCTCGGCCTGCACCTGGACCTCGACCGCACCGTCGGCGAACTCTCCGGAGGCCAGGCCGTCCTGCTGCACCTGGCCGCCCTGCTGCTGCGCCGCCCGGACGTGCTGCTGCTGGACGAGCCGACCAACAACCTCGACCGGGCGGCCCGCGCCCGCCTGTACGAGGCGGTGGCCGCCTGGCAGGGCGTGATGCTGATCGTCAGCCACGACCGCGAGCTGCTGGAGCACGTGGACCGGATCGCCGACCTCCGGGACGGCGAAGTCACCTGGTACGGAGGAAACTTCAGCGACTACCAGGCGGCCCTGGCGGCCGAGCAGGCGAGCGCCGAGCGGCTGGTCCGCAACGCCGAGGCCGACGTCCGGCGCCAGCAGCGCGACCTGGTCGAGGCCCGTGTCCGGCTGGAGCGCAGCGCCAGCTACGGCAAGAAGCGCTCGGTCACCCGGAACGACCCGAAGATCTTCGCGGGCAAGCTGAGGGCGCAGGGCCAGGAGACCGCCGGGCGGTTGCGCGGCATGCACACCGAGCGGCTCACCGAGGCCAAGGAGCGCCTGGTGTCCGCCGAGGAGGCGGTCCGCGACGACGCCGAGATCCGGATCGACCTGCCGCACACCGCCGTCCCCGCCGGCCGTACGGTGCTCACCCTGGACAAGGTGCGGCTCGCCCACGGTCCCAGGATCCAGCTGGAGCTGTGCGGTCCCGAGCGGATCGCCCTGGTGGGCCGCAACGGCTCCGGCAAGTCCACCCTGCTGCGCACCGTCGCCGGCGAACTCGCCCCGCTGGAGGGCGAGAGCGGCACCCCGGTGCCGCTGCGGTACCTCCCGCAGCGGCTCGACCTGCTCGACGACGCGCTGACCGTGGTCGGCAACGTCCGGACGTTCGCGCCGCGCGCCGGGGAGAACGCGATCCGGGCCCGGCTGGCCCGCTTCCTGTTCCGGGGGGCGCGGGCCGACCAGCTCGCGGGCACCCTCTCCGGCGGCGAGCGGTTCCGGGCCACGCTGGCCGCCCTGCTGCTCGCCGAACCGCCGCCGCAGCTCCTGCTGCTCGACGAGCCGACCAACAGCCTGGACCTGGCGAGCGTCCGCCAGCTCACCCAGGCCCTGTCCGGGTACCGGGGGGCGCTGGTCGTGGCTGGCCACGACGTGCCGTTCCTGCGCGGCCTCGGCATCACCCGGTGGCTGGAGTTCGAGGACGGTGAGCTGCGCCGGATCGACCCGCTCTGAGCGGGCGCCGGTACCGCCCGGCGGGGAGCCCGCGCACGCGGGCGCCCCGCTCCGGGCGGTCCGCACCGTGACCGGCCGTCCCGGGCGGGACCGGGGTGACGCATCGTCACCATGCCCGCCGGCCCGCGATGGTGTCCGGTTGCCCGGGTGCGTAGCATCGTGAGGCCGACGCGTCCGCGGCCGGCGGATCCGCCCTCCGAGCGACCTGGGACGTGTCTTGATCGAGGATCTGCTGGCCGGGCTGCTGGGCGTGCTGCCTCCGCTGCCCGGCACCGGACGCCGCCGCCGACGGCAGTGGCGGAACTTCGAGGCCGGCCGGGTGGTCACCTTCGAGGCCGGGGTGCTCGGCGCCGAGCCGTACTGCCGGCCGGAGATCGGGGTGCTCAACCTCTCCCGGACGGAACTGCTGGCGGCGCCGTCGGGCGGGCTCGGCGCGACCGGCCGGAAGCTGCCGATGGAGCGGATCGAAGTGGTGCTGGTCCGCGACCGGCTCCGGTCCGACCCGAAGGGCATCCGGCCCCACTGGCGGGTGGCCGAGTGCCGGGACGAGGACGCCGTGGTCCTGCTGGGCTGCGCCCCGGGCCGGATGGAACTGCTGCTGCACGCCCTGCGCCGGACGCCGGGGCGCTGAGCCACCGAAGCGCCCACCCGCCGCCCGGCGGAACGCACCACAGGAGGGGCACCATGACCATCCCGGCCGACGAACGCAGGGCCCGCATCACCGGGATCGTCCGGGAGCTCGGCACGGTCCGGGTGGTCGACCTGGCCGCCCGGCTGGGCGTCCCCGCCGTCACCGTCCGCCGGGACGTCGCGGCCCTGGCGCACGCCGGCCGGCTGCGCCGCTCGCACGGCGCCGTCTCGCTCCCGCCCGGCCCGGAGAGCGCCGGACGGTCCGGCCGCGCCGACGGCCGTGGCAGGGTGGTCGGGATGCTGGTCCCCGCCGTCGGCTCCTCCTACGACGAAGTGATCGCCGGCGCCCGCTCGGCCGCCGCCGCCGCGGGGGCCCGACTGGTGCTCGGCGTCGCCCGCTCCGGGGCCGGCGACGAGCGGGCCCAGGTCGAACGGCTGCTGGAGTCCGCCGCCGACGGCCTGCTGCTCACCCCCGGCCGGCACCCCGCGCACCGGGCCGAGGAGTACGACTGGCTGGCCGGCCTTCCGGTCCCGGCCGTGCTGGTCGAGCCGCCGGCCGGCCCGGTGTCGCCCGGCACGGGGCTCGACGCGGTCGGTGCCGACCACCGGCACGGTGTCCTGCTGGCGCTGCGGCACCTGCGGGCCCTCGGCCACCGGGGCGTCCTGCTGGCCGCCCGCGGCGACACCCGGACGGCACGGGCGGTCCGCACGGGCTACGCCGAGGCCGTCCGGCTGCTCGACCTGGAACCGCAGCCGGTGCTCGACCCGCAGCCTCCCGGCACTCCGTCGGCCGATCCCGATCCCGATCCCGATCCGGAGCGGGTCGCGGACCGGATCGCCGCGGCCGCCGGGACGGGCGTCCGCGCGGTGCTCGTCCACGACGACCAGGACGCCATCCACCTGCCGTCGCTGCTCCGCGCCCGCGGCCTGCGGGTGCCGGACGACGTCGCCCTGATCTCCTACGGCGACGGGTTCGCCGCACTCGCCGCCCCGCCGCTCACCGCGGTGGCGTCGCCCGACCTCGCGGTCGGTGCCACCGCCCTGGACCTGCTGCTGCGCCGCCTCTCGGCGGGCGCCGAGCTGCCCGCGCACCACGTCGCGCTGCTGCCGAGCCTGAAGGTCCGCACCTCCTGCGGCGGCGCGGGTTGACCGGAACCGGTCGAGCGGGGGCCGCCCGGCCCGTACGCTCGGGGCATGCCGACCCCCGCCTTCGTCCCGGACGACTTCACGCCCCCGCGCACGCTGACGGCCGACCGGTTCCGGCTGGAGCCGCTGGGCCCGCAGCACAACGCCGCCGACCTGGCGGCCTGGACGTCCAGCGTGGCGCACATCCGGGCCACCCCGGGCTTCGCCGAAGGGTCCTGGCCGCCGGCGGACGGCATGGCGCCCGCCGACAACCTCAGGGACCTGCGACGGCACGCGGACGACTTCGAGCAGCGGACCGGCTTCACCTTCAGCGTCCTCGACGGCCCGACCGACGCCGACGTGGTCGGCTGCGTGTACGTCTACCCCTCCCGCACCGAACCGGGGACGGCCCGCGCCAGCTCCTGGGTCCGGGCGGACCGTGCCGAGCTGGACGGGCCGCTGCACCGGGCGGTGGCCGACTGGCTGGCCGCCGACTGGCCGTTCGAGCGGATCGACTACCGCTGAGCCCGCCGGACGGGGACGAGGTCTCGTCCGGCCGGACCGGATCTAGCGGTTCCAGTGCGGGCTCAGCACCACGGCCTTCAACTCCTCGACGGTCAGTGCCGCGTCCGTCCGGGTGGCCGGACCGCGGGGGATCTCGGCGAGCTGGTCGGTGTCGAACTCGGTGAGCTGCACGAAACGGCCGTCCGGGCGGATCGCGATCGCCGTCCACCCGCCGGACCCCGCCGACCCCGCCTGCGGCCGCTCGGTCTCCACCTGGGTGCCGTCGGGCAGTACCTCGCAGGTCCGCCCCGGCACCGGCCCGCAGGTCCGGCCGGCCAGCACCGCGGGGGTGATGTCGTGCACGTTCAGCGCCAGCGCGACCCGGCCGTGCCCGTCGTCGTAGAGCAGCGAGACGTCGACCCGCGGCTCGTGCCCGGGCGTGGCGCCGACCCGTCCGTCGGTGAACTCGCCCAGCGAGTGGGCCACCGTGGTGGAGCCCCTGGTCGGGAGCATCGCCGCCAGCTGACCGGCCACCGGGCCCGACCGGGACACCACCGGCGGGGTGAACGCGGGTGACGGCGTCGCGCCGGCCGAGGCCGGTGCGGTGGCCGGTCCGACCGGGGCCGCCGTGCGCGGCGCCAGCTGGTTGATCCCCAGCCCCGCCGCCCCGACGGCGAGTACGGCGACGGCGCCCAGCTGCATCCGGCGGACCCGGCGCAGCCGCCGGCCCCGGACGGCGGCCCGTGCCACCAGGTCGGGCCCGTGCCGGCCGAACCGCTCGACGGCCACGCTCATCGCGTCGTGCAGCCCGTGCTGAGGCTGCTCGTCAGGGGACACTGTGCTCTCCGTTCGATCGCAATGGGGACGGGCGCGCGGCACCGTCAGAGCCTGCTGAGTTCGGCGAAATCCGTGCCGAGGATCTGTCTCAGCCGTTGCAGCGCCCGTGAGCTGCGGGTCCGGACCGTGCCCGCGGTGAGGTGCAGGGCCCGGGCGGTCTCCTCCACCGAGCGGTCCTCCCAGTACCGCAGCACCAGGACGGCGCGGTCCTTGGGGCCGAGCGCCGCCAGGCCGTCCACCAGGGTCAGCCGCAGCGCCGGGTCGTCGGAGCGCGCGGTGGCCTCCGGGAGCCGATCGGACGGCCGCTCGCCGGAACGGCCGAGCCGCCGCTGCGAGATGAAGGTGCGGACCAGCACCGTGTGCGCGTACGCGGCAGGCGGCTGGGTGCGGTCGATCCGGCGCCAGGAGCGGTACATCTTCGCCAGCGTCTCCTGGACCAGGTCCTCCGCCAGGTGCCAGTCGCCGGTCAGTAGGCACGCGCTGCGGAACAGCTGTCCGCTGCGGGCGTGGGCGAACTCCAAGAAGTCCGCGGGTGCTTCCCCCACCAGGTTGTCCTTCCGAGCTTCGATGTTCACCACACCCACGCCGCGACCCCGGCGGGACGTTACGGGCCACCCCGGTGTGATCACCGCCACAGCCGTCGCGGTCGGCGTCGACCAGCGTCCAGCAGGTGACACTCTCGGGCACGGGGGCGGGCCCGGCGGGCAGGATGGGGCGATCATCAGCAGGGCGAACCCCGCGGCCCGAGACCCCTGGAGAGAGCGTGACCACCGTCGAGATCCCCGGTTCCAAGTCGGTGACGGCCCGGGCCCTGTTCCTGGCCGCGGCGGCGGAGGGCACCACCACCCTGCTCCGCCCGCTCGCCTCCGACGACACCGAGGGCTTCGCCGAGGGGCTGGCCGCGCTCGGCTACGGCATCGCGCGTGCGGACGGCGCCTGGCGGATCGAGGGCCGCCCGCAGGGCCCGGCCAGGGACGCCGACGTGTACTGCCGGGACGGTGCCACCACCGCGCGCTTCCTGCCCACCCTGGCCGCCGCCGGCCACGGCGAGTTCCGCTTCGACGCCTCCGCCCAGATGCGCCGCCGCCCGCTCGCCCCGCTGACCGGCGCGCTGCGCGCCCTCGGCGTCGAACTGCACCACGAGGAGCGCGAGGGCCACCACCCGCTGCGGATCACCGGCCGCGGCGTGCGCGGCGGCGAGGTGACGCTGGACGCCGGCCTGTCCTCCCAGTACCTCACCGCGCTGCTGCTGCTCGGCCCGCTGACCCGCGACGGCCTGCGGATCACCGTCACCGACCTGGTCTCCGCGCCGTACGTGGAGATCACCCTGGCGATGATGCGCAGCTTCGGCGTCGGGGTGGAGCGGGAGGGCGACGTCTTCTCGGTGCCGCCGGGCGGCTACCGGGCCACCGAGTACCCGGTCGAGCCGGACGCCTCGACCGCCAGCTACTTCTTCGCCGCCGCCGCGTCGACCGGCCGCGAGGTCACCGTGCCGGGCCTCGGCACCGGGGCGCTCCAGGGCGACCTGCGGTTCGTCGAGGTGCTGGAGCGGATGGGCGCCCGGGTGGACCTGCGGGCGGACCGGGTGACGGTGACGGGAGCCCCCGGCGGTCGGCTGTGCGGCGTGACCGCGAACATGCGCGACATCTCCGACACCATGCCGACGCTGGCCGCGATCGCCCCGTTCGCCGACGGCCCGGTCCGCATCGAGGACGTGTACAACACCCGGATCAAGGAGTGCGACCGGCTGGAGGCCTGCGCGCAGAACCTCCGGCGGCTCGGCATCACCGTCGCCACCGGCCGGGACTGGATCGAGATCCACCCCGGGACCCCCGCCGCCGCCGAGATCGAGACGCACGGCGACCACCGCATCGTGATGTCCTTCGCCGTGGCCGGCCTGCGCACCCCGGGCATCACGTACGACGACCCGGGGTGCGTTCGCAAGACCTTCCCCGACTTCCACCGCGCCTTCGCCGCCTGGGCGGCCGGCTGAGCCGCCGGCCGAGCGGCGGGGTGCTTCGGCGGGGCTTCGGCGGGCCTACCGTTCGCCGGCGGGGGCCGGCGCCTTGGCGGAGGTGTCCAGTGTCGCCGTCGCCGTCGCCGTCGCCGTCGCCGGGGCCGCCGCCGTTGCCGCGGCCGGAAAGAGCCGGCGGTTGACCAGGGTGCCGAGGCGGTCCAGGCCGACCACGGCGGCGGCCAGCACGACGAACTCGACCGTCAGCTGGGCGATCTGGCCGGCCACCCAGGCGTGGCCCTCGATGCCCGGGTCGAGGAAGAAGTACGGGTACTTGAGCGGGAACGACGGGAACAGCGCGGCGCGGACCTCGGTGACGACGGCGTAGCCAACCGGGAAGGCCAGCCACAGTGGCAGGTCGCGCCAGCGGGAGGCGTTGCGCGGCTTCAGGCAGAGCCAGTCCACCAGGACCATGACGGGCGTGGTGTAGTGCAGCAGGAAGCTCGACCAGTTCTGCAGCTGGGCGGGGCCGGAGCCCAGACCGGGCAGCGGGTTCTCGCCGTGGTTGAGGAGGATGTGGGCGACCAGGCCGGTGATGGTGATGTACAGCGTGGCGGCCCCGCGCAGCCTGGGCGCCGGGGCGTCCACCGTGCCGCGCCGGGTCATCCAGTAGAGGGCGGAGGCGAAGTAGCCGAGCACGATCACGTTGCTCTCGACGGTGAAGTACACCAGCGAGCTGTTGCTGAGGATCAGCCCGAGCCCGGCGGAGATCACGATGGCCAGGCGCCACCACGGTGCGGGGCGGGTCCAGACTGACATGCGTTCACCAGTTCGTGTCAGGGGGTTCACCCGGAGGATACGGACGAATGCCGCACTCTACCCGCCGGTAGTACACCCGAGGAAGGCGTGACTCGGAGGTCGCCGACCGTCGGCCCGCCGGTGTCCGGACGCGAAGCCCTAGCCCGGCCGGACGAAGCCGGATTCGTAGGCGGCGATCACCGCCTGGGTGCGATCGCGGGCGCGCAGCTTCGCCAGCACGCTGCCGACGTGGGTCTTCACCGTCTCGGGGCTGACCACCAGCCGTTCGGCGATCTCGCCGTTGCTGAGGCCGGCGGCCATCAGGCGCAGCACCTCGGCCTCCCGGCCGGTGAGCCGGTCGACCGGGCCCCGGCCGCCCTGACCGCCGCGACCACCCGGGCCGCCCGGGCCGCCCGGACTGTCCGCAGCGGCGGCGTCGCGCCGGTCGGCCTCCCCGGCGGCGAGGCCGCGGACGGAGGACGGGAACAGCAGCGAGTCGCCGTGCGCGGCCAGCCGGACGGCGTGCACCATCTCCTCGGCCCGGGCCCGCTTCAGCAGGAATCCGGCGGCGCCGGCCCGCAGCGCCTCGTACACGTAGTCGTCGTTCTCGAAGGTGGTGACCACCAGGATCCGGGGTGGTGGTTCGAGCCCGCCGACCAGCCGCCGGGTGGCGTCGATGCCGTTCAGCTCCGGCATCCGGACGTCCATCAGCACCACGTCCGGCCGCAGGTCGTGCACCAGCGGTAGGACCGCGGCGCCGGTCGCGGCCTCGCCGACCACGGTGATGTCCGGTTCGACGTCGAGCACCACCCGCAGGCCGGTGCGCACCAGCCGCTCGTCGTCGGCGATCACCACCCGGATCGGCGGGCGCGGCGTGCCGGTCACCGCGGGCTCACGGCGGAGCGGTCGGTCGGGAGTGCGGCGGTCAGGCGCCAGTCCGCGCCGTCCTCGGTGGGGCCGGAGCGGCAGTCGCCGTGCAGGGCGGCGGCGCGTTCGGCCATGCCGCGCAGGCCGCGTCCGCCGCCCGGACGGGAGGGCCTGTCGGCGCCGATCGGGTTGGTCAGTTCCACGGTCAGGCGTCCTTCGCCGAGGTCGATCCGGAGCCGGGCGGGTACCGGACCGGCGTGCCGCAGTACGTTGGTGAGGCCCTCCTGCACGATCCGGTAGGCCTCCCGGGAGAGGGGGGCGGGCAGCCGGCCGAGGCCGGGGCCGGTGCGGAGGTCCACCCGGACCCCGGAGAGCCGCATCTGCCGGACCAGGGAGTCGAGTTCGGCTAGGGTCGGGCCGGCCGGGCCGCTCTCCTCCTCGCGCAGCACGCCGAGGACGGTGTCCAACTCGGCGACGGCGGCCCGTGCGGTCTCCTCGATCGCCCGGAGCGCCTCGGCCGCGAACTCCGGGTCGCTGCGCAGGACCCGGCCGACGGCGGCGGCCTGGATGGTGACGGCGCTCAGCGCGTGTCCGACGGAGTCGTGCAACTCCCGGGCGAGCCGGTTGCGGTGGGCCAGTTCCACCACCCGGGCCTCGGCGGCGGCGAGCCGCTCGGCGGGGGTGGGGCCGAGCAGTCGCGGGGCGAGCCGGGCCAGGCTGCTGCCGGCCGCCGCGTTGGCGGTCAGCAGCAGTGCCACCAGCCCGGCCGCGACGACCGGTGCGGGTGGTGGGTGGGCGCCGAAGTAGAGGCGTGTCCAGGCGGGGTCCGGGAAGAACAGGAGGACGGCCACCGCCGGGGGCACGGCCAGCGACATGCCGGCCACCACGCCGCCGAGCAGCAGGTGGAGCACGTACCAGACGGCGGTGCGCCGGCGGGCGGCCCAGGAGTGCGAGGGGGTGACGGCCAGGTCGCCGTCGGCGCCCGCGCACAGCGCCCGCGCGGCGGTCGCCTCCAGCACCCGCACCACCGGGAGGAGGGCGGTCGCGGCGGCCGCGGGCAGCGCGGCCACGAGGGCCAGTAGTTGCAGGACGGCGGCCTGCCGGGCGTCGCCGGCGGCGGCGCCGCGGTGGAGCGAGGTCAGGATCACCAGGGCCAGCAGCCAGTACGGCATCAGCAGTGCGCCGCCGAGCACTAGGTGCACCCAGCGCCGTGCGGCCCGTCCCCCGAGCAGTGCCTTCACCGGGCCGACCCTACGTCAGCCCGGCGGGCGTACGGGCGTGTGCGGTCCGGAGCGTCGGTGGCCATCCCCCGATCCTGCCGTCCGGGGCCCGGCGGGCGCGTCCGACCGGCGGCCGATCCCGCTCCCCCGCACGGGGGAGACCGGCGGAGCCGCAGGTCGGGGGAGCCGCGGGCCGGACGGGTCTCGGGTCGGACGGGCCTCGGGCCGTACGGCAGGCGGGCTCAGGTCGGGCTCAGTAGTGCAGGTGGGTGCTCTCGTGGGTGCGCCGCTGGATGCCGTCGGCGGCCTGGTCGATCAGGGCGTGGGCCAGGTCGGAGCAGGCCCGGGCGGCGGCGAGTTCCTCGCCGACGGTGGAGTCCGGGGTGTCGTCGGGGCTGCGGCGGGCGACGCCGACGCCGAGGGCGCCGGGAGCGCTGAAACCGCTGAGTTTGGCGGTGCAGGTGGTGCGGTCCTCGTCCTCGTCGAAGTCGAGATCGACGATCCAGTGGTTGTGCACGGCAGATCACCCTCTCTGTGGCGGGAGCGTCAGCCCCAGAATCCGCCTGCCCGCCGCCGTTCGCAAGGAGGGCCGTCGGTCGCCGGGTGCGACCCTTGTTACCGGCGGGTCAACTGCCTATCATCACGACTGTGACAGCTCCACTGTCACACATGGTCGAGCCCGGGAGGCCGAGCAGTGACGGAGACGACCGGAGCCGGGCCGCTGGCCGGGCTGCGCGTGCTGGAACTGGCCGGGATCGGGCCGGGGCCGTTCGCCGCCATGCTCCTCGCCGACCTGGGCGCCGACGTCGTCCGGGTGGACCGCCCGGGGCCGCCCCCGATCGGGCCCGAGCCGGCCTTCGACCTCACCAACCGCAACAAGCGCTCGGTGCTGGTCGACCTCAAGAGCGCCGGCGGCCCCGGCCTCGTCCTGGACCTGGCCGAACGCGCCGACCTGCTGATCGAGGGCTACCGCCCGGGCGTCGCCGAACGCCTCGGTGTCGGCCCCGAAGCCTGCCTCGCCCGCAACCCGGCCCTCGTCTACGGCCGGATGACCGGCTGGGGCCAGAGCGGCCCGCTGGCCGCCCGCGCCGGCCACGACATCGGCTACACCGCCACGGCCGGCGCACTCGGCCTGATCGGTCCCGCCGACGGTCCGCCGGCCATCCCCGCCAACCTGCTCGGCGACTACGCCGGCGGCTCGCTCTACCTGGTCGTCGGCCTGCTCGCCGCGCTGCGCCACGCCGAGCGGACCGGTCGCGGCCAGGTGGTCGACGCGGCCGTCGTGGACGGCACCGCCCACCTCACCTCGATCCTCTGGGGGCTGCTCGCGGCCGGCCAGTGGCACGACCGCCGGGGCGTCAACCTGCTCGACGGCGGCGCGCCCTGGTACGACACCTACCGCACCGCGGACGGCCGCTACATGGCCGTCGGGGCGCTGGAGCCGCAGTTCTACGCCGAGTTCGCCCGGCTGCTGGACCTCGGCGAGGACGCGCCCGCCCAGTACGACCTCGCCCGTTGGCCCGACCTCCGGACCAGGATCGCCGACCGCTTCGCCACCGGCACCCAGGCCGAGTGGACGGCGCTCTTCGAGGGCCGGGACGCCTGCGTCGCACCCGTCCTGACCCTGCGCCAGGCCGCCGAGCACCCGCACCTGGCCGCCCGCGAGACGTACCCCACCCACGACGGCATCACCCAGCCCGCCCCCGCCCCCCGGTTCTCCGACACCCCCGGCTCGTTGCGCCGCCCGCCCGCCCGGCCCGGCCAGCACACCGCGGAGGTGGCCGAGGACTGGCGGGTGCCGGGGCTGGACCCCGGGCCCACCCCCTGAGAGGACCGACCCAGGTGCAACGAGAGCTCTACACCGAGGAGCACGAGGCGTTCCGGGAGACCGTGAAGGCCTTCCTGGCCAAGGAGGTGCTGCCGCACTACGACCGCTGGGAGCAGGCCGGCATCGTCGACCGCGACGCCTGGCGGGCCGCCGGCCGGCAGGGCCTGCTCGGCATGGCCGTCCCCGAGGAGTACGGCGGCGGCGGCACCCCCGACTTCCGCTTCGCGGCCGTGCTGGCGGAGGAGTTCACCCGTGCCGGGGTCAGCGGCCTGGCGCTCGGCCTGCACAACGACATCATCGGCCCGTACCTGACCTCGCTCGGCACCGAGGAGCAGAAGCGGCGCTGGCTGCCCGGCTTCTGCACCGGCGAGCTGGTCACCGCGATCGCGATGACCGAGCCCGGCACCGGTTCCGACCTCCAGGGCATCCGCACCTCGGCGGTCGACCGCGGTGACCACTACCTGCTCAACGGCAGCAAGACCTTCATCTCCAACGGCATCCTGTCCGACCTGGTCGTGGTGGTCGCCCGCACCACCCCCGAGGGCGGCGCGCACGGGCTCAGCCTGCTGGTGGTGGAGCGCGGCACGGCGGGCTTCGAGCGCGGCCGCAACCTCGACAAGATCGGCCAGAAGTCCCAGGACACCGCCGAGCTGTTCTTCACCGACGTCCGGGTCCCCAAGGAGAACCTGCTCGGCGAGGAGAACCAGGGCTTCCTGTACCTGATGCGCAACCTCGCCCAGGAACGGCTGGCCATCGCGGTCGCCGCGATCGCGGGCGCCGAGCACCTGGTGGAGCTCACCACCGCGTACGTGAAGCAGCGCACCGCCTTCGGGCGGCCGCTGGCCAAGCTCCAGCACATCCGCTTCGAGATCGCCGAGCTGGCCACCGAGTGCGCCGTCACGCGGACCTTCGTCGACCGCTGCGTCACCGAGCACAACCGCTACGCGCTCACCCCCGTGGACGCCTCGATGGCCAAGTGGTGGGCCACCGAACTGCAGAAGCGCACCGCCGACCGCTGCCTCCAACTGCACGGCGGCTACGGCTACATGAGCGAGTTCCCGGTCGCCAGGGCATTCACCGACGGCCGGATCCAGACCATCTACGGCGGCACGACCGAGATCATGAAAGAGATCATCGGCCGCTCCCTCCTCGGCTAGAAACCTCCCGGAAAGGCACCCACCGTGACCACCGAAGCGTACGTCTACGACGCTGTCCGCACACCGCGAGGCCGGGGCAAAGCGAACGGCTCGCTGCACGGCACCAAGCCGATCGACCTCGTGGTCGGTCTGATCCACGAACTCCGTGCCCGCTTCCCCGGGTTGGACCCGGCCGCGATCGACGACATCGTGCTCGGCGTGGTCAGCCCGATCGGTGACCAGGGCTCCGACATCGCCCGGATCGCCGCCATCGCGGCCGGCCTGCCGGACACCGTCGCGGGCGTCCAGGAGAACCGCTTCTGCGCCTCCGGCCTGGAGGCCGTCAACCTGGCCGCCGCCAAGGTCCGTTCCGGCTGGGAGGACCTCATCCTGGCCGGCGGCGTCGAGTCGATGTCCCGGGTGAAGATGGGCTCCGACGGCGGCGCCTGGGCGATGGACCCGATGACCAGCTACCAGACCGGCTTCGTCCCGCAGGGCATCGGCGCCGACCTGATCGCCACCATCGAGGGCCTGTCCCGCACCGACGTGGACGCCTTCGCCGCCGAGTCCCAGGCCCGCGCCGCCAAGGCGCAGGCCGACGGCCTGTTCGACCGCTCCGTCGTCCCGGTCAGGGACCGCAACGGCCTGGTGGTGCTGGACCGCGACGAGTTCATCCGCCCCGGCACCACCGTGGAGACGCTGGCCGGCCTCAAGCCGTCCTTCGCCGGCATCGGCGAGGCCGGCGGCTTCGACGCCGTCGCCCTGCAGAAGTACCACTGGGTCGAGTCCATCGACCACGTCCACCACGCCGGCAACTCCTCCGGCATCGTGGACGGCGCCGCCCTGGTCGCGATCGGCTCCCGCGAGATCGGCGAGCGGTACGGGATGCGCCCGCGCGCCCGGATCGTCTCGGCCGCCGTGTCCGGCTCCGAGCCCACCATCATGCTGACCGGCCCGGCCCCCGCCACCCGCAAGGCCCTCGCCAAGGCCGGGCTGACCGCCGCCGACATCGACCTGGTCGAGATCAACGAGGCGTTCGCCGCCGTCGCGCTCCGCTTCATCCGCGAACTCGGCTTCCGGCACGACCAGGTGAACGTCAACGGCGGCGCGATCGCCCTCGGACACCCGCTGGGCGCGACCGGCGCGATGCTGATCGGCACCCTGATCGACGAGCTGGAGCGCCGCGACCTGCGCTACGGCCTGGCCACCCTCTGCGTCGGCGGCGGCATGGGCGTCGCCACCGTCATCGAGCGCATCTGACTCCCGGGAGACACGTTTCCATGAGCAACACGACTGCCATCCGCTGGGAGCAGGACCAGGACGGCGTGGTCACCCTCGTCCTCGACGACCCGGCCCAGTCCGCCAACACCATGAACGCCGCCTTCACCGACGCCCTGGAGGCGACGGTCGAGCGGCTGAAGGCCACCGACGGCCTGCGCGGCGTGATCATCACCTCCGCCAAGAAGACCTTCTTCGCCGGCGGCGACCTGCGGCTGATCTCCGCGGCCACCCCGGAGACCGCCGACCAGGTCTTCGCCAACTCGATGCGGATCAAGCGCGCGCTGCGCACCCTGGAGACCCTCGGCCGGCCGGTGGTCGCCGCCATCAACGGCGCGGCGCTCGGCGGCGGCCTGGAGATCGCCCTCGCCTGCCACCACCGGATCGCCCTGGAGGCGCCCGGCAGCAGGATCGGCCTGCCCGAGGTCACCCTCGGACTGCTCCCCGGCGGTGGCGGCGTGGTCCGCACCGTGCGGATGATGGGCATCACCGACGCGCTGCTCAAGGTCCTGCTGCAGGGCCGCCAGTACCGTCCGGCGCAGGCCCTGGAGAACGGCCTGGTGGACGAACTGGCCGCCACCCGCGAGGAGATGATGGCCAAGGCGCACGCCTTCGTGGCCGCCAACCCGGAGGCCGTCCAGCCCTGGGACGTCAAGGGCCACCGGATCCCCGGCGGCACCCCCAGCACCCCCGCCTTCGCCGCCAACCTGCCGGCCTTCCCGGCCAACCTGCGCAAGCAGCTGGCCGGTGCCGACTACCCGGCCCCGCGCAACATCCTGGCCGCCGCGGTCGAGGGCGCCCAGGTCGACGTCGACACCGCGATGGTCATCGAGGCCCGCTACTTCACCGAGCTGGCCTGCGGTCAGATCTCGAAGAACATGATCCAGGCGTTCTTCTTCGACATGCAGGCCGTCAACTCCGGCGCGGGCCGTCCCAAGGGCGTCGAGCCCCGCACGGTGCGCCGGGTCGCCGTGCTCGGTGCGGGCATGATGGGCGCCGGCATCGCGTACTCCTGCGCCCGGGCCGGCATCGAGGTGCTGCTCAAGGACGTCACCGCCGAGGCCGCCGAGCGCGGCAAGGCCTACTCGGCCGGCCTGCTGGACAAGGCGGTGGCCCGCGGCCGGACCACCCCCGAGCAGCGCGCGGAGCTGCTGGCCCGGATCACCCCGACCGCGGACGCCGCCGACCTGGCCGGCTGCGACGCGGTGATCGAGGCGGTCTTCGAGAACCCGGAGCTCAAGCACAAGGTGTTCCAGGAGGTCCAGGACGTCGTCGCCCCCGACGCGCTGCTCTGCTCCAACACCTCCACCCTCCCGATCGCCCTGCTCGCCGAGGGCGTCACCCGCGCCGCCGACTTCATCGGCCTGCACTTCTTCTCGCCGGTCGACAAGATGCCGCTGGTGGAGATCATCCGCGGCCCGCAGACCGGCGACGAGGCGCTGGCCCGCGCCTTCGACCTGGTCCGCCAGATCAACAAGACCCCGATCGTGGTCAACGACTCGCGCGGCTTCTTCACCTCACGGGTGATCGGCCAGTTCATCAACGAGGGCGTCGCCATGGTCGGTGAGGGACTCGACCCGGTCTCGGTCGAGCAGGCCGCCGCCCAGGCCGGCTACCCGGCCAAGGTGCTGTCCCTGCTGGACGAACTCACCCTCACGCTGCCCCGCAAGATCCGCAACGAGGCCCGGCGGGCGATCGAGGAGGCCGGCGGCAGCTGGTCCGAGCACCCGGCCGACGCGGTGATGGACCGGATGCTCGACGAGTTCGAGCGGCCCGGCCGCAGCGGCGGCGCCGGCTTCTACGAGTACCGGGACGGCCGGCGCACCCGGCTGTGGCCCGGCCTGCGCGAGCACTTCACCCGGCCGGGCGCCGAGATCCCGTTCGAGGACATGAAGGAGCGGATGCTCTTCGCCGAGGCGCTGGACTCGGTCCGCTGCCTGGAGGAGAACGTCCTCACCTCGGTCGCCGACGCCAACGTCGGCTCCGTCCTCGGCATCGGATTCCCGGCCTGGACCGGCGGCGTGCTCCAGTACATCAACGGCTACCGCGGCGGGCTGCCGGGCTTCACCGCCCGCGCCCGCGAACTGGCCGCCGCCTATGGCGAGCGCTTCCAGCCGCCCGCCCTGCTGGAGCGGATGGCCGCCGACGGCCGCACCTTCACCGGCTGACCGGCACCCCGGGGGCGCGAGGGCATCCGCGCGCCCCCGGGGGGGCACCCCGCGCCCCGGGGCCGGGCCCTCAGCCCGCGTCCCCCGCCGCCAACTCGTCCGCCAGCGACCGCTGGAAGGCCGTCACCAGCGCCTGCACCACCATCGGCTGGATCTGGTCCGTCAGCTCCTTCATCCGCTCCAGCTCCTCCGCCGGCGGATCGCTCTCCCGGTACGGCTTCCAGACCGTCTCCCGGAACAGCCGGTGCAGGTCGTGCGCGGTCGCCTGGCTGTGCAGCCGCACCACCGCCCGGGCCGCCACCAGCGTCTCCAGCGGAATCGGCACGTCCAGCACCCGCACCCCGAGCGGCAGCAGACCCGGGTCGACCTTGAACACCTCCGGGTCCCCGGTGCGGTGCAGCGCCCCCATCGCGGTCAGCCGGTCCACGTCGGCGTCGGTCAGCGTCCGCCCGGCCCGCCGCTCGACCTGCTCCCGGCCGGCCTCCTCCGCCGCCTCCGGTGTCCAGGACGCCACCAGCGCCCGGTGGATCGCCAGATCGAGCGAGCTGATGTCCTCCGGCAACTGGGCCAGGTAGCGCTCGATCGCCGCCAGCGTCAGCCCCTGCCGCTGCAACTCCTCGATCAGCTCCAGCCGCCCCAGGTGCTCCGGCCCGTAGTGCCCGACCCGCCGCGGCCCGAGCTCCGGCGGCGGCAGCAGCCCCTTCGCGCTGTAG
Source organism: Kitasatospora sp. NPDC088346 (assembly GCF_044740765.1). Classification (NCBI taxonomy): domain Bacteria; kingdom Bacillati; phylum Actinomycetota; class Actinomycetes; order Kitasatosporales; family Streptomycetaceae; genus Kitasatospora; species Kitasatospora sp. NPDC088346. The sequence goes on from NZ_JBIURH010000027.1 coordinate 73,371, forward strand.
AACCGCAGCGTCCGGACCGTCACCCCGGCCCGGGCCGCGAGCTCGTCCACGGTCAGGCGCGCCGGCGCCGGGGGAGTAGCCGTCATGGTCCGTCCTCGGAGCGTGATGCAGCAGCACTGTGACAGCAGAAGTGTGACACCGCCCCTCCACACCGGTCCAGCAGCCCGGGCACCCTCGACCGCCACCCCTGCCGGTGCCCGGCGTCAGGTCCTGTCCGGGCGGTCGTGTCGGATCAGCCCGCGGCTTCGGGCGCCCGGCCGGCGCCGACCCCCGACGCGCTGACCGTCCGTCAGGACCTCGGCCGCCACGAGACCACCGACCGGTGGCGCGACCGGTGAACCCCCGGCCGCCCCGGCCCGCGGCACCCCCGGTCATCATGAAGGCATGACCCCCGCGCACCGCCCACCGCGCACCGGCGCTCCCGGCCGGCCCGCATGACCCCGGCCGGTCAGGACACCCGCGCGCCCGGCGGCGGCTTCGGCTTCGTCGGCCGCCGCCGGGAGCTCGCCCTGCTGCTCGCCGCACTGCGCCGCCCGCGCTCGGTCGTGCTGGTCGAGGGCGAGGCCGGCATCGGCAAGTCCCGCCTGGTCGCGGAGGCCACCGCCGCCCTCGCCGGGGAGGGCCGGCCGGTCCTGACCGGCTTCTGCCACCCGCTGCGCGAGCCGTTCCCGTTCGGCCCGGTGGTGGACGCGCTGCGGGCGGCCGGCCCCCGGCTGCCCGCCGCCGCGCTGATCCCGCCGAGCGCAGGCGCGCTGGCCCCGCTGCTGCCGGACCTCGCGGACCGGCTGCCGCCCGCCCCCGCGGACACCGGCGCCGGACGGCACCGGCTGGTCCAGGCCGCCCGCTCGCTCCTGACCTCGATCGGCCCGGCCGTCCTGGTCGTGGAGGACATGCACTGGGTCGACGAGGCCACCCGCGACCTGCTCCTGCTCCTGGCCCGCGACCTGCCGCCCGAGCTCGCCCTGCTGCTCACCTACCGGGCCGAGGACCTGCCCCGCGACACCCCCGTGCTCGGCGCCGCCTACCGCCGCCCGCCCGGTGTCGGCGGCACCCGGATCGCGCTGGCCCCGCTCGCCGAGCCCGAGGTCCACGAACTGGCGCAGGCCGCCCTCGGCCCGCGGGCCACCCCCGCGCTGGCCCGGGTGCTGTTCGAGCGCAGCGAGGGCCTGCCGCTGGTCGCCGAGGAGGACCTGATCACCCTCTGCGAGCAGGGCCGTCCCGGCGGCCTCGCCGACGCCGCCGACCTCACCGCGGACCTGGAACACGCCGAGGTGCCCCGCGGCCTGCGGGACGCCGTCACCGAACGCCTCGCCGCCCTCCCGCCCGCCGCCGCGGCCGTCGCCGACGCCGCCGCGGTGCTCGGCGTGCCCGCGGGCGAGGAACTCCTCGCCCGGGTCGCCGGGCTCGACGCCGATCAGACCGCGCTCGGCCTCACCGAGGCCCTGCAGGCCGCCGCGCTCCACGAGAGCGCCCCGGCCCGCTACGGCTTCCGGCACGCCCTCGCCCAGCAGGTCGCCCTGCGCCGCGTCCCCGGCCCCCGCCGGACCCTGCTGCACCGCCGTGCCGTCGCGGCCCTCGACGCGCAGTCCCCGCCGCCACTGGTGCAGATCGCCCACCACACCCGCGCGCTCGGCGACCACCGGGCCTGGCTGCGGGTCGCGGAGGCCGCCGCGGACCAGGCCGTCGCCCTCGGCGACACCGGCACCGCCGAGGCCATGCTGCGCCGAATCCTCGCCGAACCGGAGCTCGGCGAGGAGCAGCGCGGCCGGGTCGCCCTCGCGCTGTCCCGGATCGCCGCCAACGGCGTCGACGCCAGCGCCAGCGCCGCGGCCCTGGCCCGGATCATCGCGGACCCGCGGCTGTCCGCCGCCGACCGCGGCGAGATCCGGCTGACCCTCGGCATCCTGATGGCCACCCAGGGCGGCGACCGCGCCGGTTACCGGGAGATCGAACAGGCCGTCGAGGAGCTCGCCGACCGCCCGGCCCGGGCCGCCCGGGCCATGGTCGCGCTGGCCATGAACGAACGGGACGGCGCCGGCGACCACGCCTGGAGCCGGCTCGACCGGGCCGACCGCACCCTGGCGGCCGCCCCCGACGAGGCCACCGCCGCCGCCGTCCGCGCCACCCGCCTGACGTTCCTCGCCCGGGCCGGCGACCCCGCCGTGTGGCCCCGGCTGGACGAGCTGCCGCGCACCGCCGGCAACCCGGAGGTGGTCCGGCAGAGCGCCCGGGCGCTCTACAACGCCGGGGACATCGCCGTCGAGCTCGGCCACGACCGCCGGGCCGCGGACCTCCTGCGGGAGAGCCGCCGGCTGGCCCGCGCGGCCGGCATCCCGTACCTGGAGTGCTACAGCCGGATCGCGCTGCTCCGGCTGGAGGGCCTGGCCGGCCGCTGGGACCGGCTGGACGAGCGGTTCGCCGCCCTCGGCACCGAGTTCCCCGACCTGGCGATGGCCGGCGCCGAGCAGGCGCTGCTGGCGGGCCGGACGGGCGTCGCCCGCGGCCGCCGCGCCCGGGCCGGGGCCTGCCTCGCGGCCGCCGCCGCGTACGCGGACCGCGAGTCCCAGGTGACCATGGTGCTGCGCGCCGCCGCGGGCCTCGCCGCGCTCCGGCTCGCCGAGGGCGCCGTCGAGGAGGCCGCGGCGGCGGTCGCCCCGGCGGTGGCCGCGCTGCGCCGGGCCGGTGCGTGGGCGCGCGGGGCGGAGCTGCTCCCGGCCGCCGTCGAGGCGCTGCTGGCCTGCGGCGACCGGCCGGCCGCCGCCCGGCTGGCCGAGGACGCCGAGCAGGGTCTGGCGGGTCGGGACGCGCCCGCCGCCGCCGCCGGGGTCCGGCTGGCCCGGGGCGCCCTGCTGCGGGACACCCGGCCGGAGGAGGCCGCCCGGCAGTTCGAGCGGGCCCGGGCCGGGTGGGCGGAGATCGGCCGGCCGTACGACGCGGCGCTCGCCGCGGAACACCTGGCCCGCGCGCTGGCCGTGACCGATCCGGAGGGTGCGGCCGCCCGGCTGGCCGGGACCGCCGAATCCTTCACCGCCCTCGGCGCCACCTCCGACGCCGCGCGCTGCCAGCACGCCCTGCGCGAGCTGGGAGGGGCCCGGGCGTCGTCGCCGGGCCGCCGCGGCTACGGCGAGGGGCTGTCGCCCCGGGAGCGGCAGGTGGCGGAGCTGGTCGCGCAGGGCGCCACCAACCAGGACGTCGCCCGGGTGCTGTTCCTGTCCGCCCGCACGGTGGAGCACCACGTGGCGAGCGTCCTGCGCAAGCTCGGGGTGAGCCGCAAGGGGCTGGCCGCGGCGCTCGGTTCGGAGCCGGCGGGCGGTACCGGCTGAGCCGCTCCCGGTCTGAGCCCGCGGGTGTCCAGGCGGGCCCGGGCACGGCGCCGCGCCCCGGTCCGCGTGCGATGACGCGGGCCGGGGCGCGGGCCGGGGCGCTGGTCGGGCGTGGGCCGGATCGGGGGCTCCGGCTCAGGCGCCGGCGAGCGGGATCAGGTCGGTGTGGTGCCGCTTGGTCACCTCGGGGTGGGCACGCAGGTAGCCCTTGAGCTCGTTGCGTCCGAACTCGGCGAACAGCGGGTTGGACGGGTCCTGGGTGGCGCCCGGCGCGTGGTGGGCGTGCGGGAAGTCCAGCGGCTCGATGTGGGCGTCCAGGCGCGGGTTGTAGAAGAACGGCACGGAGAACCGCTCCCGGGCCCCGGCCGGGCTGACCACCCGGTGGCTGGTGGCCTTCAGGTACCCGTCAGTGGCGACCTCCAGCAGTTCGCCGAGGTTCACCACGAAGGCGCCCTCCATCGGCGGCACCTCCAGGAAGGAGCCGTCCGGCCGCTCGACCTGGAGGCCGCCGACGGTGTCCTGGAGGAGCAGGGTGATGAAGCCGTAGTCCTTGTGGGTCCCGACGCCCTGGCCGGCGCCGTCCGGTGCGGTGCCGGGGTAGCGGACCAGCTTGAGCCGCAGGTGCGGCTGGCCGGCGAAGGCGTCGTCGTAGAAGTCCGGCCGGGCGCCGATCGAGGCGAGCAGCTCGTGCAGCAGCCGGTGGGCCACGGCCTCCAGCCGCTCGATCCAGCGCAGCGCGGCGGTCCGCAGCTCGGGCAGGGCCTTGGGCCACTGGTTGGGGCCTTCCAGCCACCAGTACGGGGGTTCGGCCGGGCCGGGCACGTGCGGGGGGCGTTCGGCGCCGATGTCGAGCTGGTCGCGCCAGTCCCGGCTGCCGCCGGTGCGCTCGTCCCCGGTGCGGGTGTAGCCGCGGAAGTGCGGGGAGTTGAGGTTGCTCACGGACAGCCGGTCGGCCTCGGGGAGGTCGAAGAAGGCCCGCATGGCGGTGTTCAGGGACCCGGTCTCGTCGGCTGATATGCCGTGGCCGGTGAGCTGGAAGAAGCCGACGTCCGTGGCGGCCGAGCGGAGTGCGTCGTGCAGGCGGGCACGGTCCTCCTCGGTGCCGTCCGCGAGGGACAGGTCGATCACGGGGAGACCGGTGGTCTGGGACTGCTGTGTCATGGGTGACATCCGCTGTGTCGGTGCCCCGGCGGCGCCCGGCGGGTGTCCGGGAACGCTGCCGCCGACCCGTCCGATCGGGCGGGTGCGGCGGGGCCGGGGGAGGGTGTGTGCCCCCGAGGGCAGGAGAGGGAGTGAGATCAGCCGGAGCGTCGACAGGACATGCTCGTGACGCGGAGCAGGTCCACGTGGCGACGGCTGACGAGTATGAGCACGTCACCAGGTTAGATGATCGTCGGGGCGGTGGGCGAACACGGTGCGGGGGCCGGGGCCGCTGCCCGGTCACCGACCGAGTTCCCTGGCCGCCAGCTCGCGCAGGTCGCCCTTTCTGACCTTGCCGCTGACCGTCATCGGGAAGGAGTCCACCACCCGGACGTGCCGGGGTGCCTTGAAGCGGGCGATCCCGGCCCGGCAGTACGCGGTGAGCTCCTCGGGCCCGGGCCCGGTGGCGGGGTCGCGCAGCACGACGAAGGCGAAGACCTCCTCGCCGTAGCGCTCGTCCGGCACGCCGACCACCTGGGCGTCGGCGACGGCGGGGTGGGTGTGCAGGAACTCCTCGACCTCGCGGGGGTAGACGTTCTCGCCACCCCGGATGATCATGTCCTTGATCCGGCCCACCACGCTCAGGTAGCCGTCCGGGTGCATCACCGCGAGGTCGCCGGTGTGCATCCAGCCGTCCGGGTCGACGGCCTCGGCCGTCCGCTCGGGCTCCTCCCAGTAGCCGAGCATCACCGAGTACCCGCGGGTGCACAGCTCGCCGACCGTGCCGCGCGGCACGGTCCGCCCGTCGGCCGGGTCGGCGACCTTGACCTCGACGTGCGGGAGCACCCGGCCGACCGTCCCGGTGCGGTGCGCCAGGTCGTCGTCGCGCCGGGTCAGGGTGGACACCGGGGAGGTCTCGGTCATCCCGTACGCGATGGCGACCTCGGCCATGCCCAGGTCGTCCCGGACCCGCTTCATCACCTCGACCGGGCAGGGGGAGCCGCCCATCAGCCCGGTGCGCAGCGAGGACAGGTCGTGGTCGGCGAAGTCCGGCAGGCCGAGCTCGGCGATGAACATGGTCGGGACGCCGTACAGCGCGGTGGCCCGCTCGGCGGCGACGGTACGCAGGGTCGCGGCGGGGTCGAAGGAGCGGGACGGCACCAGGACGCAGGCGCCGTGGCTGAGCGCCGCGAGGTTGGCCAGCACCATGCCGAAGCAGTGGTAGAAGGGCACCGGCACGCAGATCCGGTCCTGCTCGGTGTAGCCGAGCAGCGCGCCGACGCAGTGGCCGTTGTTGAGGATGTTGCGGTGCGAGAGGGTGGCGCCCTTGGGGGAGCCGGTGGTGCCCGAGGTGTACTGGATGTTGATCGGATCGTCGCAGTGCAGCGTCGGGAATCCGGTGTCCGGGCCGTCCAGTCCGTTCCAGGCGGCCTCCCCGATCCACAGGGTCTCGCGCAGCCGCGGACATCGGTCGGCGATCCCGGCGACCGTTCCCGGCCGGTCGCCACCGCGCTCGTCGGCGAGTGCGACCAGCAGCGAGACCCCGGCCCGGTTCAGCGCGTGCGCCAGCTCGTGGGCGCGGTAGGCCGGGTTGACGTTCACCAGCACGGCGCCGAGCCGGGCGGTGGCGTACTGGGTGAGCACCCACTCGGGGCAGTTGGCCGCCCAGATGCCGACCCGGTCGCCGCGGGCCACGCCCCGGGCGCGCAGGCCCCGGGCGATCCGGTCGACGTCCCGGCCGAGCGCCCGGTACGTCCAGCGCCGGCCGGTCGGGGCGTCGACCAGGGCCTCCCGGTCGGGGAAGGCGGCGACCGTCCGGTCCAGCCGCTCGGCGATGGTCTCGTCCAGCAGCGCGACCTCCGCACCGCCGTGCGTGTGGGACGCCTGTCCGGTCACCGTTGACCTCCTCGGCCGGGGAGCATTTTGACCAGGCTTGGTCAACGGTGACGGTTCGTCAAGGGAGCGCGCTGGGACGCTGCGGCGCGGTCAGACGCCGGGGCTCCGGAAGTCCACCTGCCGGCGGGCTGCGGCGTCGACCTCCTCGGGGTCGAGCAGCGCGACGGCGCTGGACCGCAGCGCCCCGCTGGCCCGGACCGTCAGCGAGACGGCGGCCATCGACACGTGGTCGGGGAGGTCGAGGATGCAGTACAGGTCCTCCTCGCCGAAGGCGAAGTACATCGACTCCAGCGTGCCGCCGAGCGGCCGCAGCACGTTCTCCACGGCGGCCCGGCGGCCGGTGCCGCCCTCGGCGAGCAGCCCCCGGGCCCCCTCGGCGGTGTAGCTCGCCCGGATCAGGTACTTCGGCATCCGGCTCTCCCGTCGGTGCGGTGGGCCGCGGCGTGCGGCCCAAGTCGACCTTCGGGCACCGCCCGCGGCGCGGGCCAGCCGGGCGCCTCCGAACGGGGGGCCGTCCGCCGGGCCGGGAGCCGGGCCGGCCGTCCGTCGGTTGCGGGGGCCGGCGGCCCGTTCGGCGGGACCCGGCGTCAGGAGCCGGTGGCCTCCGCGGCGCGGGCGGGGGCCTGCCGGGCGGGGAGCGTGAGGGCACCGACGAGCGCGCAGGTGGTGAAGGCGGCGCCGACCAGCAGCGCGCGCCCGAAGCCGTCGGTGAGCGCCTGCGCGGCGCTCACCCCGCCCTCCGCGAGCCGGGTGGCGGTGGTGTGCGAGGCCACGGTGGCCAGGACGGCCAGGCCGACCGCGCCGCCCACCTGGCGGAAGGTGTTGGCCAGCCCGGAGGCCAGTCCGGCCTCCTCCCGCGGGACGCCGCTGGTGGCGGTCACCGTGGCGGGCATCATCGACAGGCCCATGCCGAGCGTGCAGAGCACGAACGGGCCGAGCACGTCGACGGGGTAACTGCCGTCGGCGGCGAAGCGCGACAGCCAGAGGAAGCCGACGGTGCTGGTCAGGGTGCCGGCCACCAGCAGCGGCCGGGGGCCGGTCCGGGCGATCGTCCGGGTGGCGATCTGCGAGCCGGCGATGATCGCCACCGACCCGGCGACGAAGGCCAGGCCGGCCCGCACGGCGCTGTAGCCGAGGACCTGCTGGAAGTAGAGCGACAGCACGAACCACATGGCGAACATCGCCGCACCGGCCAGCATGGTGACGACGTTGGCCGTCACCAGGGTGCGGCGGCGCAGGATCCGCAGCGGCACCAGCGGGTGCGCGACCTTCGACTCGATCAGCGTGAACGCGGCCAGCAGCAGACCGGAGGCCGCCAGCGGCCCCCAGACGGCGGGCGAGCCCCAGCCGTGCGACTCGGTCGAGATGATCCCGTACACCAGGGCGGTCAGCCCGGCGGTGACGGTGACGGCGCCCGGCAGGTCCATCCGCCGCAGCCCGCCCCGGCCGACCGTGCCGCCGGGCACGTACGCCAGCGCGGCCAGGAAGAGCGCGATGCCCACCGGGACGTTGACGAACAGCACCCAACGCCAGCCCGCGTACTCGGTCAGCAGCCCGCCGACCACCGCGCCGGCCGCGCCGCCGGCCGCCATCACGGCGCTCCAGGCGCCCATCGCGCGGGTGCGGGCCCGGGGTTCGGTGAAGGTGGTCATGATCAGGGTGAGGGTGGCAGGGGCCAGCACCGCACCGCCGACGCCCTGGGCCGCGCGGGCCGCGATCAGCGGTCCCGCGCCGTCGGCGAGGCCGCCGACCAGGGAGGCCAGGGTGAACACCCCGAGCCCGGTCAGGAACGCCCGCCGGGGGCCGACCAGGTCGGCGATCCGGCCGCCGAGCAGCAACAGCCCGGCGAAGCCGAGGGTGTAGGCGTTGACGATCCACTGCTGGCCGGCCGGGGTGAGGTGCAGGTCGGCGCGCATCGCGGGCAGGGCCACGTTCACGATCGAGACGTCCAGCACCACCATGAACTGCGCGGCGCAGGCGATCACCAGGACGGCGGTGGTGGACAGCGGGCGGCCGCCGGGCGGAGCGGCCGGGCGGCCGGTGCCGGCCGAGGGGCGGACGGTGGACGGGCTGGTGCCCACGGCGGGCTCCTTCCGGGAGGGTTGTTTCTGGAGACTCTCCAAAAATGTAGCATCTCCATTTTTCTGAGGCCGTGCACTATTCTGAATCCATGACCACGACCCCCGCCGCCGACCCCGCCGCGCCCGTGGCCCGCCCGGGCCTCCGGGGGCGCAAACGCGAGCGGACCCGCCGGTCGATCGCCGACGCCGCCTTCCGGCTGTTCGCCGAGCGGGGTTTCGACGGCGTCACCCTGGCGCAGATCGCCGCCGAGGCCGAGGTCGCCCCGGCCACCGTCTTCACGCACTACGCGTCGAAGGAGGAGATCTTCTTCAGCCGGCGCAAGGAGTTCGCAGACGCCCTCCCGGGGGCCGTGGTCGACGCCCGGACGGGGGAGGAACTCATCGAGGGGCTGCACGGCTACTACGCAGGCAACGCGCGCCTGGTGCTCACCCCCGAGGTGGAGGACGCCTCCCGGACCTTCGCCCGGATCCTGCTCGCCAGCCCCGCCCTGCACCGCTTCCACACCGCGGTGGTCGACGAGCGCCGGAGCATGCTGCTGGCCCTGCTGCTCGACCGGGCCGGGCCGGCCGGCGCCGAGCCGGTGGTCCGCGCCGAACTCGCCCTGTTCACCGGCTTCGCCGACGCGGCCGGAGCGACCGCGTTCGAGGCGATGCGGGCCCGGCTGGCGGCCGGCGCCCCGCTCGCCGAGATCGAGGCCGTGGTGCGCGACATCCTGGCCGCCGGGTTCGCCCGGCTCGGCCGCAGCTACGCGGACTGCGCCTTCCTGGACGCGCCGGGACCGGCCCCGGCCCCCGGCGAGCCGGTCCGGCTCGCCGCCGAGCGGCTCGGTACCCCGTAGCGCCGCCCGGCGGCGTCGCTCAGTACCCCGTCGCGCCGTCGATCCGCTCCCGCAGCAGGTCGGCGTGCCCGTTGTGCCGCGCGTACTCGGCGAGCACGTGCACCACGATGCGGCGCAGCGACACCGGGTCGCCGCTCGCCCGGTGCACCCCGGTCTCGTCCAGTGAGGCCGCGGCCGCGACGATCTCGCGGGAGCGCGCGCACTCCGCCCGCCACAGCGCGAACGCCTCCTGCGGATCGCCGTCCAGACGCTCGAAGTCCTGGTCCGGGTCCTCGTCGGAGTAGTAGAGCATCGGCACGTCCTCGCCGGCGAACTGCTGCCGGAACCACCACCGCTCCGCCCCGGTCAGGTGCCGCAGCAGCCCGTGCAGGCTGAGCGTCGACGGTGGCAGGCCGCGCTCCGAGAGCCGGTCGGCCGGCAGGCCGGCGCACTTGAGCGCGAAGGTCTCGCGGTGGAACTCCAGGTAGGAGGTGAGGATCTCGCGCTCGTCACCGACCAGCGGCGGCGTCCGGCGGGTCTCGGCGTCGGCCCAGCCCTGGGCGTAGTGCTGCGGGGGGTTCTCGGTCATCCGGCCAGCCTGTCACCCGTCACCGACAACGGCACCCGCGGCGGCGACGGCACCGGCGGCGGTACGCGCGACGGCACCGGCGGCCGCCGCACCCGCGTCCCGCGGCAGGTCAGCCGGTGGCCCGGGCGGCTCCGTCGGGCGGGGCCGGCCCGCGGCACCGGGTGTGCTCCCGGATGGCGTCCGCGTACGCGCTGATCACGTGCGCGAACGTGCCGACCCCGTACAGGCCGCAGGCGACGCAGTAGCCGTGCCGCAGCTCCGGCTCGTGGCGCCCGGGGGCCGGAGTGCGCAGGTGGGTGGCGCAGGCGACGATCGCGAAGCCGAGCGGGGCGCCCGCCGAGGCCTCCAGGTAGGCGTGCCCGTCCGGATGGAGGGGCGCTGCCGTGCTGCCGCAGTGCCAGCAGGCCCTGCCCCTGCGCTGTCCGTCGGTCAACTGGTCGGCGGCGGGCGGGCGAGCGGCCCGCGGTGCGGCGTCGGACATGGCCGTCCCCCTGTGCTCTGCGCGTGGTCGATCCCTCGACGAAGGGGTGTCTCGGTCCATCGTCGTCGGCGGCCGCCGCCGTTTGAATGCCCTGCCCAGGACTCATTGCGGACTCTTCCCGGACTTCCGGCCGGGGCGTCGGCCGAAGGTGTCGCCCAACCGTCCTGCACGCGGCTACCGTTGACGGACTGTCGACCAACCCGGAGGGTCTCATGCCTCCTCGCTCCAGCGGCAACACCGCGCTGAAGTCGGCCCGCCAGGCCGCCGGACTCAGCTCGCAGCGGGCCTTCGTCGAAGCGCTCGCCGCCGCCGCCCAACAGCTCGGCCTCGGCCGGATCACCGTCAGCACCCGCCAGATCGGCCGCTGGGAGTCCGACACCCCGCCGTGGCCGCGCGACGACTACCAGCGGCTGCTCACCCACGTCCTGCACCTGCCGGTCGAACGCCTCGGCTTCCGGGCGCCGTGGCAGGACGCCCTCCGGGCGGGCACCGGCCCGCAGGCCCCGGGGCCGGCCGCGACCGTCCGTCCGGTGCTGCCCCGCCCCACCCTTCCGCGCCCCGCCCGGTCGGCCCCCGTCCAGCCCGACACCGTCGGCGCCACCTACGCGACCGTGACCGCGGCCCACCGCCGGCTGTACTGGAGCGTCGCGCCCGCCACCCTGCACCAGGCCGTCGCCGAGCACGCCAACCTCGGGACGGTGCTGCTCGGCGAGACCACCGGCGTCGTTCGGCGGGTCCTGGCGGCGGCCCTGGCCGAGAGCCTGCTGCTGGCCGGCCGGATCCAGTTCTTCGACCTGCGCCAGCCCGACCAGGCCGACGGCACCTACGTCCGCGCGCTGCAGGCGGCCGGCGAGGCCGACGACTCGCTGCTCGGCGCCGCGATCCTGGCGCACACCGCCTTCCTCCCCGGCTGGACCGACCGCCGGGAGGAGGCGGTCGAACGGATGCAGGCCGCCCGGACGTACGCCCGCCGCGGGCCGGCCTCCGCCGAACTGCTCGCCTGGCTCGACGCGGTCGAGGCCGAGTGCCTGACCAGGTGCGGCGACCAGCGCGGCGCGCTGGCCCTGCTGAACCGCGCCGAAGCCACCCTGGCCGCCGGCTCCGGCCACACCAGCCCGGACTGGCTGGACTGGTTCTCGCCGGTCCGGCTGGCCGCGTTCAAGGGGAACACCGAACTGCGGGCCGGCCACCTGCCGCAGGCCCGTGACACCCTGCGGCACGTCCTCGACCGGCTGCCCGGCACCGACGGCAAGCAGCGTGTCGTCGTGCTCGGCGACCTGGCCGCCGTCGAGGCCGCGTCCCGGCACCCCCAGGAGGCCTGCGAGCTGCTGGACCAGGCCCTCGACCAGCTCGCCGTGACCTGGTACGCCACCGGCATGGAACGGGTCCGCGAGGCCCGCCGGGCGCTGGTGCCCTGGCAGGACTCGCCGGCCGTCCGGCGGGTCGACGACCGGCTGTACAGCTGGTCGGCGACGCTCAGCGCGCTGCAGCGTTGAACTCGGCTATCAGGAACGGTAGTTCGCCGAGGGAGTCGATCCGGAAGGTGGCCGTGGCCGCGGCCGGGTCGTGCTGCTGGATCCACCCCCAGGGCCCGCGCCGGACCAGCGCGGTGCACAGGCCCGCCGCGGCGGCCGGCCCGATGTCGTTGTCGAGACGGTCGCCGACGTACAGGGTCTCGCCCGCCCCGAACGGGATCGCCCCGGCGAGCCGCCGGAAGAACCCGGGATCCGGTTTGCTCGCCCCCCAGTCCTCCGAGGTGCCGATCAGGTCGACCTCGCCCTCGAACAGCCCGCGCAGGATCCGCCCGGCGCGCGCGGTCTGGTTCCCCGCGACGCCCAGCCACAGCCCGGCCGCCCGCAACCCGGCCAGCGCCGGCCGCACGTCCGGGTACAGGTCGCCCTCGCCGAACCACTCCGGCTGCCCCGCCGCGGCCCGGGCCGCCCGCTCCCGGTCCAGGTCGAAACCCGGCCGGAACACCTGGAACGTCTCGCGGTAGTCCCGCCCCTGCGCGACGACGGCCCCGAACTGCGCCACGAACGTGTGCCGCGGCACCCCGAGCCAGTCCGCCCAACTCCCGTACTCACGGGTCTCGTCCACCAGGCACTCGCCGACGTCGAACACCACCGCACGAATCATGTCCGCAGCCTAGGGCTCGTGGATCGTCGGAGCGGGTGGCCGTTCCGGGGACGCCGGGCCGGGTGGCGTCCCGCCGCGCCCGGCCGTCAGTGGCCGACGGCCGGGACGCAGCCACCGTCGGCGAGGGCGCCGGTGCTCCCGGCGTCGGCCTCGCCGTTGTGGACGTCACCCGTCACGCAGCCGCCGCCGACCTCCACCACGACCCGGGCGGAGCGGTCGTCGCCCCCCATTTCCACGTGCACGGCGGCAGGCTCGACGCCGGTCGCGGCGGCGGTCGCGTCCCGCAGGCCGTCCTCGGTCAGTGCGGCGGCGGCGAGCCTGCGAAGGGCGGCCACCAGGGCCTCGGCGCGCCGCCCGTTCTCGGCCGCGGCGGACGCGGAGAGCGGCATCTCCTGCCGGTGGGCGTGGTTCTCCGCGTAGCGCTGCGCCTCGCCGGCGGGGATGCACGGGGTCGGAGCGGGGCCGGCCTCCGACGGCGGGCAGAAGGCGACGGCGACCGGGCTGCCGGTGGGAGGCGGGCTCTGGCCGTTCCCGGTGCCGGTCTGCCGGTCCGCGGCGGTGCTGCCGCAGCCGGTGGCCAGGACGAGCAGGAGGACGGCCGCGACGGCCCGACGCGTTCCCCCGGAGATGTCCACCGGATCATCCTGCGGGGGCCGACGGCCCGGCGGGCGGGGCGGTGGCGATCGTGACCGGACCGTTGCGTCGCCCCCTGTGCGGTCCGGCCTTCCCCCGGCCGCGCGGCGCGCGGACAATGGGCGCTCCACGTCACCCGGACAGGAGGTCAGGTGTTCCGCCGCTGGTGGTTCGTCAGGCTGTTGCGCGACCCCGACCCCGACCCCGAACGCCGGCTGTCCGGACGCCGGCTGTCGAAGGATCAGAAGCTGCGGCAGGAGCTCCTCCTGCGGGAGTGGGAGGTGCTGCGCGAACGGCTGGCCGGCGTCGCGGGCGAGCGGGTGGCGGCGGCGGGCGAGGTGTTCCGGGCCGCCGAACTGCGCCTGCCGCCCGAGGCGGAGGCTGCCCGGCGGGACTACCTGTGGGCCCTGGAGGCGTACGAGGCGGCGGGCCGGCTCCTCGACGAGGCCGCGGACCTGCCGGACCTGGCCGCGGTGGTCGTCCTCGCCGAGCGGGCGGTGGAGCGGCTCGCCGCGGCGCACGCCGTCCACGCCGGGCGGCGGCCGGGGACGCCCGTCGTGCGCTGCTTCTACAACCCGCTGCACGCGCCCGTGCCGCCCGCGCCGCCCGCGGCCGCACGGAGCTCGCACCGGGAGCGGCAGCGCCGCCGGCTGGGCGCCCGCGAGGCGGCCGCCGACCGCCGGCCCGCCTGCCCGGCCTGCCGCCGGGCGATCCTGGCCGGGCAGAGCCCGGACGTCCTGCCGGCGCTGCTCCCGGCCTCCGGCCGCCGCTCGCCCCGGGTGCTGGTGCCGTACTACGCGGTGCCGCAGCAGTGGTCGCCGTGGTCGGCCACCGCGTGCGGGGCCTACGACGACCTGGCGCCCGCGCTGGTGCTCCGCGGCGAGCACCGGCGGCGGCGCGGCTGAGGGCGGGGCCCGGGCGGGAGTTCCACGGGAGCGTTCGACGTGGTCGTCACGCACTGTGTTCGGGTGGGTCTGATCTGCGGCTCGGTCAGATTTCCGGACTTGTACATCGGCGAACATGTGTTCGATCCTTAATGCGTGCACATGTTCGATTCGGTCTCGGTCTCGACCCCGCCCTCGCCCTCGACCCGGGCGAACCCGTCCGGGTGCGAAGCCCTCCCGGGCGGCGGCACGCTGCTGCCCGCCCTGCCCGCCCTGGCCCCGCTGCTGCCCGGCGGCGGACTGCGGCGCGGCGCGGCGGTCTCGGTGGAGGGCGACACCGGCCTGCTGCTGGCCCTGGCCGCCGGCGCCGCCTCGGAGGGCGCCTGGGCGGCCACGGTCGGACTGCCCGACCTCGGACTGGCCGCCGCCGCCGGGTACGGGATGGACCTGGGCCGCCTGCTGCTGGTGGACGACCCGGGCCCGCAGTGGCCGGAGGTGGTCTCCGCCCTGGCCGGCGCGGTCGGCCTGATCCTGCTGCGCCCCACCGGCCCGGTCGCCCCGCAGCTGGCCGCACGCCTCACCGCCGTCCTGCGCCGCGGAGGCTGCGCCCTGCTGGTGGCCGGTGCCTGGCCGGGTGCCGGGCTGCGGCTGAGCGTGCGCTCGGGCCGCTGGTTCGGCCTGGGGGAGGGGTACGGGCAGCTGCGCGGCCGCCAGGTCGAGGTGGCCGCCCGGGGTCGTGGCGCGGCCGACCGGGCGCGTACAGCCAGGCTCTGGCTGCCGGACGAGCACGGCGCGGCCCGCCCGGTGGAGCCGGCCGAGCTGCCCGTGACGCCGGTGGTGCCGGCGATCCACGGCGTGGCCCGGGCGGCCCTCGCCGGCACCGGTCTGGCGGCGGTGTGAGATGACCCCGACGCAGCAGCACCGGCAACCACCGCCGCCCGGAGCGCTGCGGGTGCTGGTGGTGTGGTGCCCGGACTGGCCGGTGGTCGCCACCGACCCGGCGGCCCCCGAACCCGGCGACACCCCGGCCGACCCGGTGGCGGTCGTCGAGGCCGGCCGGGTGCTGGCCTGCTCCGACGCCGCCCGGGCCGCCGGCGTGCGGCGCGGCCAGCGGCTCAGGCTCGCCCAGCGGCTCTGCCCGCAGCTGCGCCTGCGCGACCGCGACCCCCAGGCCGAGGCCCGCCGCTTCGAGTCGGTGGTCGCCGCCGTGGCGACCTTCACGCCCCGGGTGGAGGTGCTGCGCCCCGGCATGTGCGCGATCCCGGTCAAGGGGCCCGGCCGCTACTTCGGCGGCGAGGAGGCCCTGGCCGCCCAGGTGCACGCGGCGGTGGCCGCGGCCCTCGCCCTCGGCTGGGAGGAGCCCGCCCGCGGCCCGGAACCCCCGCGGCCCGCAGCCTCCGCCCCCGCCCCCGCCCCCGAGCCCACCGCCGCCGAGCCGCCGCAGGACCCGCCGCCCCGGGACCCGCCGCGCAGCCACGTCGGGGTGGCCGACGGCCTGTTCGCCGCCGTGCTGGCCGCCCGGGTCGGGGTGCTCGTCCCGGACGGCCGGACGGCGGAGTTCCTGGCCCCGTACCCGGTGGCGGCGCTCGGCGATGCGGTCCTGGCCGAACTGCTCACCAGGCTCGGGGTCGAGACCGTCGGGGCCTTCGCCGCGCTGGCCGGCGCCGCCGTGGCGGACCGCTTCGGTCCGACCGGGACGGCCGCCCACCGGCTGGCCCGGGGCCTGGAGGCCCGGCCGGTGGCGTCCCGGCCGGAGGGGCCGGACCTCACCGCGGAGCAGCTGTTCGACCCGCCCGAGCGGCTGGCCGAGCCGCTGGTCTTCGTCGCCCGCACCCTCGCCGAGCAGTTGCACACCCGGCTCGGCGCGGCCGGCCTGGCCTGCCGCCGGGTCTCGGTCGAGGTGACCTGCGCCGACGGCAGGACGGCCGCCCGGCTCTGGCGGCACGAGGGCCGGCTGTCCGCCGCCGCCCTCGCCGAACGGGTCCGCTGGCAGCTCCAGGCCTGGCAGTCCACCGGGACGTTCGGGGCGGACGGCGGCCCGGCGGACGGCTTCACCGGACTGCGGCTGGTCCCCGACGAGCTGGTGCCCGACCGCGGCCGGCAGCTGGCGCTGTGGGGCCGGGCCGTCGCCGAGGACCGGGTCGAACGGGCCGTCGCCCGGGTGCAGTCCCTGCTCGGGTACGCGGGGCTGCGCCGGGTCGACCCGGCCGGCGGCCGCGGACCGGCCGAGCAGGTCGCCCGGACCCCCTGGGGCGAGGCGCCGCCCGCCCGCGGCCCCGCCCCCTGGCCCGGCCGGCTCACGGACCCCTCGCCGTCCGTGGTGCCGCGGGCCCCCGTCCCGATCGGGGTCCTGGACGCGGGCGGGGCGCCCGTCACGGTCAGCGGCCGGGCCGAGGTCTCCGCCCCGCCCGCCCGGCTCGACCTGGCGGGCCGTCCGCTCCCGGTCACCGCCTGGACCGGCCCCTGGCCGGCCGTCGAGTACTGGTGGGACCAGGCCAGGGCCCGCCGTCGGGCCCGCTTCCAGGTCGCGGTCGCGGACGGTCGGGCCCTGCTGCTGACCGTCGAGGACGGCCGCTGGTACGTGGAGGGCGCCTACGACTGACCTGCACGGCTGCCGGGGGGCCGCCCGTCCCGACGGGCCCGAGCTCGACCGAACCACCCCGAGACGACGGAGCACCACCCGCCATGGGCTTCACCAGCCACCCCTCGCTCCCCTGGAGCGAACTGCAGCGCCGGATGGCCGGCCCGGCGGACGGCACGGTGCTGCCGCTGCGCAGGCCGGGCCGTCCGGAGCCCCGTCACCCCGAGCCGTCCCGGGGCGCCGTCCCGTGGGCCGAGCTGCACACCCACTCGGCCTTCAGCTTCCTGGACGGCGCCAGCGACCCGGAGGCGCTGGCCGAGGAGGCGGACCGGCTCGGCATCGAGACCCTCGGCCTGACCGACCACGACGGCCTCTACGGGGTGGTCCGGCTCGCCGCCGCCGCCCGGGGGACCGGCCTCGCCACCGTCTTCGGCGCGGAGCTCTCGACCGGCCCCGGCGAACACCTGCTGGTCCTCGCCCGCGACCCGGCCGGCTACCGCAGGCTGTCCGCCGCGATCAGCGCCGCCCAGCTCAGGGGCGGCGCCAAGAGCCGCCCGGTGTACGAGTTCGCCGAGCTCGCCGGCGCCCACGACGGCCACTGGGCCGTCCTCACCGGCTGCCGCAGGGGCCGGGTCAGGACCGCCCTGGCCGACCACGGGGACGACGCCGCGGCGGCCGAACTCCACCGGCTGCGGGAGGCGTTCGGCGGGGGCAACGTCTTCGTCGAACTGACCGACCAGCGGCTGCCCGGCGACGACCCCCGCAACGACCGCCTCGCCGCGCTCGCCGCCCGGACCGGACTGCCGCTGGTCGCCTCCAACAACGTCCACCACGCCGGGCCCGGCCAGGCCCGGCTGGCCCAGAGCCTGGCCGCCCTGCACGACCGCCGCACCCTCCACGACGCGGCCGGCTGGACCTTCGCCGCCGGCACCGCCCACCTGCGCTCCGGCCGGGAGATGGCGGCCCGGCTGGCCCGCTTCCCGGGCGTCCGCGAGGCCACCGTCGACCTCGGCCGGGCCTGCGCCTTCGACTTCGGCGGCCTCGCCCCCGAACTCCCCGGCTTCCCCGTTCCCGCCGGGCGCACCGAGGCCGGCCACCTGCGCGCCCTGGTGGTCGAGTGCGGCCCGGCCCGCTTCGGCGCCGGCAACCGGCCCGCCCTCGACCAGCTCGCCCGCGAACTCGACGTCATCGAACAGCTCGACCTGGCGGGGTACTTCCTCATCGTCCACGACATCGTCGCGTTCTGTCGGGAGCAGGACATCTGGTGCCAGGGCCGCGGGTCGGCCGCCAACTCCGCGGTCTGCTACGCCCTCGGGATCACCTCGGTCGACCCGGTCCACTACGGCCTGCTGTTCGAACGCTTCCTCAGCCTGGAGCGCGACGGACCGCCCGACATCGACCTGGACATCGAGAACCGCCGCCGCGAGGAGGTCATCCAGTACGTCTACGGCCGATACGGGCGCGAGCACGCCGCCCAGGTCGCCAACGTGATCACCTACCGGCCCCGGCTGGCCCTGCGCGACGCCGCCCGGGTGCTCGGCTACCCGATGGGCCAGGTCGAGGCCTTCACCCGGCAGGTCGACTTCCGCTCCACCCCGGGCCCGGACGCCGTGATCCCCGCCGACGTCCTCGACCTCGGGCTCCAACTGCACGGCCTGCCACGGCACCTGGGCATCCACTCCGGCGGCATGGTGCTCACCCGGGACCCGATCGGCGAGGTCTGTCCGGTCGAGTGGGCCCGGATGCCCGGCCGCACCGTCCTCCAGTGGGACAAGGAGTCCACCGCCGGCGCCGGACTGGTCAAGATCGACCTCCTCGGCCTCGGCATGCTCTCCGCCCTGCACGACGCCTGCGACCTGATCGCCGAGCACCACGGCGACCGGTACGACCTGGCCGGCATCCCCGACGACGACCCGCAGGTCTACGAGATGCTCTGCCGCGCCGACACCGTCGGCCTCTTCCAGGTCGAGTCCCGGGCCCAGATGGCCACCCTGCCCCGGCTGCGGCCGCGGACGTTCTACGACCTGGTGGTGGAGGTCGCCCTGATCCGCCCCGGCCCGATCCAGGGCGGCTCGGTCCACCCCTACCTGCGCCGCCGGGACGGCGTGGAGGCCCCCGACTGCCCGCACCCGCTGATGGAGAAGTCTCTCGGCAAGACCCTAGGGGTGCCGCTGTTCCAGGAGCAGATGATGCAACTCGCCATCGACTGCGCCGGGTTCAGCCCCGCCGAGGCCGACCGGCTGCGCCAGGCGATGGGGGCCAAACGCTCCCACCAGCGGGTCGCCGAACTGCGCGCCCGGCTGCTGGAGGGGATGGCGCGGCGCGGCATCCCGGCCGACGTCGCCGAGGACGTCTACACCAAGATCGAGGCCTTCTCCAACTACGGCTTCCCGGAGAGCCACGCGATCAGCTTCGCCTACCTGGTGTACATCAGCGCCTGGCTCAAGTACCACTACCCGGCGGCCTTCACCTGCGCCTTGCTGGCCAACCAGCCGATGGGCTTCTACTCGCCGCTCAGCCTGATCGCCGACGTCCGCCGGCACGGGGTGCGGGTGCGCGGGGTCGACGCCAACGCCAGTGCCGCCGGTCCGGCGCTGGAACCCGATCCGGAACCCTCGGCCCCGCCGCCGCTCACCGCGGGAAAGCCGCAGCCGGCGATCCGGCTGGGCCTGGCCACCGTCCGCGGGATCGGCCTCCCGCAGGCCCAGGCGCTCGTCGCCGGGCAGCCGTACGCGGACCTGGAGGACTTCGCCCGCCGCAGCGCGCTGCCCGCGCCGTTGTTGGAGGCACTGGCGACTGCCGGCGCCTTCGGCTGCTTCGGGCTGAGCCGGCGCCAGGCGCTGTGGATGGCCGGCGTGTACGCCACCACGGGCCCGGACACCATCCCCGGGACGACCCCGGGCACCGCCGCGCCCCCGCTGCCCCGGATGAGCCCGGTCGAGGAGACCATCGCGGACCTGTGGGCCACCGGCTCCTCCGCGACCAGCCACCCGATGCAGCACCTGCGCGACGTCCTGCGCCGGGCGGGCGCGCTCACCGCCGCCGAACTGCGGGCCGTGCCGCCGCGCTCCCAGGTGGTGGTCGGCGGACTGGTGACGCACCGTCAGCGGCCGCCGACGGCAGGTGGGGTGCTCTTCCTCAGTCTGGAGGACGAGACCGGTCTGATCAACGTGATCTGCAGTCGACCGGTCTGGGAGTCGCAGCGCCGCACCGCCCTGGACCGGGCCGGCCTCCTGGTGCACGGCCAGGTCGAACGCGACCACGGAGCCACCAACCTGGTCGCCACCCGGCTGGTCCCGCTGCGGATCGGCGCCTGACCGGGCGGGACCCGGGGGCCGGGGCGGCCGGGGCGGCCGGGGTGGTCAGGTTGGGCGGGGGTGGCCTCAACCAGCAATTCTGTCCGAACAGTTGACCGCGTTGAAGTGGCCATGGCATTTTCGTGCGGCCTGGCGTTCGCAACCGGTCGTGCGCCCGGCGTTCCCCCACAAGGAGACCCATGTTCAAGGGACTTGCCGCCGGGCTCGGAGCGGTCGCGGTCGTCGCGGGCACACTGATCCCCGCGGCCACCACGGCGCACGCCGTCCAGGCAGGCGATCTGACGTCGACCATCGCGCTGAGCAACTGCTCGGCGTCGCTCGTGCGTTACCCCACCTCGGTCGACACCGACCGGGCCATGATGCTCACCAACGGCCACTGCCTGCCGACCATGCCGTCCGCGGGGCAGGTGATCCAGAACACCAGCGCCAGCCGCAGCGGCACCCTGCTCAACGGGGCCGGCACCTCGCTGGGCACCGTCCAGGCGGACAAGGTGCTCTACGCGACCATGACGGGCACCGACGTCGCGCTCTACCAGCTGACCGACACCTTCGCGTCCGTCACCAGCAAGTTCGGTGCGACGGCGCTGACGATCAGTGACACGCACCCGGTCAACGGGTCCTCGATGTTCATACCCTCGTCCTACTGGAAGCAGGTGTGGAACTGCTCCGTCAACGGGTTCGTCGACACCCTGCGCGAGGACCAGTGGACCTGGCGCGACTCGATCCGCTACAGCACGGGCTGCAACACCACCCACGGCACCTCCGGCTCGCCGATCGTGGACGCCACCAGCAAGAAGATCGTCGGCATCAACAACACCGGCAACGACGATGGTGAGATGTGCACGCTCAACAACCCCTGCGAGGTGGCGGCCGACGGCACCACCACGGTGACCAAGGGGCAGAGCTACGGTGAGGAGACCTACTGGTTCACCACCTGCCTCGGGGCCGGCCGCGCCATCGACCTCAGCGTCAGCGGCTGCCTGCTCACCAAGCCGGCCGGCAGCACCAGCGTCACCGTGACCAACCCGGGCAACCAGTCCGCTCTGGTCAACACCGCGGTGAACCTGCAGATCTCGGCCTCCGGCGGCACCGGCGCGCTGACCTACTCGGCCACCGGCCTGCCGGCCGGCCTGTCGATCAACGCCTCCACCGGCAAGATCACCGGCACCGTGACCACTGTGGGCACCTCCAACGTGGTCGTGACCGCCAAGGACACCGCCAACAAGACCGGCACCGCCGGCTTCACCTGGACGGTCAACACCACCGGCGGCACCTGCACCCCGGCGCAGCTGCTCGGCAACGCGGGCTTCGAGACCGGCACCGCCGCGCCGTGGACGACCACCAGCGGCGTGGTCGACAACAGCGCCTCGCAGGCCTCGCACGCCGGCTCCTGGAAGGCCTGGCTGAACGGCTACGGCTCGGCCCACACGGACTCCGCCGCGCAGACGGTGACCATCCCGGCCGGCTGCAAGGCCACCCTCAGCTACTGGCTGCACGTCGACACGGCGGAGACCAGCACCTCCACCGCGTACGACAAGCTGACCGTCACGGCGAACGGCACCACCGTCGCCTCGTACTCGAACCTCAACAAGGCCACCGGGTACGTCCAGAAGACGGTCGACCTGTCCTCCTACGCGGGCCAGTCGGTGACCGTGAAGTTCAACGGCGTCGAGGACTCCTCGCTCCAGACGAGCTTCGTGATCGACGACACCGCGATCAACACCAGCAACTGACGTCACGCCAGTGAAGGGCCCGGTGGCTCCGGCTGCCGGGCCCGTCCGTGTCCGCCGGGCGGCGAATCGTTTCGCCCGGCAGGCCGAGCGGCCCGTCCTGACCAACGGCGGCGCGTTCGCACGGACTTCGTCCCGCGCTCACTTGAGGGTGTGCGCGGCCTGCGCGACGCTGCGCAGCATGCTGTCGACGGCCGGCGCGACGCCGGAGGAGGCGAGCAGGAAGCCGAACAGCGTGGCGACCAGGGCGGTGGACACGGTCGACCGGCGGGCGCGGAGCAGGAAGACGAGCAGGACGCCGAAGAACACGACGGCGGAGATCGAGACGATCATGGCGATCCTTCCGGGGTGCGGTCGCTCACTCCCCGGGGTTCTCACCACCGGACGCCGTGTCACACGCCGGTGCGCCCCCGACCACTCAGGTGGCCCAGCCCCGGCGGCCGCGCGCCCGGCGTGCGAACGGGGACGGGCGGCGCGCGGACACCGGGGCACGCCGAGCAGGCGTGCGGGCGGGGGGAGCGGGCAGACGGCCCGGGACGGGAGCGCGCCGCGCTCCACCCGTCGGAAGGATGCCGCGATGTCGTCTCACGTCCACGACCGGGCCGGTGGCCCCGGCCGGCAGCTCGCCCCGGGCCCCGCGGGACGCCGCGCGGTGCGGTCGGCCGGGCGGGCCGGATTCCTCGCCCGCGGTGTGGTGTACACGCTGATCGGACTGCTGGCGGCGCGGATCGGACTCGGCTCCGGCAACGAGGAGGCCGACCGGCAGGGCGCGCTGCGGCAGATCGCGGCGCAGGAGTTCGGGTCGGTGATGCTGTGGGCGCTGGCGGCGGGGTTCGGCTGCATGGCGCTCTGGCGGGGCTCGGCGGCGGTCCTCGGTTCGACCGGTCCCGGCGGGGCCGGCCGGCGGAAGGCCGGCAGCCGGGCGCTCGACGCCGTCCGGGCGGCGTTCTACGCCTCGGTGTGCTGGGGGACCGCGGCGTTCGCCCTGGGAACGTCCGGCGGCACGGGCGCCCGGGGTTCGGGCGGTCAGGCGGGCTCGGGCGGCGGCGACGCCGAGTCACGGGACTGGACGGCGGCGCTGCTGCGGCTGCCGGCGGGCCGGATCCTGGCGGGTCTGGCCGGCGCCGCGCTGGTCGTGGCCGGCGTCACCGTCGCCGTCCGGGCGCTGCTGCGCCGGTTCCTGCGCAAACTGGACACGGCGGCGATGGGCCCGCGGACCCGGACGGCGGTGACGGCGGCGGGAGTGGGCGGCAACCTCGCCCGCGGCGCGGTCTTCGCCGGGGCCGGGGTCTTCGTGGTGACCGCCGCCGTCCGCTTCGATCCCGGCCGGGCCAAGGGGATGGACGACACGCTGCGGTCCTTCGCCGTCAGCCCGGCCGGGCCGTGGCTGCTCCTTCCGGTGGCCGCGGGCCTGCTGCTCTTCGGCGTCTTCTCGTTCGCCTCGGCCCGCTGGCGCACGCTGTGAGCGGGGCGGTCGGACCCGTACCCGGGTCGCCGCACCGTCGTCGTCAGCTCCCGAGCGCGGCCTCGACGGCGGCCCGGGCGTGCAGGCTGGTGGTGGCGAAGACCGGGACGGGGCTGTGCTCGGGGCCGATCAGCAGCTCGATCTCGGTGCAGCCGAGGACGATGCCCTGCGCCCCGGCCGCGACCAGATCGGCGATCACCCGCCGGTAGGCGGCCCGGGACTCCTCCCGGACGACGCCCACGCACAGCTCCTCGTAGATCACCCGGTGCACCTCCGCCCGGCCCGCCGCGTCCGGGACGAGCACCTCGAGACCGTGGCCGGCCAGCCGGTCCCGGTAGAAGTCCTGCTCCATGGTGAACGCCGTGCCCAGCAGCCCGACCCGGTCCAGCCCGGCGGCCAGCACCGCCCCGGCGGTGGTGTCCGCGAGGTGCAGCAGCGGGACGGCGGTGGCGGCCTCGACCTGGTCCGCGACCTTGTGCATGGTGTTGGTGCAGATCAGCAGCAGCTCGGCGCCGGCCGCCTCCAGCGACTTCGCGGCCGCGGCGAGCACCCGGCCCGCCTCCTCCCACCGCCCGGCCGCCTGCAGCCGTTCGATCTCCGCGAAGTCGACCGAGTACAGCACGCACTTCGCCGAGTGCAGGCCGCCGAGGCGCTCCCGCGTCAGCACGTTCAGCAGGCGGTAGTACTCCGCCGTGGATTCCCAGCTCATGCCGCCGAGCAGCCCGATCGTCCTCATCGGCCCACTGTGGCACACCCGGCCGGCTCCACCGCCGCCGGCCGGGGCCCGATCACCTCGCCGAGGAAACCGCCGAGCAGCGAACCGAGCGGAGTGGTGCAGGAGTTGGGCACCGTGGTCGTCGCGACGGCCCGGCCCGGCAGCTCGGGCGGACCGGACCGCCGGCGGAGGCTGCCCGGCGCCACGCGCCACGCGCCACGCGGCAGGCGACGACGCCGGCCCCCGGACCGCGTCGGGCCGCGTCAGGCCCTCACCCCCGCGGCGGGCCCTCACCCCTGCGTCGGGCCCTCACCCCTGCGTCGGGCCCTCACCCCCGCGGCGGGCGCCCTGCTCCGGGCGGGCCGGCGAAGGTCTGCGCGATCGGGAGCCAGGCCTGCGCCGTGGGGCCGGTGGCGGTGAGCGCCAGGTCGTCGGGGTGGCGCCGCTGGGTGACCAGCAGACAGAAGTCCAGGGCCGGGCCGCTCACCCGGTCCGCGGCGTCCTCCGGGCCCCAGGACCACGCCCCTCCCGAGGGCGCGACCAGCTCCACCCGCACCGGCCGGTCGGCCGGCAGCCCGTGCAGGGCGAGGGCGAACCCGATGGTGCGCACCCCGAGGTGGGCCACGTGCCGCAGCCGCTCGCCCGGCACCCGGACGACGCCCAGCGCGTCCGCGACGTCCTGACCGTGGGCCCAGGTCTCCATCAGCCGGGCCGTGGCCATCGACGGCGCCTTCATCGGCGGCCCGAACCACGGCAGCCGGACGTCGGCGGGCACGGCCGCCAGGGCCGCCGCCAGTCGCTCCCGGCCGTCCCGCCAGCGGTCCAGCAGCTTCGCCGGGTCCTCGCCGGCCCCCTCGGCCGCCCCCTCCTCGACGACGTCGAACCCGGCGGCGAACTCCCGCTGCACGGCCGCCCCGAACCCCTCCGGATCGGTGGCCGCCAGCAGCGACCAGCGGTCCGTCCAGGCGAGGTGGGAGAGCTGGTGGGCGACGGTCCAGCCGACGGCCGGGGTCGCGGTGGCCAGTCCCGCCGCGTCCAGACCGGCGACCAGGCCGTCCAGTTCGGCGCTCTCCGCCCGCAGGTCGGCCAGCAGGGCATCCAGCTGTGTCATGTCGTGCACTCCTCGGTGGTGGGTGGTTCGCGGGTGCTTCACGGGACTCCCCAACTCCCGCGACCCGTGTGAGAATCGCCCGATGACCGCGGCGACGGAGTCCATCCCTACCCGGGCGGCCGAGCTCGACGCCCGGGCCGCCGAGCTGGTCCGGCAGTCCGTCCTCGGCGACCTGGCCCGCCGGGTGGTGGACGAGTGCGGCGCCGACGTCGGCCTGGTCGGCGTCCCGGACCGCGCGGAGCGCCCCGGGCGGATGACCCTACGGCACTGGTCAGGGACCAGGGCCGACCTGCTGCACGGCCTGGATGTCCCGATCGGCACCGGCCTCGGCGGCCGCGCACTGGCCGAGCGGACGCCGACCTGGGTGTCCGACTACCGCGCCGCGACCACCATCTCGCACCAGTACGACACCGCCGTCGGTGCCGAGGACCTGTACACCATGCTCACCGTGCCCCTGGTGCACGGGACGGCCGTGCACGGTGTGGTGTACGCCTCGGTGCGCACGGTGGTCCCGCTCGGCGACGTCCGGATCGGCTCGGTGGCCCGGCTGGCCGCCGCCGCCACCCGGGCCCTGGCGGGGGCCGCCGCCTGGTGCCAGCCGCCCGGCCCGGCCGCGCCGCCCGCCGGGCTGACGCCGCGCGAACGGGAGGTGATCCGGTGGGCGGCGACCGGCCGGACCAACCCGGAGATCGCCGGCCACCTCGGCCTCACCTGCAACACCGTCACCGGCTACCTGAAGAGCGCCATGCACAAGCTCGGGGTCCGCAACCGGGTCGAACTCGCCCTCGCCGCACGGGACGTGGGCCTGGTCGGCGACCCGGTCAGTTGACCTGACGGGGCCGGTCCCGCCAGTACGGCTCGCGCAGCCTGAACTTCTGCAGCTTCCCGGTGGCCGTCCGGGCCAGCGACTCCCGGATCTCCACCGAGGTCGGCGCCTTGTAGCCGGCCAGTCGCCGCTTGCAGTGCGCGATCAGCTCGTCCTCCCCGGCACTCTGCCCCTCGCGCAGGACCACCAGGGCCTTGACCGTCTCGCCCCAGCGTTCGTCCGGCACCCCGATCACCGCGACCTCGGCGACCGCCGGGTGGTCGTAGAGGCAGTCCTCGACCTCGATCGAGGAGACGTTCTCCCCGCCGGAGATGATGACGTCCTTCTTGCGGTCCGAGATCGACAGGTACCCGTCGGTCAGCGTGCCGCCGTCACCGGTGTGGAACCAGCCGTCCCGGACGGCCTCGGCGGTCGCCTCCGGTTGGCCCCAGTAGCCGTCCAGCACCACATTGGACCGGACCAGCACCTCGCCCTGCCCGTCCACCCGTACCTGGCTGCCGAGCGCGGGAGCGCCCGCCTGCACCAGCCGTTCGGCCCGCTCGGCCGGCGGCAGCGCGTCCCACTCGGCCCGGGTGCGGTTGGCCGTGACCAGCGGGGAGGTCTCGGTCAGCCCGTAGATCTGCATGAACTCCCAGCCGAGCTCGCTCTCGATGCGCTGCACCATCGAGGTCGGCGGCGGCGCCCCGGCCACGATCATCCGCACCCGGTCGCGGCCCGGCACCGGCCCGTCCCACTCGGCCGCCGCCTCCAGGACCATCGCCGCCACCGCCGGCGCCCCGGACAGGAACGTCACCCCGTGCCGCTCCACCCGCCGCAGGATCTCCGCGCCGTCCACCTTGCGCAGCACCACGTGCTGCGCGCCGAGGCCGGTCAGCGCGAACGGCATGCCCCAGCCGTTGGCGTGGAACATCGGCAGCGTGTGCAGGTACACGTCGCGGTCGCTCGCGCCGAAGTGCAGGCCCATCAGCACCGCGTTCAGCCACAGGTTGCGGTGGGTCAGCTGAACGCCCTTGGGGCGGGCGGTCGTTCCGCTGGTGTAGTTGATCGTCGCGGTCGCCGACTCGGGCACCTCCCGGGCCACCGGCTCCCGGTCGAAGTCGTACAGCTCGGCGTCGCTCTCCGCGCCCAGCACGAACCGGTGCCGGACCGCCACCCCCGCCAGGGACTCGTCCAGCTCGGGGTCGACCAGCAGCACCGACGCGCCGCTCTGCTCGACGATGTACGCGACCTCCTCCGCCTTCAGCCGGAAGTTCACCGGCACCAGCACCCGGCCGTGACCGCTCACCCCGAACAGCGAGGTCATCAGCCGGGCCGAGTTGTGCGACACGATCGCCACCCGCTCACCGGCCCCCACCCCCAGCCGGTCCAGCCCCGCGGCCTGCGCCCGGGCCAGCTCGGCCATCCGCCGGTAGGTCACCTCGCCCCAGGAGGCGGCCGGCTGGTCCGGCTCGTCGACGATTCCGACCCGGTCGCCGTAGACCAGCTCGGCCCGGTGGAGGAAGTCCAGCACAGAGAGTGGAGTCTGCATGCGGTCACTGTGCCCGCCGGGCGAAGCGCACGGACACCCCCGATCGGGGGGTGTTACCCGGACGGAGTACCGCCGGGGCAGGGTCAGGCCCCCCAGATCGACCTCGACGGCGAACGGCGCCAGGCCCTGACCGTCCCGGCGAACACCTCGCCGTCCCGGTAGCTCCCGGACGCGGGATCGAGCCGGTGCGTGTGGACGAGCGGGACACCCGTGGGAGCCCGTTCGACCCGCCAGTAGAACGGGATGTGCTCCGGGCGGGTCGGCGTGACGTCGATCGTGTCGGCGCGGCAGACGACGACGTCGGGGCGGCGGTTGGTGAGCGGCACGTCCTGCAGCCGGACGTCGAAGTCGGTGCCGGTGTTCCACCTCCGGTCCTGCGGCGGCGTCCAGGGCGTTCGCCAGGATCCGGGCCAGGCGACTGTGCTGCTTGGACGCGCTCGGACTCACGACGATCATCCCGTCCACGATCTCGATGCCGGCGCACTGCTCCTCGGACCATGCGTCGTACTGCTCCGCCGTGACCTGGGCACGCATCCACGCGGGCACGACCATCTCGGCGGTCATGACGGCCCCCTAGGAGGACATCTCATTTGGGGGGCCTAAAGGGCTCTTGTGCTCCATCTGTGGGTCGCTGAGGAGCGCCTGACGCAGTACACGCCGTCCCCTGTGCAGATCTTGAGGTGTTGAGGCCCGAGATCGG